>NZ_JABUZA010000070.1 GCF_014897985.1 Halomonas colorata
AGAAGAGTGTCTGAATTTTCGATTTTTTGTCGGCTCAAGTGAGCGTTGATGAATATCGGCAGTTATTCAGACCTTCCCTAGTTTAAATTCGATAGTTAATGCAATAAATGCATCGAGCCAAGACAACCTTGATAAAATTTACGAAGGGCTGATTGCTTTACTTGGTGAATCTAATGCAAGTAATAATCTAATGAGCATCGTTGGGCGTTGGAAGGAACCGTTAGCGGCTAAGATTTTAGGTGATATGGTAGTTATATCTACGATAGACCAATATAAAATTGACGGATTTATTCTTTTTTTTGGCTTGGATACCGAATCCCTTATATCGGCCTCTTATGACTTTGGGTTAGGGATTCAAGCAATAAAAGTTTTTGAAACAAAGCAATCATCACCTGAGTATTTAGTAAGCGTAAAATACATGACCCAAAGTGGTACTGGATTATATGGTGAGTCAGTCAGAATTTACGCATTAGGTAACCAGATAGTCACTGAAGCACTTGACAAACCATACTATGAATACATAGATGGTTCGTGGGGGGCTTATAAGTCAGATGTCAAATTCGAACAAAACAATAAAATAATAATGGATGGTGTTTTTCCAAAATTGACCACTATAGGGCGAGTTACGTATACAAAAACAGATAATCAAGAAATGCAGGTTGAACTACCAAAAGAAGAATATACGTGGGATTCTAATAGATCGATATTTAAGCAAGTATCTGGAAGGCAAGCAGCAGACCGAAAAACGATGTCAGGGATGTATGCCGACTATGCTGAGCCGAATGGTGATTGGTTTGAGGTGCCTCGTGATTCCAATGAAACCGATTTTAGCCCGGAGCAATGGTAGGTGAATTGAGATTTAACAAAGCTCTGCTGTCGGACCAATTTTCCGTTGTGCTCCAAATTAGCCGCAGAGCGCAATGTTAGGCAGCGTCCATAACGGAGATGATTATGAGTGAAACTGCCTCAACAATAATTAAACTTCTTTCAGCATTAACTTCACCGAAAGCGGCAGTGAAGTACCTTTCAGTTTCTGTGTCCATTGTCATATCTTGGAAATACTTTAGTGAGCTTGCGAAGTCCTTAGGAACGCCAGAGGAAAATATCTCTATCGTAGTCTTACTTGCAGGCGTAGGTTTAGGATCAATAGTCGGGCAAATCATTATCTGGTTAGGTGAGATGGTCTGGAGCTTTGTGTCAGGAAAGCTGGAGGCTAGAAAACATACTCAGAAAGAAATTAAGCATAAAGCTGAAAGCGACCTAAAAACGGCCAATGATAACGAGGCGCTTTTGCGAAAATATACAGAGTCATTTGAACATTTGGGTTGGGAATCAAAAGAAAAACTGCGCGAATTGACTCTACGGGACATCACGCTAGATTTTTCAAATTTGGCTTTTAAAGCATTACTCGAAAATAAATACGTCAAACTGATTTCACAAATATCAAATAGGAATTATCTAGTTGCTCTTAATCCAGTTATTGTTGAGGTAACGAAGGCCACCTGGGAGCAAGAGATTAAAGCGAACGTAGATGACTATTTCCTTGAAATGACGTCAGAAAAGAGCAAAGTTTTGGAACTCATGGAATTCAGGAAAGCAGATGATGATTCGCTAATAGATTTCGACATTAGCTCTACGATCTTTCCGTATTATTCTTGCATCAGGAGAGAGGCTAAAGATGAGAACGGGTTCTGGTTGTGCTTCCGTTCATATTATCTCGATGAGTTCTCAAACAGAACGGGAAAGGAGTACCAAGAAGAAACTTGGATCGACAAGGGTAGAATTTTGCCCTCAGCAGAAAGCGAGGCTGAGAGTGCCTAACAAAGCCAGTCAGAGGAACCAAAAAACTGTCGCTTGCTGTGGTCTTTCGGCACCTGCTGGCGGCGTTATATCAGCATTCCCTCAATGGCCGCTCTTGGCCGAAACCAGCCATTTAAAACTTATGCTTATTCACCCCGTTTCCCCTCCAAAAGCCTGTACCTACGCTTTCTTATGGCAGTAGCTGAAAACTGTTCTGTCCCATGTTGTACCCGCCGCTAGCATCCTGTATTTCTCTAACACCTTGGCGCAATCAGCCCATAACCCCTATGTTGTTGTAAAGACAAAGGGAACGCACATGCTCAATAATCTCGCCAAAAAGCTTGGACTTCGAACAGATCCGACCATTTTTTTCACTTCCGCAGGCATCATGGTGCTGTTCCTGGTGGCGCTGTTAATTGCACCGGACGCGATAGGTAACGCCTTTGGTGCGGGGCGAGAGTGGGTGGTTACTAACCTTGGCTGGTTCTTTATTTTAGGGGTGACCAGTTGGGTGGCGTTTTTGCTGTGGGTAGCGATCAGCCGTTACGGGGCGATTCGCCTGGGCGGCAATGATGCCAAGCCGGCTTATAGCAATATCTCCTGGTTCACTATGCTGTTTGCGGGCGGTATCGGCACCGTGCTGATGTTCTGGGGGGTTGCCGAGCCTATTTCCCACTTCTCTACGCCTCCTAGGCCGGGTGTCGAGCCTTTTTCGGTGGAAGCCGCCGACGATGCCATGAGCTTTTCGATCTATCACCTGGGGCTGCATACCTGGGCGATTTTCGCCATGCCGGGGCTGGCGTTTGCGTACTTTATCTATCGTTACAACTTACCGATGCGTTTTAGCTCGGTATTCTATCCGCTGCTGGGCGAGCGCATTCACGGGCCTATCGGTAAAACTCTGGATATCTTTGCCATTCTGGGTACGTTGTTTGGTGTGGCAGTCTCCCTTGGCTTGGGCACGCAGCAGATTAATGCGGGGCTAACAGAGCTGTTGGGTGTGCCGGATTCGGTGTTTATCAAAGTGACCATTATCGCTGTGCTGACAGCCGTTGCCGTTGGATCGATCGTGGCGGGGCTGGATTCCGGCGTCAAGCTGCTTTCCAATATCAATATCGGCATGGCCGTTGGCCTGCTGATGTTTGTGCTGTTTACCGGCTCGACCGTTTTTCTGCTGCGTGCCGTGGTCGAAACCTTTGGCCTCTACATTACCAACCTGCTGCCGATGGCGTTCTGGAATGACACGCTGGCGCGCTATACCAATACTGATGGCAGCGGTTGGGGATGGCAGGGCAGTTGGACGGTGTTCTATTGGGCCTGGACCGTCACGTGGTCGCCTTTCATCGGCATCTTTGTGGCGCGAATCTCCCGCGGGCGCACCATTCGAGAGTTTGTGCTCGGTGTACTGTTCGCGCCGTCTATCTTTACGCTGGTGTGGTTTGCAATCTTTGGCTGGTCGGCCATGGAGATTGATGGGATTGGGGCTGCCGCACGGGAAGCAATGGGGGATCAGGCCGGGGTTTTGTCCACCGCCGTGGCGGAAAGCATCCCGCTTGCCATGTTCGCGTTTTTTGATAACTTCCCGGCGGCTACGTTAATCCAGGGGTTGGCGGTAGTGGTCGTGGCGATCTTCTTTGCCACCTCATCGGATTCTGCGTCGTTGGTGGTCGATATGCTGTGTACCGGCAGCGCAGACCCTGGCCCATGGCAACAGCGTGTCTTCTGGGGTGTCTCAGAAGGCATGCTGGCGGCCATGCTGATTGTGCTGGCGGGCGATGCGGGGCTTACCGCCTTGCAGGAGGTGATCACCGTTGTTGGCCTGCCGATGTTTATTCTGGTGTTTATAATGATGTTCTCACTGTTGCGCGGCCTGTCTCATGAGGATCTCAGCGAAGTGAGAGTAGGTGCCCCACCCAAACCCGAGAAGCTGAACGAATAGTTGGGTAAGCGAAAAGGCCACTAACCAAAAAGCCCGCTGAGAAAAAATCAGCGGGCTTTTTTGGTGGGCGTAGGAATTCGAGTCTTCCCATCCGCCGCGTGTCATTTACCGAGTAGAAGTGGCGGCCATGGCGTATAGCCACTATTCAGGCTGGGACAGGATCGCCTCCAGCAGGCCTGGGAATCGGCTATCCACATCATCTTTACGCAACGAGTTCATATGGGTCGTGCCCACGGTCTGGGTGTTTACCAACCCGACATCGCGCAATATCCGGAAATGATGCGACATGGTGGATTTCGGGCGGCCACCGTCCAGCTCGCCGCAGCTTGCCTCACCTAATGTGGCAAGGCGCCGTACAATCTTCAGACGAACAGGATCACTCAAGGCGTAAAGCAAACGCTCAAGAACGAACTCGCTAACGGGGGGATGTTTGAAAGGGCGCATGGATAAATCATACACGAATTTGCCCTTTGCCCATAGTTCGAATATTATCGAACTTAAGTAATAACCCCTTTGGAGAAACCTTAATGTCTGCGCTGTTCCAACCCTTCACACTTAAAGACGTCACCCTGCGTAACCGTATCGCGATTCCTCCCATGTGCATGTACTCAGCGGAAGATGGCCTGATTAACGCCTGGCACCGCGTGCATTATGCTTCCCTGGCTCGCGGTGGAGCGGGGCTGGTGGTGGTCGAGGCAACTGCCGTGTCGCCGGAAGGCCGTATCACTCCCGGCTGCGCCGGTATCTGGAATGATGACCTTGCCCAGGCCTTTGTGCCGGTAGTGCAGTCGATCAAGGCGGCGGGTTCCGTGCCGGGTATCCAGATTGCCCACGCCGGGCGCAAGGCCAGCGCAAACCGCCCGTGGGAAGGCGATGACCATATTAGCGAAGATGATCCGCGTAGCTGGCAGACCATCGCCCCGTCAGCGGTTGCCTTTGGCGCCCACCTCGATAAACAGCCGAAGGCCATGACGCTTGAAGACATTGCCCGGGTGCGCGAGGACTTCGTGGCGGCCGCTCGTCGTGCGCGCGATGCCGGCTTCGAGTGGCTGGAGCTGCATTTCGCCCATGGCTATCTGGCCCAGACGTTCTTATCTGATCACTCCAACCAGCGTGATGACGCCTACGGCGGCAGCTTCGACAACCGTAGTCGCTTCCTGTTGGAGACCCTGGCCGCGGTTCGCGAAGTATGGCCGGAGCACCTGCCGCTGACCGCGCGTCTGGGGGTTATCGAATACGACGGGCGCGACGAGCAGACCCTGGGCGAGGCTATCGAGCTGACGCGTCGCTTCAAAGATGGTGGGCTGGATCTGCTTAGCGTGAGTATTGGCTTCACCATTCCTGATGCCAACATCCCTTGGGGCGCGGGCTTTATGGGCGATGTTGCCCAGCGGGTAGGGCGCGAGGCGGGAATCCCCGTGGCCTCCGCATGGGGCTTCGGTACGCCGAGTGTTGCTGAAGAAGCCATCAAGAGTGGCCAGTTGGACTTGGCGATGATTGGCCGGTCGCATCTGGTTAATCCTAACTGGCCCTACCTCGCTGCCCAGGAGCTGGGGGTAGAACGTGCTTCCTGGACCTTGCCAGCCCCCTATGCTCATTGGCTAGAACGCTACAAGTGATGCGTTGAGTCGCTGCTTCTTCGGAACCCGGCGATTTAGTACTCATCGAAGCACCGCTTCTACGAAGAAAAGCAAAAAGCCCGCTGATTTTTTTCAGCGGGCTTTTCTTTTGTAGGCGGGGAAGGTTGGAGTCTCTCCCCGCCTTATAAACCTGATTGTTGTCGATTGCTTAGAACGGCAGGCCGCCGCTGAAACCGATACCCAGTACGGCAATGACGACAACAACAACGACAATAACGGTAGTAGAAGGCATTTTACATTCCTTGTAAGTGGCTTGGATGATCTCTCAGCTTAGCGCATCGGGTTCGTTTTCGCACGATAGCAAAGTGATATCGTTCAAGCGCCGTGAAATGCAGGGGGGATACCTTAAAAAGAAAGCGCCCGGCAGAGGCTGCCGGGCGCGATCGCTTAACGAATAAAATTGCTTTGCTAAGCGGTTACTTACCGCAGCTGCAGTTATGGCCACAGCCTGTTGAGCCATCCGTATGGCCAATGGCGCAGGACTCGGAACAGAATTTTTGACCATTTTTCTCTATGGCTTGGCTATCCACTGCGCAATCGCACTTGGGGCAAGCACACTGTTGCTGAGACATATTGCACCTCCTATGTTGGTACTCATCAGCATAGACCCGACCCCCAGTGTTATGTAATTGCGTTGTCGGCTTAGCTATAGCTTTAGCTTGGCGTAGCGTTCGGCCATGAAGTCCAGCAGCACGCGAACAGAGGGAAGTAGCTCCCGGCGGGCCAGATAAACTGCGTGAATCACTTCCTGGCGAAGTTCCCATTCCGGTAACACGAGCACCAGCTGGCCGGATTCAATGGCGCCGGGGAGCACCAGCTTGGGCAGCTGCACAATGCCCACGCCTGCCAGCGTGGCATGGTATAGGGCGGTCATATCGGTGGTGATTAAACGCGGCGAATGCTCGATCACCTCAATTTGCTCATCGCGCTGCAATCGCCAGGAGTGTTGCTCGATGGGCCTTGCCCGGCTAATGCTTGGGAAGCGGGTAAGGTCGCCAGGCGCTTGCGGGGTGCCATATTGGCTAAGCAGTTTGGGGCTCGCCACCAGGCACTGGCTGCTATCAGATAATACTTTGTGAAATAGATCGCTATCTTCAAACGGCAAAGGGCGGGCACGAATGGCAATATCGACCCCTTCGGTCAGCGGGTCGACATGGCGATTGGCCGCTTCTAGATGAATATGTACCTGGGGGTAGAGCACCATGAACTCCGCCAGCATGGCACTAACATGGAAGTGGAGTAACCCTGTGGGGCAACTTAGCCGAATGGTACCGCAGGGGCCTGTCTGGCTCTCTTCAATCACCTGCTGGGCGGCCTCGACCTCTTTCAGCATGGCTTTACAGTGCAGGTAATAGCGCTGGCCGATATCGGTCATGCGTAAATGTCGCGTCGAGCGGTGCAGTAATAACACGCCTAGCTGTTTTTCGAGCTCTCCAACGTGCCGGCTAAGGTTTGACTTGGCAATACCCAGGGCGCGACCCGCCGGTGCAAAGCCTTCGTGGTCCACCACTTGTACAAAGTAATAAAGGTCATTGAGATTGGGAATTGTCATTATCGTTCTCAAAATGAAACGGTGTGTCGTGATTTTCCCATCTAATCATCGGGCTGGCGACCGCTTACACTCAGTTTCGTAAGTCGCAAGGCCAACCGGAGCTGCCAATGCTGATGGCTCCATTAACTGAGTATCAGGAGTGGATCATGTCAAAACCTTACGTTCGTCTCGATAAAGATAACGCTGCCGTACTGTTAGTTGATCATCAAGCAGGCCTGCTTTCACTGGTTCGTGATATTGAACCTGACCGCTTTAAAAATAACGTGCTGGCCCTGGCCGATATGGCCAAATATTTCAACCTGCCGACTATTCTCACTACCAGTTTTGAAAATGGCCCCAACGGCCCGTTAATGCCCGAGTTAAAAGAACTCTTCCCGGACGCGCCTTATATCGCCCGCCCTGGCCAAATTAACGCCTGGGATAATGAAGATTTCGTGAAAGCCGTAAAAGCGACCGGTAAGAAGCAGCTGATTATTGCCGGTGTCGTGACGGAAGTATGTGTTGCCTTCCCAGCCCTTTCCGCCCTGGAAGAAGAGTTTGACGTGTTTGTGATCACCGATGCCTCGGGCACTTTCAATGCCATGACGCGTGATGCCGCCTGGGATCGTATGTCCAACGCCGGTGCGCAAATGATGAACTGGTTTGGCGCTGCGTGTGAGCTGCACCGCGACTGGCGCAACGATGTTGAAGGCCTGGGCACCTTGTTCGCCAACCATATTCCCGATTATCGCAACCTGATGAACAGCTACAGCACGCTGACGAGCAAGTAATCACGGAGAGCCACTGGCGGCGCGTGTTTCCGGTGGCTTGTTTTCCGTTGGGGCAGCACGGTGCGTTTATCTGCACCGATAACGGGAGCTTCATAATGTCACAAGAGCCTGTTTCAACAACTGTTTCAAGTACGGGTTCAAGTACGGGTTCCAGCCCAATCCAAGCTGCGAACAGCGTTACGCTGAAAATTTGTCATCGCGTCAAGCCCAGCGCGCGAAGCGAATATGAAGCCTGGCTACGAAGAATCATCCAGGCGGCTAGCCAGTACCCTGGCCACCAAGGGGTACATATTTTAAGGCCCACCGAAGGCCAGCACGATTTCGAGATTGCCTTGCGCTTTGCGTCTTCCGAAGAGGCTGCACGCTGGCTTGAATCGAAAGAGCGTCAGGCATTGGTGCGCGATATCCTGCCGGCGTTTCGTCAGGAAGAGGAAATCGAGATCAGTAGCGGGATCGATTACTGGTTTCATACCGCTGGGGCGGCCCCAAGCAAGCAGCCGGTTCGCTGGAAGCAGTGGGTGGTAACGACCGCGGTGATCTGGCCGCTGACCATGTTAGTGCCGTTTTTATGGGCGCCTATCTTTGAAGCGTTTCCACTATTGAGTACGTGGGGAATCCGGCACGGATTTGTGGCCGCCACGATTGTAGGGCTGGTGGTGTATGTCGTCATGCCACGCGTTGTGCGACTGGTAGCGCCATGGATGTTTCGCTGAGCCTGGCGTAAGAAACAAGTAATAAGCAATCACTAAAAAGCCGGGCCGCCTTGCCCACGCTATCATTGAGGAGTGCAGCACATGAGTTGGATGCCGACGATTGAACCCCAATGCCCATCAGCGGGTAACCTTAAGGATATCGAAACGCTGATTATCCCTCGCGCGCGTGATCTGGGCGGCTTTGAAGTGCGCCGTGCGCTGCCTGCACCCAAGCGGCAGATGGTGGGTCCGTTCATCTTCTTCGATCAGATGGGACCAGCTGAGTTCTTGACCGAAGGCGGGATCGATGTTCGCCCCCATCCGCATATTGGACTGGCCACCGTTACGTATCTTTATAAGGGGGAATTTCAGCACCGCGATAGCCTGGGCACCAACCAAATGATCTACCCAGGAGAGGTCAACTGGATGGTGGCTGGCAATGGCGTTACCCATTCAGAGCGCACGAGCCCCGTCACGCGTCAGCAGTCACCGCATTCACTGTTTGGTATTCAAACCTGGGTGGCGCTACCTGAAGAGCATGAAGACAAGCCTGCCACCTTTGAGCATCAAGGCCAGGAAGCCCTGCCGCTATTGCAAGGCGAAGGTAAAGAGGTGCGTTTGATTCTGGGCACGGCCTGGGGCGAAAAGGCCCCCGTACAGACCTTCTCGGAAATGTTTTACGCCGATGCCACCCTGATGCCGGGCGCTAAATTACCGCTTCCTGATGACCATGAAGACCGCGGGATTTACATTACCTCGGGCAGCGTGATCATTGCAGGTGAAGTCTTCGAGGAAGGCCGGATGATGGTGTTCCGCCCAGGCGACCCGATTACCGTCACGGCAGGCGAGCGCGGCGCGCGGTTGGTACTGCTGGGTGGCGAAACGCTCAACGGCCCACGCTATGTGTCCTGGAACTTCGTCGCTTCTTCCAAAGAGAAGCTTGAAGCCGCCAAGGAGGCTTGGATTGAAGGCGATTTTGAACATGGCCGCTTCCAGCTTCCGCCTGATGACAATGCCGAGTTTATTCCTTTTCCAGGCCAGCCGGGCAATTAAGCGGCTGGTTGGCCCCGTTGTATTTCAAGCGGTTCAAGGCACTGCCCAACTGGCTAAAATACTCTTGAAAAGCTGTATTGATAGTCTTGCGGGCGCTGCCTTGTGGATAAAGGCCAAGCTCGGCCTCTGGCGTGGCTTTGGTGCCCTTGACCAGAAAGTGATTCTTGATTGGGGCATCCTGCACAAAGGCTTCAAACGCTCGGGCGCATAGCTCTTCGGGTTTGCTGTAATACACTTGCCCCAGTTTGCGATCCATCGCAGCCGAGTGTTGGAAAAGCTCGCTGGGCTGTTTGCCGCCGGGCTGTAGCAGAATGGCCGTAAAGCAGTCCATCAGGCGTTGGTTAAGAGGGTGGGGAATAGGAGGGGCATCAGCCAGCCAGGCGGTCGAGGCAAACATATCGCGAGATAGGCCCTTGAAACACTTCTGCGCAATGTAGTGATCAAAGGCGTGGAACCACTCGTGCGCGATGCTCCCTGGGCCTGCATTTTTCGCTAGCGCAAAGCTGCGCTGGCCAGGGGCATAGTGGGCCGCGACCCCTGGCCGACCGCCGCTGCCATATTGCAGCGCGAGCGAGCCGCGTAACGACACCAACGTCTCTGGCCCCTGTAGAATCAACATCAAATCGCACAATGCATCATGAAACAGCGTTGCTGCGCGGTCGCGCTCATTAGGCGTTACCCAGCGGCCAATCTCGATGGAGCGAAAATCAAACTGGCGCCGAATAAGCGCAAAGTTGCTGGGCTCATGCTGACGATGGGCTGGCCCGTTGCGATAAAACGTTCGTGCATCGATGTTCACGGCACGCTCACTTAATAGCTATCAATCAAAGCGGCCATGATAGCGCAGATCGAGCGTTTTTTTGCTTTTGGGAGAAGGGCGGCAGATGGCTACGCACAAAAAAAGCGCCCTCAGCTGAGGACGCTTTTTTGTTACCTTGCTCTTCCCTGATGTTGCGTTGCTCTTCCTGAGCCGTCATTCCCTTGTGTGCGGTTTCCTTGCCGCGAACACTACAAACAATAGAGAATAGTTAAACAATGTACAAGTAAAAATTGTAACATTGTTGTACGAAAGCGTTGCGATACTGCGTCAAAGCGAAAATAGGGCGTATCATTTGCAAAATATGATCCTTATCTGTGGGGGGGATTTTTTGTTTGGCCTCACAGCGCTCTATGATACCAAAGCATAGGGTGCTGGGCGGTGCGAGGGGCAGTGCCGATCAAAGAAATGAGGCGTTTTTATAAACAGGCGGATACATCCGCAAGTCAAGAAAAGCCGTTACAAAAATTAATTTACGGATACCTAAGGAAGCTCTGAAAAAGTCACTGCCATCAGCGATAATACGGCTATCGTCAACTGCATAGGATTCAGTGCTGCCATGGA
>NZ_JABUZA010000071.1 GCF_014897985.1 Halomonas colorata
TTAAGATGTACCAATAGGTTTTTAATAGCATGGCGGCCTGGGTGCGGTACTTGCTGAGGTGCTATGAGAAATCCGGGCTAGCGTGGCGTAAGGCGCATCGCAGGTTCGGTGGCTGCGAATAGGTTGATGAGAGAGGTAGTCGTACACATAGGTATGCAATACGCTGTCGCTTGCGTTGTCTTCAAAGCCAGCAATTACCCGCTGCATTTCTCCCTCATGAAGAGACAGATAATTAAGCAGCATTTGTGCGCGTTCTTCTTCGTGCTGATTAGCGCAGTGGGCCAAGCACTGGGCAAGATGGGCATGTAACTGACGTGTCCAATCGATTAACTCGCCAAACGTTTTAATCTCCATTTATTCGTTCCTTACTTTTTGCAGTTGCGATTAGTGGGAATGCGTGTGGTTGCTATCGGCTGAGCTGTTGCTCTTGGCAAGAAATAGCCACTCGCCGATGAGCAGCACGGCCATCACTCCGGCAGCAACGACAAGTACCAGTGGATCGGAAGTGGCTTTTACCCAAACAAAGCCACCCAGTACGAGGACATCTAGCAAGATGGCTATGCTAGGAATAATCGCGTTAGCGCCCACGCTTTCCCTGAGGTGACGCAACACTCCCCAATGGATAGCCATATCCATGATCAAATAAAAAATAATGCCGAGCGCCGCAATACGGCTAAGGTCAAAAAATGCAGTCAAGACTAAGCCGAACACAATGGTGTACACCAACGTGTGCTTTTGCAGGCTACCTGGCATATGGAAGTGGCGGTGTGGAACCAATTTCATTTCAGCCAGCATGGCGAGCATGCGTGATACCGCAAACACACTGGCAATGATCCCACCGGCTGTGGCTAGCATGGCTAAAACAACGGTAAAGCCAACGGCGGCTTCACCAAGCGCAGGCCGAGCCGCTGCCGCTAGCGAATAGTCTTGAGTTTCGATAATCTCAGATAAGGAAAGATTGCTGGCCACCGCAAAGCCCACAAGCGCATAGATGACTACGCATAGCGCGATGGAGATCATGATGGCCTTGCCCAGGTTACGCTTTGGGTTTTGCAGCTCCGAGCCGCTGTTGGTAATGGTCGTAAAACCTTTGAAAGCCAAAATACCTAACGCCGTAGCGCCCAAAAAGCCTGAGAGGGTTGGAGATGGCGCATCTCCGCCAGTTCCCATGCCGATAGAATCGGCAATAAAGACACCAACAATACCAAACACGATGATGCCGCCAATCTTGATGAAACCCAGCACCGAAGCGACTGTCTCGATCAACTTATTGGCGGATAAATTGATCAAAAAAGCCGCTAGCAATAAGCCAACTCCGAGCAGTGGCACAAACAGCGAGCGATCGCCCAGGTCAAATAACTCCAGCGTGTAAGAACCGAAAGTTCTCGCTAAAAAGCTTTGCGCGATCACCATGGAAAAATACATCAATAGCGCATGAAAGGCGGTGGGAAGGGTTGAGCCATACGCTTTTTGCAAATACATGCCAATCCCCCCGGCAGATGGGTAGGTATTCGACATTTTGACGTAAGAATAAGCGCTGAAAGAGACAATGATTGCGGCGGCTAAAAAAGCTAGGGGGAATAGAGAGCCGGTCATTTCTGCCATCTGTCCAGTTAAGGCAAAAATCCCCGCTCCGATCATCACCCCTGTGCCTAGCGCTACGGCACCGATAAGAGAGAGGCTCCCTTCTTCGTACTGTGGCTTTCTATCCTGGTCAGCCATACAAACCCTCCTAGAAATAAAGCCCAAGGCGTGCAGATTCTGCGCCTTAGGCAAGCGTCTGGTAAGTGCTACGCAAGTCTGTTTGAGTTAGCTGAATACAAGCTGAATATAGTCCAGTTAGTCATCTGATCCAGATTATGCTTTGGCGTAAGAGAGGTAGGCTTAACCTACCAACATGCGTAATGGCATCCACAGACCCATGGCGATCATTACCAGATTTTCAGTTAACGATACAAAGCCCAGCGGCACATTACTGTTTCCGCCGACGCAGGCACACTTCAGCTCCCGCTTGTCGATATACACGGCTTTAAACACAGAGACGGCACCTACCGTACCAACAAATAGGGCAAGCGGCGCGGCAAACCAGGTTAATACCCCGGCCAGCATGAGCAGGCCAGCTAGTGTTTCGGCGTAGGGATAAACATAGCTGTAGGGCACATAGCGCTGAGCCAGCAAATCGTAGTTCAAAAACATATTACTGAAACTTTCGACATCCTGCAGTTTTTGTAGGCCAAGTAGCACCATAGCGGTAGCCACTGCATATTCCGGCATGCGCGCTGTGAGTAACGAACCCTGTACGGCCCAGCTAATCGATAGACCTATTAGCAGTGCGACGGCAAAAATCGCCAGCACGGGCCGATAAGTCTTTTCTTTTGAATTGGAAACGCTCATTCCCAAATGTTCGCGTAATTCTTCATAGCCTCCAATGCGGCTATCACCGATGTACACTTGGGGCGTAGTGTCGACGTTTTCTTGAGCCTTGAACGCGTCTATCTCATCACGGGAGGTTAACGTGTGATCGTCAACTTCAAAGCCTTTACGCTTGAGTAAATCAAGCGTTTTCAAACCGAACGGGCACATATGCTCGGCGGTTTTCATCCGGTAAACCCGTGCAGAGGTAGTGGGTGCTGACCTTGGCATTGTGCCTCCTTTGCTAAAAACGTGATGTTAACTAAAAGCATAGAACCTATGTGCCACACACAGGCAAGTACACCCTACTCTTTTATTTTAAAATTCTAGCTACGGTTACAAATAGGCTTATGCAACGATAGACATGTATGTAAATAAAAGGGCCAGCATGAAGGCTGACCCTATATTTTAAATCATTGACTATATATTAATAATCAACATGTAACTCATAGCGGTTATTGTCCTTTTCTTTAGTACCTCCCAATGCATTGCCTGTTACTTCAAGCTGATAATTACCTGGCTGCAATTGGCGAACCATTTCAAAATGGCCACGGGGGCTGGATGCTTCTGCCACCTGCTGTCCAGCTGCATTGTAAAGCACAGCAGAGATACGGTTACCAGTGCTGGTTGCGCCTGGGAAGTGCTCACTTGCTATCTTCAGCGTAGTCGCTTGTTGAATGTTAATATTGAAACGCTTTGATTGGCCTTGGGCCAGCAATTGTGTAGAAGAGACGCCTCTTTCAAGTAGTGGCAGATCTTGGATGGTCGTCCCATAGTTAGCCAATGCAGGCGTTGAAAGAATGCTAGCGACAAGCGCTCCAAAGAGAATTGATTTAACTTTCATGATAACTACTCCAGTGGTTGGTTACATGGTTATATTAGCTGGGGTTTTTGAAATGAAGCTGAATATAAAAATAAAAATAATAAAAAACGCCACCATTTGGTGACGTTAAAAGTTACACACTGTCAGAGTCGTTAGAACATTAGTTTAACACCGGCAACAACTCCAGTATCTTCAGTGTTGTCGCCACTGGCTCGGGAGAGATCTGCAGTGTCGCCGTATTCTTTCTCCCAATAGGCACCGATGTAGGGGGCGAAGCGTCGGGTCACTTCGTAGCCTAGCCGTAGGCCAGCACGAACCGAGTTAAGGCCTTCGCCCACGCCAAATTCTTCAACTTCACTGGCGGCCACGGCAATTTCGGTGCGCGGCTGTAGGTAGAGCCGCTGAGTCAGGCGCAGATCGTATTCGCCTTCAAAACTGGCGGCCACGTCGCCATCTTCACTCACTTGTAATGCCACGTCGGTTTCAATGCCGTAGGGCATTACGCCTTGCAGGCCGACAACCCCATAGGTGCGTTCAGCGTGATCATCGGAGAAAACACCGCCTTGATAACCGATCCCCCCCTGTAACTCCCAAAAATCAGCCACTAAACGACTATAGAGTAGTTCCAAAGACTCAAACTCAGCATCTTCGCCGTCGCCCTGGACATTTTCGCCTTCTGACTTTAGGTAAATGCGGTTGATATCGCCGCCGTACCAGCCTTGAAAGTCCCATACCACGGCTTCTGGGCCTTTATCAGGCACGCTATATTCGAGCCGATCAAACAGTGCCATACCCATATTATGTTCCTCAGTGGGCGCTGGCCAACTGTCTGGTGCCGCATAGCCATCTTCGGCTTGAGCGGTCGTGGCGGCGGCCATGCCAAGGGCGGCGCTGGCGAGGGTTAAGTAGCGCTTAATTTTCATACTGCCTCCTTAAGAAACTTGAACAACGCGGAACATGCCAGCATCCATGTGATAGAGAAGGTGGCAGTGGAACGCCCAACTGCCCTCTGCATCTGCGGTGATCAACGCAGATACGCGCTCACCGGGCTTCACATTTAGGGTGTGTTTGCGTGGTATCAATTCCCCTTGGCCGTTTTCTAGCTCCATCCACATACCGTGGAGGTGAATAGGATGCTCCATCATGGTGTCGTTAATCAGAATTAGGCGCAGCCGCTCATCTTTCTCAAAATGAATAGGGCCGGTCACTTCGCTAAACTTCTTACCGTCGAACGACCACATATAACGCTCCATATTGCCGGTCAGGTGCAGCTCAAGCTCACGGCCTGGCTCACGGCGATCAGGCCATGGTGTGAACGCTTTGAGATCCCGGTAAACCAATACGCGTCGTTCGTCAGGATCAATGCCGATTCCCGCCTGGTTATAGCGAGAGCCCGGCTGAGCTTCACCGGCGAGAAGCAAACCATTTGCGCCTATTTTGGCCTGCTCGGCTGCCATCCCCCCCATAGTAGAGTGATCCATGCCTTGCATGTTGGACATACCGGAGTGATCCATCCCAGCCATGCTGGAATGATCCATCCCCGACATGTTGGACATGCCAGAGTGATCCATCCCCGCCATGTTGGAGTGATCCATACCGCCCATACCGTGGGCACCCATGGCTTCCATACCGCGGTCTGCAATTTGACGGCGTTCAGGAATCTCCGCCTGCATGCCTTCACGTGGAGCTAGCGTGGCGCGTGCATAGCCGCTCCGATCCATGGCTTCGGCGAAGATGGTGTATGCCCGGTCGTCTTCAGGTGAAACCAGCACATCGTAGGTTTCAGCCACGCCAATACGGAACTCATCAACAGGAACGGGTTGCACCGGTTGTCCATCAGCGGCCACCACGGTCATCTTCAGGCCAGGTATACGAACATCGAAAAAAGACATGGCTGAGCCGTTAATCACGCGTAGTCGTATCCGCTCACCAGCTTTGAACAAGGCATTCCAGTTTTCTTGAGGAGAATAGCCGTTGAGAAGATAAGTATAAGTACTACCGGTGACATCGGCGATATCCCGCGAACTCATGCGCATTTGAGCCCACATGCCGCGCATTTCAGCGGTCTGAGCAAAACCGTTGTTACGAACATCGGCAAAGAAGTCAGCAATCGTGCGCTCTTGGAAGTTGTAATAGCCTTCCATGGTTTTCAGATTACGGAACACCGACATCGGGTCTTCAAAAGTCCAGTCGGTGAGCAGTAACACATGCTCACGGTCGTAACGGATAGGCTCACGCTCGGCAGCGTCGATAATCAATGGCCCTGCATGGCCAAGCTGCTCCTGCATACCGGAATGACTGTGGTACCAGTAGGTACCGTTCTGACGGACGGGAAAACGGTAGGTAAAGGTTTCACCAGGGGCGATACCTGCAAAGCTAACGCCAGGCACACCATCCATTTCCGGCGGTAGAATGAGACCATGCCAGTGGATGGAGGTGGGCTCGTCCAGCAGGTTGGTGACACGCAGTACTGCGTCTTGACCTTCTTTCAAACGAATCAGCGGGCCAGGACTGGTACCGTTAATGGTAATTGGTTGGGCTTCTTGTCCGTCAATAGGCAACGATTCACGGCGGATCGCCAGCGATACCTCGGGCCCTTCTTCAACGCCCTGAGCATAGACGTTGGTACGGCCCCAGGGGGTTGCCCAGGCGGGAGTTAACCCCATTGCCGCAGCAGAACCTAAGCCTAAGGCAGCGCCTCCTTTTAACACTTGCCGACGAGAAAGAGGGTGAGAAATGATACTTGAGCGTGCCATGTGTAACTCCCATCAATGGTGAATAGCACCATCTTGATGGAAGAAGCTGAATCAAAGCTGAATGATGATTAATTGACCACTTCAGCCGTCAAGGGCAAAGCAATCGTCACTCGTAAACCACCCAGTGGGCTTCGTTCAAACTGAGAGTGACCTGAGTAGCGGACGATTAACTGTGCAAGAATCGAAAGGCCTAAGCCGTAGCCAGGACGGCGCTCATCCAGTCGTGTACCACGCTCTCCCAGGCGTGAAAGTTCCTCTTCTGCAACGCCCTGACCATCATCATCAATAGTTAGCGTAAGTGCAGTTACAGTGACTGCAATATCGCAAAGAACGCGCCTGCTCGACCATTTTCCTGCGTTATCAAGCACGATGCCTAATATTTCTGAAAAATCGTGAGATTCAATGGGAACTTGTTCTTCCTCACGTGCTGAGTGAGTCAGGTCGAACATACGCTCAGGATAGAGGCTACGGAACATCTCAATCAGCCGTAAGCTATCACGAGTAACGTTGGCCATTCGTCCTGCATTAGGGCCTGCAATACGTGAACGACGCAGCTCCGCATCCAACTGGGCGTTAATGTCTTCAATACGGCTGAGTAGTTTATGGCGCCGGTTGTCATCAATAGGCCGGTTGCCACGCAGTACTTGAGTAACGGCTGCCAGCGGTGTTTTTAATGCGTGTGATAGGTTGGCGACCGATTCTCGCGAGCGCTTCAGACGAAGATCAATGTCGTCCATGAACCAGTTCAACTGGTCGACTAATTCATCTAGCTCCGAAGGGGCTACTAATGACAAGCGATCACGTTTGCCTGATCGCAATGCTTCAAGTTGTTGGCGCAGTTGCCAGAGTGGTATGAGTCCACGGTTAACCGCTAGCATGTTGAGTATGATGAGCATCCCTAAAAGCACGGCGGCGATCCCACCGACCCACCAGTGTAAAGTTGCAAGCCCTGATTCTACTTGGGAAAAATCCTCGCCCACCAATAGCACACCCTGCGTGCCCTGCCACTCAAAATGGCGGCGATAGACGAGCATGTGCTGTGTTCCGCGATTCACATCTATTAGGGCATCGCCGCTCTCATCTAGCAACGGAGCCAGCTGTTGCTGCCATTGCGGGTCAGAAGCGCTGACCGAGCCATTGAAACGGAGTACGTAGAGATGATGAAAGACTTGATAGCCTTGGCTAACCGAGTCGAGCGCAGTCGGTACAGCCGTTTGGTCTTGCTCTAGCTGCGCGACCGCGTGGTTTGCTTCACGTTGTAAGCGTTCACCTAAAAAATCCCTTGCCAGGCTCTGTAAAAAGATCCCGTGCAATAGCCACGTGGTGACCACCACCAGTAGCGCGACGCCGCCTAACCATGCGAGTAGCCGAATGCGTAAACTGCGTCTATCAATGTGAAGCAAAGAAATACCCCTGACCACGTCGCGTTTGAATGACTGATTTACCGAGATAACGGCGCAGACGAGCGATGTAGACTTCCACCAAGTTAGGTGCGGCAGCGTCCTGATCCAAGGCGTAGAGCTGCTCTAGTAGCTGATCTTTCGAGTGAATACGGTCTGGATGAAGCATTAAGTAGCGCAGTAATCGAAACTCCGTTGCTGTTAGCGAACGCCACGTTTCTCCTTCTAAGCACACGCGTTGACCCGCCTCATCCAACGAGACACCGTTAAGCGTAATCACATGAGATAACTGACCAGACTGCCTACGCAACAAGGCCTTCAGGCGAGCCATAAGTTCGGCTTCGTGGAAAGGCTTGGTGAGATAGTCATCGGCTCCGGTTTCAAGTCCGATAACTTTATCTTCCCAGGTATCGCGCGCCGTCAAAATCAAAATAGGCGTACTGCGCTTCTGCTTGCGCCAATGAGCGAGAAGATCTAACCCCGACCCATCGGGCAAACCGACATCTAAAATAGCCAGCTCATAATCCTCGGTTGCCATCAGCGACTTGGCCGCTTTCAATGAAGCGGCCAAATCAACCAGGTAACCGTTGTCCTTGAGACTCTCTGCCAAGCTTTCTGCTAACAAATCATCATCTTCGAGTAGCAACAGTTTCATGGGTCTGCGTCAGATTAGAGAGAAAAATTACCGTACATGCCGGATTCATAATGACCAGGAATGTTACAGGCATACTCTAGCTCGTTAACATTGTCAGGGACACTCCATAATAAAGTCCCGGTTTCACCAGGCGCAATGGTGACACCTGCCATGTCCATGCTGGCCATATCGTGACCGCCGCCGTGTGACATATTCGACATATCGTGGCCTCCGCCGTTGGCCATGTTTAGCATCATTTGACGATGTTCTTCTTGGGCTTCTTTGCTACCAATCACAAACTCATGTTCTAAATTGCCGGTGTTGGTGATTTCAAATTTAACAATTTCACCCGCCGCCATTTCTAGCGTTTCAGGGTCGAACCACATATCGCCAGCATCAAGAGTGATCGTGCGGTCAACGTCAGCGTCGGTCAGGCCACTGTCACCGCCGCCATGGCCGGGCGCAGCCCATGCCGCGCTTGTTACTAGGCTTAGTGAAAGAGCAAGCAAAGGAGTTGTTAAAATGGTGTTGCGCATGGTCATTTACCTCAAAAGGGTTGTTGTCACTGCTTATTTATACGGTGTTAACCTGAAACGAGCCTGAACCCAGCAGGCAGAATATGATCCATAGCAACTTTTCATTGTTCACAAGGTTACAAGGCTTGACCTTGAGGTAGCCCTAGAGTCGTAAACTTAGGACGTAATTTCTAACTGACTTGATCGGAGGCTTACCATGATGAATGCCGATTGCTTAGCTTTTATGAGCTCAATGGGCTGGTACGGCTGGCTGATGCCGCTGTTTTTTCTTCTGCTCGTAGGCTTAGGTATCGCGTCGCTCGCAAAATACTTGTTTAGCCACACAACGAGGGCAGGCCGTTCATGAAACATCTTAACGCTACTATTCTATCAATTGCTTTGGCTCTCGGGGCTACATCGGCTCAGGCTGCACTGCCGGACGAAGCTACACTGTACAAAAATCCTCAGTGCGGATGCTGTGATGAATATGCTCGCCACTTGGAAATGCTGGGAGTCGATGTAACCATTGTCGATAACGTTGAGCTCGGCGATATCAAACAGAAGGCTGGCGTCCCTTATGGTTTGGGGTCGTGCCACACCATCGAAATAGGTGACTACTGGATTGAAGGGCACGTGCCGATGGAAGCGGTCGAGGCATTATTTGAAGAACAACCTGACATAGGTGGGATCGGCCTAGCAGGGATGCCCATTGGTACACCAGGCATGCCAGGGCCTCAGGGTGAGCCTTACGAAATCTATATGTTCACTGACCACAAAGACGATTCGTTTATGACTCTGTAGTAGATTTTTTGATGTCATTACTAGCCTGGATTTCTCATAGCACCTCAGCCAGTACCGCACTCAGGCTCTAACACCGCTAAACACCTATTGGCTCGACTTACATCGGCTACTTTTTAACCACTTTTCGTCGTTCAGACACACCTCCCCCTTCCCCCCATTGCGTCGGGCCGGGGGAGCCCGAGCAGTCAGTTCGGCACCAACCGCCTGACGAGATCGGATAGCGCCGTTTTATAGGGGTAGCTGTCACTCATG
>NZ_JABUZA010000072.1 GCF_014897985.1 Halomonas colorata
AGAAGAGTGTCTGAATTTTCGATTTTTTGTCGGCTCAAGTGAGCGTTGATGAATATCGGCAGTTATTCAGACCTTCCTTAGCTAGTTAGTTAGCTAAGTATAGATAATGTTTTATTATAAAGCATTGGTTTTAATAGTTTAGTGAAGTATGCCCAAGGGTTTGTTTCATAAGTTTTGATTTTGTCTCTCTTTGTAATTAAGTGTTTATTTAATTTGTTGATGAATACTTTTTTTATTCACTAGAGTGTTTTGTTAAAGTCATCATCATATTTTTTTCATTGATTTTAGTTAACCCGACTGATCTGAAAGGCTGGCATCTCTGGTTTTTTTTATAAAAAAAATTGCAAGCCTTTAATTCCAATAAAAATTTTATCCGGCTTATATTTAATCTTTTATGATTTAGAGGAAATGTTGGTTTTTTTAATCTTTTTTAACAATAAGTTTGAATTAATTTTTTTCTTGAATGCTACTTTTTTTGTATTAAATTAATATTGTCGGTATTGATCTATGTCAAAGAAACAGTAGTTAGGCGTGATAAGCAGTTCTAATAAGAAGGTTCTAGGCGCTGTGGAGTTAAGCCTTTATTTTATTGCGTTATTCTTTGAGAGAAAGGGGACGTTATGATCAAGTGGGCAAAGCCAATTATATTGGCAGCAGCATTTATCGGAATAGTAGCCGATGCGAATGCTCAAAACTTTACTGATGTAAGCCTAGAAGTTACTGATATAAGGCCGGGTTATATCCGTAATGGGTTATTTTTACCCATCCCAAATATTTCTCAAGTACAAAGTGGAGTAGGCAGGCTTTCTAAAGAGCAAACTGTAAGATTGCTTGGAAACCCTAATGATTCTACCTCCAGCATACAGGATGATAATTGGTTTTATAATATCAACTTGCCTCTGGAAACTAACGACTACTTAGTTTGTCAGTATAGGGTTTCTTTTTCAAATCAAGTCCTTAGCAGTCTTGAGTGGCGAAGGCCTCAATGTGCTGCCAGGTATGCAGCCCTCGTCAAACCGGAAGTGCTTTCTCTATCCGCAGACCTACTATTTGGTTTTGATAGTGCAGATATTTCTCCCGGCGGTGTAAGCGCCATACGCCAACTCTCTTCTGAAGTTCGGCAAAATTTCAATAATCCTTCAGTCAACGTGATTGGCTATACCGATCGTCTTGGTGATGAGGATTATAACTTGTCCCTGTCTGAGCAGCGCGCTCGTGCTGTATCGATAGCTTTAATAGAAGGGGGCATCTCTCAGCAATGGATTACTTATGAAGGTCGTGGCGAAAACGAGCCAGTCGTGTCCTGTGCTGACAATATGCCAAGACCGCAGTTAATTTCATGTTTAGCGGAAAATCGTCGAGTCAACATTGTCTTGAAAGAAAGATCTTAGCGTTAGAAGAATTAAAGCCAGCGTGTTGGAAGTGTTTCTTTTTATTTGCTGATAATCCGCTCTGGATATCAAGTTTAATAGCATGAGCTTTTGATGATTTTAAAGCGTAAACATTTGACGAAAAAATAATTTTAAAAGATCGGATTCATATCGCTAATGCTTTTAATAAAGCCTTAGCGACGTGGTGTCGCTAGTTGAAAACTGTCCAAGCTCGCAGGCTATTTGTGGCTCCCGGGACCGTACATAGAAACGAAAAGGTGAAACATGGCTAACCAAGCGATAGTTATCACAGAAAAAGCTAATGGCAACGTCACTCAACAACAAGCAAATGACGTTATAGCGCTGCAATCTCCCAGCGCTGTAAAAATATCGGTTGGTCCTGAGGAAATTGCGTCATTTAACCAGTCGGGTATGAATCTGGTTATTGTACTCAAGTCAGGTGAGCAGATTGTTATTGCTGATTTCTTTGTTGTCACTGATGACGTACGTAGTGAATTGATATTAGAGGATTCCAACGGAGTACTCTGGTTAGGACAGTATCAATCACCTTGGTCGCATTTTGCCTTTGCCGAAATTAATGAAGAAGGATTAGTGGCTGCTGGCGATGTTTCGCCATGGGTCTTTGCTCTAGGTGGCTTAGGTGTATTGGGTGCAGCTATTGCAGCCAGCGACTCTTCTAGTTCCGATTCTAATCCTCCTGATAACGAAGAGCCTGGCGCTGGTGATGGCATCGACGATGGTGATGAGCCCGACGCCGGTGACCCAATGGACCCCGATGATGGCGACGCAGATGCCGATGCGGACGGTGATGCGGATGCAGATGCGGACGCCGATGGCGATGCGGACGGTGACGCGGATGCAGATGCTGATGGCGATGCGGACGGTGACGCGGATGCAGACGCAGACGCAGATGGCGATGCAGATGCAGATGCGGACGCAGATGGCGATGCGGATGCAGATGCAGATGCAGATGCGGACGGTGACGCGGATGCAGACGCAGACGGTGACGCGGATGCAGACGCAGACGCAGACGCTGATGGCGATGCGGATGGTGACGCGGATGCTGATGCAGACGCTGATGGCGATGCGGATGCAGACGCCGATGGAGATGCGGACGGTGACGCTGATGCAGACGCGGATGCGGACGGTGACGCGGATGCAGACGCAGACGGTGACGCGGATGCAGACGCAGACGCAGACGCTGATGGCGATGCGGATGGTGACGCGGATGCTGATGCAGACGCTGATGGCGATGCGGATGCAGACGCCGATGGAGATGCGGACGGTGACGCTGATGCAGACGCGGATGCGGATGGAGATGTTACTGCTCCGATAGCTCCTGCGCTCGCATTAGCAAATGATACTGGTGCAGATGATAACGACGGTATTACCAGCGATGGCACGGTCAACGTAGGCAACCTCGAACCCGACGCCACCTGGGAATACTCCCTCGACGGAGGCGATACCTGGATCGAGGGTGTCGGCGAGAGCTTTGAGCTCCCCGACGGCACCTATGCCGACGGCGATGTAATCGCGCGCCAGACGGATGCGGCCGGTAATACCAGTGATCTTGGCTCGCTGGGTGCCGTCATTATTGATAGTGCTGCCCCGGATGCGCCGGTGATTGACACCGTCACCGACGTCATCGGCGACAACGGTGAGCCGACCGGGACCACGGTAGTGGGTACCGCTGAGCCGGGCAGCACGGTAGAAGTGCGTGATGCGGATGGCGAGGTGGTGGGCAGCGGCCTTACCGACGAAAACGGTGACTACACCCTGACCACCGACACGCCGCTGGTCGAAGGTGATGCCTATGACGTGGTCGCTATCGACGCGGCGGGGAATGAATCTGATCCTTCTCTATTGATCGGCACGATCATTGCCCCGGCGACGCCGAGTCTGGTGCTGGACAACGACACCGGCGCAGATGATAACGACGGTATTACCAGCGATGGCACGGTCAATGTGGGTAACCTCGAACCCGACGCCACCTGGGAATACTCCCTTGACGGAGGCGATACCTGGATCGAGGGTGTCGGCGAGAGTTTTGAGCTTCCCGATGGCGACTATGCGGCGGGCGATGTGATCGCTCGCCAGACGGATGCAGCCGGTAATACCAGCGGCAACGGATCACTGGGCGCTGTCATCATCGACAGTGCTGCTCCCGAAGCACCGACATTGGTGCTGGACAACGACACCGGCGCAGATGATAACGACGGTATTACCAGCGATGGCACGGTCAATGTGGGTAACCTCGAACCCGACGCCACCTGGGAATACTCCCTTGACGGAGGCGATACCTGGATCGAGGGTGTCGGCGAGAGTTTTGAGCTTCCCGATGGCGACTATGCGGACGGCGATGTGATCGCGCGTCAGACGGATGCGGCCGGTAATACCAGTGATCTTGGCTCGCTGGGTGCCGTCATTATTGATAGTGCTGCCCCGGATGCGCCGGTGATTGACACCGTCACCGACGTCATCGGCGACAACGGTGAGCCGACCGGGACCACGGTAGTGGGTACCGCTGAGCCGGGCAGTACAATAGAAGTGCGTGATGCGGATGGCGAGGTAGTAGGTAGTGGCCTTACCGATGAAAACGGTGACTACACTCTGACCACCGACACGCCGCTGGTCGAAGGTGACGCCTATGACGTGGTCGCTATCGATGCGGCGGGAAATGAATCTGATCCTTCTCTATTGATCGGCAATGCTATTGCTCCGGCGACACCGAGCCTGACGCTGGACAATGATACCGGCGCAGATGATAACGACGGCATTACCAGCGATGGCACGGTCAACGTAGGCAACCTCGAACCCGATGCCACGTGGGAATACTCCCTCGACGGAGGCGATACCTGGGTCGAGGGTGTCGGCGAGAGTTTTGAGCTTCCCGATGGCGACTATACGGCGGGCGATGTAATCGCTCGCCAGACGGATGCGGCCGGTAATACCAGTGGCAACGGATCACTGGGCGCTGTCATCATCGATAGTGCCGCTCCCGAAGCACCGACATTGGTGCTGGACAACGACACTGGCGCAGATGACAGCGACGGTATTACCAGCGATGGCACGGTCAACGTAGGCAACCTCGAACCCGACGCCACGTGGGAATACTCCCTCGACGGAGGCGATACCTGGGTCGAGGGTGTCGGCGAGAGTTTTGAGCTTCCCGATGGCGACTATACGGCGGGCGATGTAATCGCTCGCCAGACGGATGCGGCCGGTAATACCAGTGGCAACGGATCACTGGGCGCTGTCATCATCGATAGTGCCGCTCCCGAAGCACCGACATTGGTGCTGGACAACGACACTGGCGCAGATGACAGCGACGGTATTACCAGCGATGGCACGGTCAACGTAGGCAACCTCGAACCCGACGCCACGTGGGAATACTCCCTCGACGGAGGCGATACCTGGGTCGAGGGTGTCGGCGAGAGTTTTGAGCTTCCCGATGGCGACTATACGGCGGGCGATGTAATCGCTCGCCAGACGGATGCCGCTGGTAATACCAGCGGCAACGGATCACTGGGCGCTGTCATCATCGACAGTGCTGCTCCCGAAGCACCGACATTGGTGCTGGACAACGACACCGGCGCAGATGACAGCGACGGTATTACCAGCGATGGCACGGTCAACGTGGGTAACCTCGAACCCGACGCTACGTGGGAATACTCCCTTGATGGTGGCGATACCTGGGTCGAGGGTGTCGGTGAGAGTTTTGAGCTTCCCGACGGCACCTATGCGGCGGGCGATGTGATCGCTCGCCAGACGGATACGGCCGGTAATACCAGTGATCTTGGCTCGCTGGGTGCCGTCATTATTGATAGTGCTGCCCCGGATGCGCCGGTGATTGACACCGTCACCGATGTCATCGGCGACAACGGTGAGCCGACCGGGACCACGGTAGTGGGTACCGCTGAGCCGGGCAGTACAGTAGAAGTGCGTGATGCGGATGGCGAGGTAGTAGGTAGTGGCCTTACCGATGAAAACGGTGACTACACTCTGACCACCGACACGCCGCTGGTCGAAGGTGACGCCTATGACGTGGTCGCTATCGATGCGGCGGGAAATGAATCTGATCCTTCCCTATTGATCGGCAATGCTATTGCTCCGGCGACACCGAGCCTGACGCTGGACAACGACACCGGCGCAGATGATAACGACGGCATTACCAGCGATGGCACGGTCAACGTAGGCAACCTCGAACCCGACGCCACGTGGGAATACTCCCTCGACGGAGGCGATACCTGGGTCGAGGGTGTCGGCGAGAGTTTTGAGCTTCCCGATGGCGACTATACGGCGGGCGATGTAATCGCTCGCCAGACGGATGCCGCTGGTAATACCAGCGGCAACGGATCACTGGGCGCTGTCATCATCGACAGTGCTGCTCCCGAAGCACCGACATTGGTGCTGGACAACGACACCGGCGCAGATGACAGCGACGGTATTACCAGCGATGGCACGGTCAACGTGGGTAATCTCGAACCCGACGCTACGTGGGAATACTCCCTTGATGGTGGCGATACCTGGGTCGAGGGCGTTGGTGAGAGTTTTGGGCTTCCCGATGGCGACTATGCGGCGGGCGATGTGATCGCTCGCCAGACGGATGCTGCCGGTAATACCAGTGACCTTGGCTCGCTGGGTGCCGTCATTATTGATAGTGATTTGGATGGCGGAGATGGTTTGCTAGATCCATCTCAGGTATTGCTAGGCGCCCTGCTGCCTGGTCTTGAAGGACTCCTAAACTTGGACGAGGGCGTATTAAGCGATTTGGTTATAGATACCGACGCCTTGACTTCGAGTCTTAATGACGCGCTCGGGCCACTACTAGGCTTCGAATTTGACCCTGACGACCCTAATGGTCTTGATGAATTTGATAATTTGTTTGCTGGGGCAACCGATAGTTTAGGTAATGTCCTTGGCCCGTTGATTGGAGAAGCGCTAACCCAAGATGTTTTAGATGCATTAGACCTGCAGGTTGATTTTATAACGGATGGCGTAATTACCCTGTTGCAGGACGGTTTGCTGGGCGGTCTGCTGGTTGGCCTGGGGTTAGGGACAACGCTTGAGAATTTGCTAGGAGAGAGTGGTCAGCTTGATAGCCTCCTAGAGACGATATTGGGCGATGGCAGTCTGATTGGTGGAACGCTAGCCGAACAGGGCTTAATAGGCGGCTTGCTAGCTGAAAATGGCACTATTGGTAACCTGCTTGTTGAAAATGGGCTCGTCGGATTGTTACTTGCTGATGATGGGTTGGTAGGTGGGCTCCTGGCCGACGGAAGCGATCTTAATAATCTTTTAAGCGCATTGTTAAATGATCAAGGGATCTTAGATGGTCTGCTTTCTGGCCTCTTTGGCAGCGAAGGCGGTGTACTCGGCGGCCTGTTAAAGAATGGAGCAATGGAAGGCTTGTTGGATGAAGCGGGATTGCTCACTGCCCTTGTGGGCTCTCAAGGTGTGCTGGGTGGCGTTATTGACGAATTAGAAACCTCCTTAACTGATTTGACTGAGAGCCTTGGTCTAAATCTGGGTCAACTGCTTGACGATGAACTGTTCCCAGACCTTCTAAATGAAGGGGGGGGGCGTTGACCAACTTCTAGGCTCGCTAGTAGGGGCTGAAGGAGTTTTAACGCAGCTTCTGGGGACTGAAGGGGCTGGTGGACAGCTTGCAGATAAGTTGCTTGGGGCTGAAGGCCCTCTTGGATCGCTGCTGGAAAGCCTTGTTGGCGAAGGCGGCCTGCTAACCAATCTGATTGGTGATTTGTCACTCAATGACAGCCAAGTTAATGGTCTGTTGGAAGGGTTGCTGGGCGAAGAAGGATTGCTGGCTAATCTCCTGGGAACGGATGGTCCCTTGGGTGGCGTGCTTGAAGATACCGACTTGTTGAATGGTCTATTGGATGAAGAAGGGCTGCTTGCAGGATTGGTAAATAGTTTACTGGGTAACGGCGGCTTACTTGAAGGTTTGATAGGCGAAGAAGGCCTCGTGGGCGAGTCAGGCTTTGTCAATAATCTGCTTGATACCATCTTGGGACCTAATGGATTACTGGCAGGCCTATCCCTTACAGCTGTGGTTGACCTTGAGCTACAAACGGATCTTCTTGCCAACCTGCTTGGGCCAGACGGCCTATTGGCTGGTCTACTAGGAGCCAACAGCCCGCTAGGTAATCTGTTAGGTGAGGAGGAAGCGCTCGGGGCGTTATTGGGGAATGACGGCATCGTCGGTAACCTGCTGGAAACCTTGCTAGGCGAGGAAGGCGTTCTTAGCGGCCTGCTGGAAGGTGACCCCGAGGGCAGTGAGCTATTGAGTACCCTGCTACAGCCGCTGCTGGGCGAACAGGGGCTGCTGGCCGACCTGCTGGGTAACGAGGCGTTGGAAGGTGACTTGCTGAACGACCTGCTCGACGGTTTGCTAGGCCAAGGTGGCCTGCTGTCGGGTCTGATCGGTACCGGTGGGGTGCTGGAAGGCCTGCTGGGTGAAGGTGACGAAGGTCTGCTTGATGGCCTGTTGGGTAACGACGGCGTTGTTGCTAACCTGCTCGATACGGTGGTAAGCGAGAATGGTCTGCTGGGTAACCTGACCGAAGGCGACCTGTTGGGCGGCGAAGGTGGCTTACTGGGTGAGCAGGGTCTAGTGGGCAGTCTGCTGGATACCGTGGCGGGCCCGAACGGCCTGCTGAGTGGCTTACTCACCACCACGCCGGTGGACGGTGAGCAGGTCACCGGTCTACTGGATGGCCTACTGGGTGAAAACGGTCTGGTGGCTGGGCTGCTTGGCGGCCAAGGCTTGGAAGATAGCCAGTTACTCGATGGACTGCTGGGTAACGACGGTGTTGTCGCTAACCTGCTCGATACGGTGGTAAGCGAGAATGGTCTGCTGGGTAACCTGACCGAAGGCGACCTGTTGGGCGGCGAAGGTGGCTTACTGGGTGAGCAGGGTCTAGTGGGCAGTCTGCTGGATACCGTGGCGGGCCCGAACGGCCTGCTGAGTGGCTTACTCACCACCACGCCGGTGGACGGTGAGCAAGTCACCGGTCTACTGGATGGCCTACTGGGTGAAAACGGTCTGGTGGCTGGGCTGCTTGGCGGCCAAGGCTTGGAAGATAGCCAGTTACTCGATGGACTGCTGGGTAACGACGG
>NZ_JABUZA010000073.1 GCF_014897985.1 Halomonas colorata
ATAACGGCTGGAGCAACTGATGAAATGCGGTGTTATGATGAGACAAAGCCTGAATCCTTTATGAGTAGAGTGTTTGGGCGCACTCTCATTTTACTCACTTGGATCCAGGCTTTTTCATTTATTAATGTTTATGGGACAGCAGTGCCCCGTTGCGGGCTTTTTTCATTTTGATTGACGGACAGTTTACGGACAAAGTGGGAACAACCCGCCACGCTGTGGATAGAGTGTCTATTAGGAACCTGAAACCGTCTATTAGGAACCGTTTCGCCGTCTATTAGGAACCGGTATCCGTCTATTAGGAACCGGCATTGCGCGTAATTCATTGAATTAAAAGAGTAAATTTCCTTCTTTTTACGCTAAATCTTTTAAAACTATATATAAAACTGTTTAAAACCCTTTTGCCTGTGCATAAGTCGATGGCCCCCATCCGTTAGTTCGGAACTCCTATTGGTGCGAAATCGCGCCACGATCCAAAAGCGTGGCCCCTGCGGGGTTCCCACCGCTTCGCGGCAGCTCCCCTCCCTCATGAAAGGCGTTCGCTCCGCCCCAAGGCGCTGGCCGAGCTTGCTGCCGTGGGTTGGAGGCTGGACGAGTACGCTAAGGGCAAATGGGAAACGGGCGACCCAAGGCATCCGACCGTAACGCTGCTCCCCCTGTTTAATGGCACCTCACCCCCTATTTAACAGTACCCAACCCCCTGCTTAACGGCACCCGGCCAGTTTCTGAAAACCCAGCAACGGCGGGCCTTTGCGGGCCGTTCGCAAATTCCATCCAAGATTCTCTAAGAATCTCCAGCATGCGCGCTAAGCGCCGCGCCTTGATGGCGCAGCTCATCGCTTGCTGCTCTTGGTCGGCCTACGGCCGTTGGGCACCAAAAAAAGGTAGGGCGGGCCTGCCGTCGTCGACGCGGTTAGTTCCGTCGATTACCCACCGGTCGCAGCACCTGGTCGAGCCGTTGAAACCGGCAAAAAGACATCAGGCACCAAAAAGGGAAGGGCAGGGCCAAAACCCACATAAGGCCTCTAACGGCCTGCGAAAGCGTTCCAGAATCCTTCCCGTATAGGTCGTGGCGGCGTTTTTTCAGTGTCGGAATGGGGTTATGGCTATCATGTGTGAAAACTTCTCACAGCGCGATACACGCCGTTTTTGCGGTGTGTAATAGACGGCTGCCCCCACTGACCCTGTGCCCCGTGTATCGGGGTTATCTTCACAGGGGCGGCTGCCCCTACTTTGAAACGAGTGTCAGGCTTCGCAGGCGGCCCGGAGAGCCGTTTTCAGAGGGGGCTAGAGTTGTGGTGGCGGGGAGGACCATAAAAGCGCTTACGCTGTCATTACAGCCGATTTGCGAGACGTAGGGCCGGATCGGCCGGAGCCTTTCTTTTGGTGCCCATAAAAAAGCCCTGCACTTGGCAGGGCGGGCGAGATCATTTGCGGCGCTGCTGGCGCTCCCTTAGTGCTTGTTCGGACATGATGGCCATGCGCAGTTGCTCTATCATCACCACCTGATGTTTGCTTCCGAACAGGGGCAGGCGGTTGATGGACTGCGCCGCCCCAAACAGGCCATTAGCAGCCTTAAAGCGATAACGGTTCATGCGTTGCTCTCGTGGTTCCAGCCACCGCGCAAACGCATCGAGTTGCGGCCCATAGCCCCGCGAGCGCAGGTATTCGCGCAGCAAGTACATGCCGAAGGCGGCAGCGAAGGCCACCACGCAAAAAATCAGATATTCAATCATTGGTCAGTCTCCGGTGCATTGGCCGCCTTGGCAGCAGTTGATTGGGTTTCATCGCTCTGGCGGTTCCCAACAGCTATTGGCGCGTCAGCCTTAGCCACCGCTTCCGCTGACATGCCGGGCACCTTCATGCGAGCAAGGGTGCCGGGGATTGGTTTGCTATACGGGTTCATGCCTCACCTTCCTGTTTCGGGTTGTTGGATTTCTCCACGCCGTTCGGCTGAGCCGGGGCGGCGGACGGTTCTTGTGCGGGACGAATAACGTTTGTTTCTTCGGCAACATCCGCGGATACACCGCTGTTAGCTGGACGTTTTTCGTCACCCTCATCGCTGTCAGGCATTTGCGGTGGGGGGCCGCCGCCCATGCTCGCCGCGCCTTCCATACCCGGCACAGAGATAGCGGCGAGCGTCCCGAGGCCGCGGGCGGCCACACTAGCCAAGTTGTTCGCGCCGGAGGCCGCTTTTTTCAGTGTTTGCGCCGCCTGCTGCGGCCCACTCAGACCACTGCTGCGCGGAGTGTCGCTCTGGCTGTTGATGCCGCTACCTGACGGCGATTTGCCCGCCTGCGAGCCACCGACGCGAGAACCGGCTAACTGAGCTGCTGCGCTACCGCCCGTTGCCGTTCCTGTGGTCGCCGCACTGTTCATGGACGGCATGGCGGACGCTGCGGGGTTCTGCTGGCCACCGGCCATGCTGGCATTGATGCTGTCGGCCAGTCCACTGCCAGCGCCACCACCAGAACCGCCGCCCAAAGCACCCGCAGCACCACCGGCCGCGTTTGCGCCGCCCGCCATCATGGTGCCTGCCGCCAAGCCAGTAGCCGCCGCAGCGGCCGCCATTGCCATGCCGCCGATCGCACTGCCTCCCCCAAATGATGAGCCGGTGATCATGCCCGCAATCAGCTCCGGGATAGACCGAGACAGATAGGCGCACACCAAGGACAGGCCCAATAGTGTCAATGTTGGCCCAATAGTGCCGTCGTAGTTGGCGAACCACCTGTCCGATACGGACATAATCAGGCCGACAATCAAGGTCAGGACGAACAGCTTAGCGCCTACCGCAACGGCATAGCGAAGCGGGGCTATTGCAAATTCCCGTGTCCATTGTGAGCCGCCGAAACCGATGAACAGCACGGCCGCATTGATAATCACATACGACTCGACAAGCGTAACGAACATAAACGCGGCGATGAACGCGAAGCACAGCAAAATGATGACGCCGGATAGCGCAATCACAACCGCAGTTTCGAGGTCAAACAACGAAATGTTCGACAGGACTTTTTGTGCCAATTTGATAGCTAAGGTGAACACGTCACCGGGCATCAACTCCTGCGCAAACCCGGAGGCTTGCGATCCCGCTTCGCGGAAGCTGTTCACGATAGCCGTGCTCCACTCTGTGGAGTACGTCAGCAAGGCAAGGAAAAAGCCTATCGTCATGACGAACTTGATCAGCTCGCGGAACATTTCGCCAACATCGGCGCTTTGCCAAATCAGGTTGCCGAACGTCCAAACAAACTGAATCCCAGCGAGCAGGAACAGCAAGTTTCTGGCATAGCCCTGCAACTTTGGCCCCCACTGAGCAGACGCATTATGAATGTCTGTTAGCAGCCCGTTCATCTCCACATTACTTTGTAAACCGGCGGCCATTGCACTCCCGGTCATCAACAGCATGGCTATCCCGACGCAACTTAGAAAGAGTGGTCTACTCATAATCAAAACCCCTTCGACGGGCCGGGTTCGTCTTTCCCTTCCCAGAACTTTTTGGTAGCCGCCGCTTTTTGCTTCTGTGAAGCCGAACATTCTTCGCCCGAAGAAATGACGACGCTAGTCATTACGGCCCCACCCACAGCAGAACCGAGACACAACACCAAAAGAAGAATCTTAGAAATCGTCATAATCAAAACCCCTTGGATGGGCCGGGAGTGTCTGTACCTCCCCAGAACCTTTCACTGGCCGCGTCCTTCACGGCTTCCTGTTCGGTTTGTTTGGCCATGTAGTTGCCTTGCAGGGTGATTTGCGTGGCCACCAGATCGCGCAGTTTCTGGAGCTGCTGCACGTTCTGCGCCGCAATCTCGTTCCCGGCTTGAATGGCCTGCTGACGGCCAACGGCCGACTGCGAACGGCTCACCAACTGATCCAGCATCGCGTTCTCATCCTCGAATGTGCTCGTATTTACGCCAGCGGCCTGCATGGCCGTGCGGGCGTTATCGAAGCCGGATTGTGCCCAGTCCCGATAGCGCTGCGGCATGTTGTTTTGCCCTTGGCCAATCGAGTTCAGATAGCTGTCATAGCCCTTGAACTGCTGGCGAAACTGTTCGTCCAGATTGCTGATGTTGCGGCCGAGCGACTGCGCCGAGTTGTAGACGCTGGCCACGCGCTGAAGGTCGCCAGTGATGGTGTTGAACATGCGGCTGGGCAGTGACATGCCCTGCTTAATCATGTTGTCGTACTGCTGGATCTGCGTCTGCAACTGCTGGGCCGTGTTCAGTTGCGTGTTGACCGCTTCGGCGTACTCGTACATCTGCTGATAGAACGTCGAGCAGTTCGAGCAGTAGATGGCATAGGCCGGAGCCGGTGCCATGTAGAGACTTACACCAAGGCCTGCGTTTGCCATTGCAAGAGCGAGCGCCGCGCCTCGACCGAATTTTCGGGCGGCATGAGCCGACATTTTTTGCGATTCTAGTTCCATACCGAATGCCTCGTTTTGTCATCGTCCGAGATTTGATTATTGACCGATATGGAGCAGTTTTAAATATGCGGATAATCTCGTATCCGCATAGAATTCAACGGTTTATGTCCGTAACTGTCCGTCAAGCTTCCCGCGATTGGTGTTCAAAACTATGATTTTGAACGCGTTTTTCATGACGAGCGGAACGAGCTTGGTTGTCCGTTTTGATACGTTTTGCGGACAAAAAAAAGCCCACCGAAGTGAGCTTTTGATAGGGCAGTGCGCGGCGTCAGTGGGCAGCGTAATAGGGATTCTGTGCGCGATAGAGGTCACGCTCCGGTTCAGGAATGTGTAGCGTTTCAAGGTGCCAATCTTCGAGTGAAGAAGCCAGCTCGGCCGCTATGCGCTGGGCTTCCATAACGCTGTTGCTAGGCCGCCCACTGGCTCGACCGAGGCAGGCTTGCAGTTCGTTGAGTTGATTGGCCAATGCGCTGATGCGGTGAGCTGTCTTCATGATCAATTCCCCTTGCTGATCCTTTCCACGATTCTGTCGAATTCTTCCCGGACCTGATCGTCCGTAAGCTTAAGATTAACCAATCCTGACTTTATTGCAATTCTTCCGATTCTTTCTGCTGCCTCATTGTCGAGTTTTGCCAATCTGGCTTTCGCCATTTCAAGCTCTGAAAGGGCATCAGAACGGCGCTCTGCGAGGGTTTTTCGTGCCATGATTACTCCGTTGTTTCTTGATGATCGAGTTTCGAAAAAAAGCGCGTAAACGGAGGCTATGTTCTCACCCGAGTCGAGCAATTTACAAGACTTAGATTTGGCTGGCCTAGCTGATGGCCTCTCAAAGCCCCCTCCTTTTGGTGTCAGTTTGGTGTCAGTCCGTCCCTGATGCTCATGAACTCAGTCGGAAACGCGTTTTTATGCGAATGTATGCGATTCTATGCGATTAGAAGAATTGATTAATGCGATGCTACGCGAATGTATGCGAATTAGCGCGAATGTACGCGATTACGCCATATTTTACTGGCCATTCTGCTCCAGTCGCATAGAATCGCATGAAGCAGTACGGCAAGATGTGTGTTGTACCGGTACGGGCAAGCCCGCACCAGTCCAACACCGCCCCTTACTCACCTGCGGTTCGACGGCATCTTGCTCTGCGAGGCTGTCAGTCGCTCCGCGACATTTACACCAAAGAGGAAAGGCTTATGGCCGGTGAAAATGCGATTGAGGCTATCAAGCCGCATTCGCGTGGGACACGTCCACGGCGGGAGCGAATTGAGGTTTGGGTCAGCATTGATGAGAAAAAAGAGTTAGCCGAAAGGGCCGATCAGGCGGGGTTGTCGAATGCCGCTTTCCTTCGCGCTGTTGGGCTGAATCTGCCTATAGGTTCACGGGCCGATTTGGAAGCTGTCCGCCAGTTGGCAAAGGTGAATGGCGACCTCGGCCGGGTGGCCGGATTGCTGAAATTGTGGCTCGCTGAGAAACGCGGTCAGGGCGCGCGACCGATTGACGTAGAAGCGATGATGATGGATTTCCGCGCAATCCAAGAGGACATGCGGGCGCTCATGGGGAGGATTTCCAAATGATCGCACATCGCATCAACCGTGAACGCAAGGCCTCAAGCCCAGCCCGGTTAATCAAGTATATGGTGGCGGCCAAGGGCGGCATTGACCCGACGAGCTGGGAGCGCACGGCCGATTACATTCTGGATTCCGCCAATGGCACGACCGAGGGCGAGAAGGTCGCCAGCTACCGCGTTACCAACTGCGGCACGGATGATCCGGCAGATGCCGCAATCTTGATCCAAGCCACGCAAGCGGCTAACACCAGGTCGAAGGCGGAAAAGACCTACCACTTTGTCTATTCCTTCCCGCCCGGCGAGCAGCCAGACCTTGAGACGCTGCACGCCATCGAAGACGAACTATGCGCTGCCATCGGCCTCGATGAGCACCAGCGTGTATCAGCGGTTCATATCGACACCGATAACCTGCATGTGCATGTGGCCATCAACAAGGTTCACCCGACCGGGTTACAGAACATTGAACCCTATTACGATCAGTTCCGCCTGATGGAGGCCTGTGAGCGTCTTGAGGTAGAGCACGGCTTGCAAACAACGTTTCATGGTCTGGAGGCAAAGCAGCGGCATCAGAACCGCGACATTGAGCTGTTGCCAGCGAAAGCCCCAGAGCAGCGCGACAGCCTATTCCGTGAACACCTTAGAAACGCTTACGACCTCAGCATATCGAAGCCTCCTGAAGCCAAAACCCTGAACGGGTTGCGCAAGCTGTCCGATACCCGTCTACAGAGACAGTCAGCAGATAAAGCGGAGCCAGTCCGCATCGGCGCGAAGGTGGCCAGCGTGGAGGCGCAGTCCGGCATCGAGACGCTGACCGGGTACGCGGCCTGCGAGCTGGCCCCGGCGATGCGACAGGCGACGAGCTGGCAGGAGCTGCACGGCGCAGCGGCCGAACACGGCCTAGAGGTTCGCCAGCGCGGCGCTGGCCTTGTCATCGGCGAGCCAGATTCAGGCATTTGGGCGAAGGCCAGCAACGTCGGCCGCGACCTTTCCATGAAGGCCCTAACTGACCGTCTTGGCCCGTTCCAGCCTTCCGAACGGCAGGCCGAGGCGAAGGCGAACCGCAAGCGGTACGAGCCACGACCCCGGCGGCCGGATAACCCGACGACAGCGGGCCTGTTCAATCAGTACCAGCGCGAGCGACAGGCGGCCATTCTGGCCCGCCGTCAGGGCCTCGACCAGATCAAGCGCGAGAGTGCAGCTTTCAATGCGCAGGTTAAGCAGTGGAGCCAGACAGAGCGAATGCTTTTGAAGGTCGCGGGCAAGGGGCCGACCAAACGCCTGATGTACGGCACTATCAAACAGCAGGCCGACGCCTCGCGCCAAAAGAACCGGCAGAGCGCAGACGCTCGCCGTCAGGCGCTGTTCAAACAGACGACGATGCCCACTTGGGCCGACTGGCTGACGCAGCAGGCCGAGCGCGGCAACGCCGAGGCGCTGGCCGTGCTGCGCGACCGCGAGGAACGGACACGCCGCTGGAACGGGGAGCTACTGACCGCCGACCGGGCCGACAAGGCCAAGGCTGTTGTTCTCGACAAGCTCAAGCCCAAGGCCCGGAAAGACGGGACGATGGCGTACAGTACCATCGACGGCGGCATGGTGATCGACCGGAAGACGCACGTTCAGGCGCAGAAAGCCACGACCGGCGCGGCACTGGTTGCGCTCGAACTGGCGTCCAAGCGGTTCGAGGGCCAAGCCCTCATCGTGGAAGGCACAGACGAGTTCCGGCTTGAAGTCGCCCAGCTCGCCGGTATGCACGGCCTTAAGGTCACGTTCACCGATCCGGCGATGGAGCGTATGCGCCGCGAGACGGCCGAGCATAAGGAAATGGAGAAGGCCTTTCAGACCGAGGTATACGCTCCGAAGGACACCAAAAAGGGAGAGGCGAGCGATATGCCAGGCGTGGCCCCACAGCGTAGGCAGATGCAACCGAAGGACCGCTCTAATGGACTGATATAGCTGAAAACATCGTTCAATGACTCGTCAGAAAGTAGGTTGTCCTGCGTTATTGGCACTGTTCTATGCTGACGAGGCATTATCCCATAAAGTGTATGGGTTGAATCTTGGAAAGAATAATTAGTAGGAGCTTTAATGCATCTAATAATGCTCGATACATGTGTTTGGCTTGATATTTCGTCTCAAAAAGCTGAATTGCCGATGCTTACTGCCATAGAACATCTGGTGCAGGATGGGAGTATCAAAATACTACTGCCCGATCTGATACGTGCCGAGTACGAACGAAATAAAGATAGGGTGATTGGGTAATGACTCCAACTTATTGATAGTGTTTTATGTTCAGATAATGCCCGATGACTTTGTCATGCAGCTCCACCGATT
>NZ_JABUZA010000074.1 GCF_014897985.1 Halomonas colorata
CCCATGGTGTTACAGGTGCCCGCGGAGCGCGACATGCCTGCCTCGGCAGCCATAAAGTCGTGCAGCGAAATTTCACCAGCTTTGACCTGCTCAGAGAGTTTCCAGACCACGGTGCCCGAGCCAATATCTTTACCCTTGTGCTTGCCGTTGAGCATCGGCCCGCCGGTAACCACAATCGTGGGGATATCGCAGCTCGCCGCGCCCATTAATAGTGCCGGAGTCGTTTTGTCACAGCCGACCAGCAGTACCACTGCATCAATCGGGTTACCGCGAATAGCCTCTTCCACATCCATGCTCGCCAGATTGCGGGTAAACATCGCGGTGGGGCGCAGGTTCGATTCGCCGTTGGAGAACACCGGAAATTCGACCGGGTAGCCGCCCGCCTCTAATACCCCTTTTTTCACATGCTCCGCCAGCTTGCGAAAGTGGGCGTTGCAGGGGGTGAGCTCCGACCAGGTATTACAGATGCCGATGATCGGCTTGCCCTGAAACTCGTGGTCGGGGATGCCTTGGTTTTTCATCCAACTGCGGTACATAAAACCGTTTTTATCGGCGGTGCCAAACCACTCGGCACTGCGTAATGGACGCTGGCGATCAGACATAGCAAAGTCTCCGTGCAAACCAGGAAGATAGGGGAGCAAAAAGTAGAATCTGGTTGGTAGAATCTGGTTTTTAGTATCAGGCTCGCTGACGGCGGGTCTGTTTCCAGCGGTCAAACATCACCGCCAGCAGCAGAATCGCCCCGCGCACCAGGTATTGATAGAAGGTCGGCACGTTAAGTAGGCCCATGGCGTTCTGCACACAGCCCATGATTAGTACGCCGACCACCACTCCAGTGATGGTGGCAACGCCACCCGACAGCGCCACCCCACCCAGCACACACGCCGAAATTACCGCAAGCTCAAGCCCCATGGAGGTGTTGGGGTCTCCCAACCCCATGCGCGAGGCCAGCAGCACCCCAACCACGCCAGCCACCACGCCTTGAAGACCGAAGACAATAATCTTGAGACGACGGACATTAACCCCGGCAAGCGACGCGGCTTCTGAATTACCGCCGGTGGCTAATACGTTACGCCCGAAGGCGGTCATATTGAGCACCACACCAAAGATCACAAAGCAGGCCAGCATGGTCCACACCGGCAGCGTCAAACCGAGAAATGAAGCGCTGCCCAGGTCAAAGAAACCCGGCACGGTGATCATCACCGCATCGCCACCTGAGGTGATATAGGCAAGCCCACGCACAAATTCCATTGCGGCCAATGTCGCAATCAGTGAGTTAATGCCGAACTTGGCAATCACAAAACCATTGAAGGCACCCACTGCGCCCCCGGCAACCACGCCGCCCATTACGCCGATAAAAACGCTACCGGTGCTGGAGGTCACTACCGCCGCGACTACCCCTGCAAAGGCCACGATCGAGGCCACCGATAGATCCACCTCGCCCAGCGCCAATACCAGCATCATGGTGGTCGCTAGGCTGCCTATCAGGGTGATCGAAAGCAGCAGCCCCACCATGTTGCGCCCGGTGAGGAAGTCGGGAATAAATACGGCTAGCGCGATAAACAGCAGAAAAAAAACAGCGATCAGGCCTGAGGTATCCAACAGTGTGCGCAGTGGCTTTATAAGCCCCTTGCGCCCGGCTGGGCGGGTCGGTTCAGCACCCTCTTGGGTTAATTTATTCGTTGTCATCACGGTTGTCCTGAACTTGTTCGATAAAGAATCGCGCTTAGGCTGGCAGCGCCAGCCCTAGCAGGCGTTCGGGAGTGGCTGACTCTCTGGGCACCACATCCACCAGCTCACCGTCGCGCATTACCGCGATCCGGTCACAGATGGAACTCACTTCGGCCAGATCGCTGGAGATCACCACCACGCTTTTGCCCTGCTCGGCCAGATCGTAGAGCAGCGCGTAAATATCCCGCCGCGCGCCCACATCAATCCCCCGCGTCGGTTCGTCCATCACGAACAGATCGATCTCCTCAGCAAGCCAGCGGGCTAAAATAACCTTCTGCTGGTTGCCCCCCGAGAGTTTGCCTATCGGTGTACGGTGGCTGGGAGTTTTAACGCTAAGCTGCTGGATATACGACTCGGCATTGCGCCGCTCGCGCCCGGGATGGCGGAAAATTCCCCAGCGCTTAAAAAACCGCCGGCAGCTGATATTGAGGTTGTCGGCCACACTGGCTACCGGAAAGATGCCTTGTGATTTACGATCCTCCGGGCACATGGCAATGCCCGCACGGATGGCATCCGCCGGACTTTTAAAACGTCGCGATTCACCCTGAAATGTCACGCTACCTGCCTTGGGAGCCTCCACGCCGCATACCAGCCGCAATAGCTCACTGCGGCCTGCGCCCACCAAACCAAACAACCCGAACACTTCACCGCGTTTGACGGAAAAACTCACCGGTGCGTTAAGGCCGCGCCCCTGGATATCCTCAACTGCCAACACCACATCGCCATGCTCACGGGGGCGATAGCCGTACACATCGTCAATATCACGACCGACCATCTCACTAACCAACAGGTCATGGGTAAGCTTCGACATATCCTCATGGGTACGAATATGCTGGCCGTCGCGGAAGATGGTGACCGCATCGCACATCTCGAACACCTCTTCCATGCGATGGGTCACATACAGCACCACCCGCCCCTCATCGCGTAGCCGTTTGACGATACGTTTAAGCTGACGGATTTCCTGTATGGAAAGGCTGCTGGTGGGTTCATCAAAAGCAATCACGCGCGCATCGCGCAGCAGCGCACGGCCAATCTCGATCATCTGCTGCTGGCCAATGGAAAGTTCGCGCACTTTGGTCGAGGGATGAATGCCGCCCTCGCCAAGGTCGGCGAGAATCGCCAGCGCTCTTTCGCGCAGCTGACGCCGGTTCACGAACCCCTGCCGCGTAGGCAGCTGGCCCAGCAGCAGGTTTTCAGCCACCGACATATTGGGCGAGAGGGTGAGTTCCTGATAGATGATCGCGATCCCCTCACGCAACGCCTCACGGGCGTTACCGAACACATGGCGCTGACCATCAATCCAGAGCGCGCCTTCCGCAACGCGATTCACTCCGCTAAGCACTTTAAGCAGTGTCGACTTCCCCGCGCCGTTCTCCCCCATCAGCGCATGCACCTGGCCGGTCCGGGCAGAAAAGCTCACGCCATCCAACGCGCGTACGCCAGGAAACACTACACTGATGCCATCAAAGCGAAGATATGGATCAGACATACTCAAGCACTCCACCAGTAGCCCGTGACAGGAAGCCGTTACAGGCCAAGATCGGCGCGCACTTCTTCCCAGTTATCACGCGTCATTAACGTACCGGTCGTTTCGGTATTGGCCTGCGGCTCCTCGCCTTCGCTAATCCAGCGGTAGAGGTCTTCAGCGGTTTGGCGGCCGTGCATAGTGGAGCTGACCGCGACGGTACCGTGAAAGCCGGTAGGGTTATTACGGGAAAACTCGGCAAACGCCGCGCCTGAGCCGTTGATTCCTACCCCAATCACATCTTCCGCCGCCAGACCGTACTGTTCGGTCGCCCTGACACCACCGAGTACGCTCTCTTCGTTAAGCGCGTAAATGACCCAGTGCTCGTATCCGCCGCGCTGGGAAAGCACCGGTGATGCTGCCGAAAAAGCGCCGCTGGTATCGGTGCTTTGTTGAGGTGCGTCGAATATATTTTCTTCCGGGAAGCCCGACGCAAGCAGTGCCTGGGTCGCACCGTCCGTCCGCTCTACGGCCGTCGGCAGCTCGTTATTGGTAATACGCAGCGCGCCAACGTCTTGCGGGTCCCAGCCACGCGCTTCCATTTCAGCGGCAATCGCCTCGCCTACCTGCTGGCCAATTTTGGTACCTGACATCCCCAGATGCGGCACGCCTTCCATCGGCTCACCGCTGGAGGTTACAAACTGATCATCCACGGTGACCACTTTCATGCCGTACTGCTCGGCACGGTTCATAATCGCAGGCCCCAAGCGCACATCAGGCGGGCAAATGACAAACCCCTGCGCGCCCTGGGCGTAGAGGTTATCAATCGCGCTGAGTACTTCCTGGCCGTCCTCACCACCTAAGCGCACGACCTGAAAGCCGAGTTCTTCACCGGCGTCGGTGGCTGCTTGCTGTTCGTTAATGAACCAGGCCTGCTCTGGTTTCTTGACGATAAAGCCAATTTTCACGTCGTCCTGTGCCTGCACAGAACCCAGCGAGGCCAACATGATCGCGCTACCCAGCGCCAAACGCGTAAACGTGGTTACCATGCCCATTGTTGTGCTCCTGACGTTCTAATGATTGTTAATGTTATTAAAATTAGTGTCGGCTGCTGACCAGGCGAATGGGTTAGGTGTCCATATCGTCCTGGGCAGAAAAGCGAAAGACCGTGCGTGACTGGTAAGTCTCTCCCGGCTCTAAAATCGTACTGGGAAAGGCATCCTGATTAGGTGAGTCGGGGAAATGCTGGGTTTCCAGCGCAAAGCCTGAGCGCTGCGAATAGGCTTGGCCGCTTTTACCGGTCAGGTCGCCGGTCAAAAAGTTACCTGAATAGAACTGAATACCGGGCTCGGTGGTTTCGATTTCCAGCATCCGCCCGCTTTGTGGCTCCCACACCTTGGCCGCCATCACCAGATCACCGCGCTCGGCATTATCGCGGTTAAGCACAAAGTTATGGTCGTAACCGCCGCCGAAGGAGAGCTGCTCATTGTCCTGCTCGATCCGTTCGCCGATGGGTGTGGCCTGGGTGAAATCGAATGGCGTGCCTGCAACATCGCGCAGCTCACCCGTCGGGATTAACGACTCACTGACCGGGGTAAAGGCATCGGCGTTGAGCATAAGCCGATGGTCAAGAATGGAGTCATTTCCCTCACCTTTAAGGTTGAAATAGCTATGCTGGGTAAGGTTGATGGGCGTTGCCTTGTCGGTCTCGGCCATGTAATCGACGATCAAGGTATCGTCATCGGTTAGCGTGTAGGTCACTTGTGTTTCTAGCCGGCCAGGATAGCCTTCTTCGCCATCTTCACTTATATAGCGCAGTACAAGCCCGGTACCCTCGTCATTCTTAAACGGCTCAGCCTCCCAAATCACTCTATCAAAACCCTGTTGGCCGCCGTGCAGATGGTTGTCGCCATCGTTAGTGGCAAGCGAGTAGGTTTCGCCCTCAAGCGTGAACTGCCCATCGGCAATACGGTTGCCATAGCGCCCAATAATGGCGCCGAAGTAAGGGTTAGCCTTGCGATACTCATCGGATAGATACTCGTCCAACGAATCGAAGCCGAGCACGATATCGTCGACATTGCCTTCCAGGTCAGGCGTTTTTAGCGAAAGGATCGTACCGCCATAGTTGGCCACCCTCAGTTCAATACCGTTGGCGTTGGTGAGCTGATAAACGTCCACTTGACGACCATCGGGCAATTGGCCAAATACGGATTTGCCAACACCGTGGTCCGCTTCACTATTTGCCATGGGTTCCTTATCACTTTGCGCCTGGGCCACGCTTATCAATAGCGAAGCTATGCCTGCACTTAACAGTATTGAACCCAGGCGGCTTTTTATTGGGGCGTGCATGATAGGCATTACCTTTCTCCTATTATGTTTATTGTTGTTATTAACGCGACATGCTTATCGCTAATACACAACTTACACTAGACAGCCCTACCATAACCAACCAATATGCAAATGCGTCAATTTCGATACCTTTATTGCTATCAATAACATTAGAAGGCTTATTCCATGGGCGTCCTTGACGAGAACTGGTTTCTTCACGCACGACTAAAGTTGCGTCATTTTCAGCTATTTTTAGCCCTTGATGAGCAGCGCAACCTGCACCGTGCTGCCGCCCAGCTCAAGATGAGCCAGCCTGCCGCCTCAAAACTGCTCAGTGACCTGGAAACCAACCTGGGAGTTCGCCTTTTCGAGCGCCATCCACGTGGTTTAACGCCCAACTGGTACGGCGAAATCATGATTCGCCACGCACATAGCGTGCTGTCGGCGTTGCGGCATACCGGTGAGGAATTAAACGCCTTACGCGACGGCAATATGGGCACCGTGGCAGTGGGAACCGTCATGGCGCCCGCCGTTACATTACTCACCAGCGCTATCGAGCGGGTACATAGAGACCGGCCGGGGCTTAAAATTAGTGTGGATGTCGATGTCAGCAAGGCACTGGTGCCCCGCCTGCTTGAAGGTGAGCTGGATTTCGCCATTACGCGTATCCCCGCAGGCGTTGATGTAGAGCGCTTTGTGTTTGAAGAAATTGGCGAGGAAGAGCTGTGCTTTGTGTGTCGAGAAGGCCACCCGCTGGCAGGGAAAACCCCATTGAGCCTCGCCGATATGGCCGCCTACCCGTGGTCTTTACAGCCACCCGGCGCGCTGATGCGTCAACGGGTAGACAGTCTGTTTTTACATCATCAGGTAGCACCGCCAAGCCAAGTCGTCGACACCGCGGATGTATTTGTGTCTTTAGCGCTGGTCGATAAATCCAACACCATTACGGTGACCACCCGCGAAACGGCGGACCTGCTTTGCGCCCCTCAGCGCTTTCATCTCCTCCCATTCAATGAAACGCTCAGCGTGCAGCCTTATGGCCTGGTCAGCTTGCGCCACCAGCGGCTCTCGCCGGGGGCTGCAGTCCTGATGAGCACCCTGCGCGAAATAATCGCCCACAATGCTCAACAGAAAAATAGCCATTGATAAACCTAGCCAGCTATCAGTGCTTGGTCTTAGCGCTGAGACTTAATGCGAGTGCCGCGGCACTTCCGAGCCCCGACAGCCCACCAAAAAGTCAAAGTCACAGCCTTCATCGGCTTGCAGCACATGCTCGATATACAGCTGGCGATAGCCACCCTGGCTGGCGATGAGTGTCGAGGCTGCCGTGGCATCAAACTCGGCAAGA
>NZ_JABUZA010000075.1 GCF_014897985.1 Halomonas colorata
AGCGGGTTGGCTACCGCTTTCCCTGGTCAACCGGGCTTGCTTTTACAAGCCTCCGGCTTCAGCCGGAGGTAATTGACTGCGGCACACTTCTTTCCATAACGATCTGTTCTTCGGCGTTTTGTGCGGGGACGATCTGTCTGGGAACGAACCATGGGCATCCCGAAACGGGATCGTCATGTATTTCCGCCTCGATCTCGAAAACCCGGTGCAGGATCGACGGGGTGATAACGTCCCGCGGTGCACCGTCGGCGACGATGCGGCCATCGCGCAGCGCAACGATGCGATCGGAATAGCGCGCCGCCAGATTGAGATCGTGCAGCACCATGACGATGGTGCGGCCATGCGCGCGGTTGAGTTTGCGCAGCAGTTCGAGAACGTCGAGCTGATGCGCGATGTCGAGATAGGTCGTCGGCTCGTCGAGAAACATGATCTGCGTCTGTTGCGCCACCGTCATGGCGATCCAGACCCGCTGCCGCTGCCCGCCCGAAAGCGCATCCACAAGCGTATCGCGCCACGGTGCGACGCCGGTCATAGCCATGGCGTGCTCGACCGCCGCCCGGTCTTCCTCCGTCGTCAGGCCGAAAAGCCCCTGATGCGGCGCACGGCCATAGGCGACCAGTTCGTGAACATTCAGGCCCTCGGGAACGACCGGCCCCTGCGGCAGGATCGAGAGCCTGCGCGCGATGTCGCGCGTCCGCATCTCTCGAATATCCCTGCCATTGAGCAGAACCTGTCCACCCAAAGGGTCGAGCAGCCGACCCAGCCCCTTGAGCAATGTCGATTTGCCCGACCCGTTGGGGCCGACAAGCGTCGTCACCGTGCCTTTCGCGATGGAAAGACCGACGTCATGAACGATGGTTTTCGTCTGATAGGCCAGATCGAGGCCTGCGGCCGCAATCGAGGTCTGGTCCGGATCGACTGTCATGGCGTAAACACCGGCACCGGCGGTTCGTCCGAACCGCCGGTGCGCTCCTGTCAGAATTTGATTTTGAGGGAACCGATGATACTGCGCCCGTCGACATAATCGCAATAGCTGGCGCTGGTGCAGCCGCCGACAGCTTTTTTGTCGGCAAGATTAGTCACCGACACCGCCAGTTTCGACCCGTCTAGATTGGGCGAAAGCCTGCCGAGCTCGTAGGCCAGCATCGCATCGCCCAACGTATAGGCCGGAATGGGCTTGAGATTGTCGTCATCGGCATACATGCTTCCGACATAACGCACGCCGCCACCCAGCGTCAGGCCGTCGAGAACGCCTTCGCGGAAGGTGTAGTCGAGCCAGGCCGAGGCCATATGATTGGGCGTATTGGTCGTCCTGTTGCCCTCATAGCCGTCATTGCTGCTGGTAACCTCGGCATCCATATAGGTATAGCCGAAGGAGGCATTGACCTTCTCGGTCAGGCTGATCTTGCTTTCAAGCTCCAGCCCGCGCACACGCACTTCGCCGGTCTGTACCGAAAAATTGCCGCAATCGGGCAGATTGGGCGCCGCCGCGCAGGTATGCTCATTGTCGGCCGTGGTCACATTCGTCCGCTTGAGATCATAGAGCGAGGCGGTGGACACGCCATTGAACCATTGCGGTTCGTATTTCAGACCGATTTCCCATTGCTTGCCTTCGGTCGGCTTGAAAGTCTCGCCATAATAATCCGTACCGGAAGTCGGCTCGAACGATGTCGAATAGCTGACATAGGGCGCAAGACCGTTATCGAAGAGATAGAGGAGACCGGCGCGGCCCGTCAGGGCATCGTCACGCGTTTCCGTTGTCAAATCGGTGAGAAAATTATCGTTGGTGGTGTTCGCCCAATCCTGACGCAGGCCGGTCAGCAGGCGCCAGTTGCCCAGAGACATCTGGTTTTGCGCATAAACACCATATTGCTCCAGCACGACATTGTTGTCAGTGCGGCGCGCCAGCGTGGGCAGGCTATAATTGCCGTAAACCGGATCGAACAGATTGAGATCGAGACTGGAATTGGTTCCGGAGAGTGAAAGATTGTCCGAGGAAAACCGGCGATAATCGAAACCGGCGATCAGTTCGTTGCGGGTATCACCAATGTCAAAATCATATTTCAGGCTGTTGTCGGCTGCGATGCCGCGCGTGGTCGCCGCCTGATTAAGCGCCGGCCGGCTGACCGTTTTCTGATCGGCTTTCAAGGCACCGAGTCTGAAGGAGGTCGAATTGACATCGACATAGGTGAAACGCAGGTTCTGGCGAAATTCCAGATCCTCGTTCAGCTTGTGCCTGAAATCCGAACCGACATAATATTGCTTGCGGTCGTAATCGCAGAAAGTTGGATCGCAGGTATAGATCCCGCGCGGAAACTGACCGTTGATATTGGGCAGGATGGTTCCGACCGCAGGCAGATAGCTGCTCGAATTACCTTCCGGATCGCGCTGCAACGCCGCCCTCACCGTCCAGTTCGTGTCCTCCGAAGGACGCCAGGTGAAAGACGGAGCGATGGCGTAGCGCTCTGTCTCGCCATAGTCCGAATCGAGATCGGCCCTGCGGCCGACGCCGGCAATGCGATAGCTGAACGTTTCATCCGCGGAAACGCCGTTCCAGTCTATGGTCGTTTCAAGGTGTTTGTCGGTGCCGACACTAAAGCCGATCTCGCGGTCGTTATTGCCCAGCGGGCGCTTGGACACCATATTGATCAGGCCGCCGGAACCGTTCTGGCCATAAAGTACCGAAGCGGGCCCCTTGAGAACCTCCACACGCTCCAGCAGAAACGGGTCCACCTGCGCGACAGCGAGCGTACCCGAAGGTGTGAGCTGGGTTCCGTCAAGGTAGATATTATTGATGCTGTAGAAGCCGCGAATGCGGATTCGGTCGAAATAGCTGGTGCTTGGCTGGAATTCGGTCACCACACCCGGCGTATAGCGCAGCGTTTCCGCAAGCTTGGAGGGTTTCAGCGTCTCGATCTGCCGTGCCGTCACCACATTGATCGTCTGCGGCGTTTCCAGAATGGGCGTGTCGGTCTTAGTCGCGGTCGCGGAGAGATGCGCGACGAAGCCTTGCGCAGGGCCCCAGGCGTTCTCGCCCTGCCCGTTGACCACGATGGTCGAAAGAACGGTGGACCCATCGGGCGCAATGCCTGCGCTCCCCTCCCTCGGCAGCGGTTCCAGAGTGACGGTGTCCGAAGATGTGAACCGATAGGAAAGGCCGGTGCCTGCCAGAAGACGGCTAAGCGCCTCCTCACGGCTCATATTGCCACGCACCCCTTTCGTCTGCTTGCCGCGAACCAAATCGGCCGGATAAAGAACCTGAAGATTGGCATTGTCGCCGAAGCGCGAAATCGCAGCCCCCAGGGGACCGGCAGGCACCGAATAAGAGGCCGGGACGGTTTGCGCCATGCTTTGGGTGGCGTAAAGCGTAACCGCCAGTAAAGCCGAGGACGATGCAAGAAGGGCAATCGCCATCTTTCGCATATGCGCCTTCATGGTCCCGCCGGTCAGAAATCCGGTTTGCCGCATCATTTCCTTTTCCCTCTCCTGTCTGTTTGCAGCCCGCTCGGGATGCTTTCAGAAGTAAGACGTATTCCGCGGCATTCCACCTCACCCTAAATATGAAAAAAATTATCAGGAATTATGCGGATGACGTTTTGACTCAAAACGGGATTACGTCCCACGCAGCAAAACGAGATAATCCGTAAGCCTCACCGCCCTGACCGGCAAGGTCTCGGTTATTGTGGTCAGCACCGCATCGGGTTCGGCAATATTGAAAATTCCGCTCACGCGCAGATCCATGAGCTTCGCATCGAGAATACGAATCGTACCGCTGCGGTAGCGGTTCACATCGGCGACGACCTGCTGCAACGGACGATCCTCGAAAATCAGCTTGCCGCGACGCCAGGCCAGGTCGCTTTCCACATCGACACGCGCGATTTGCTGCATACCGCCGGGGCCGTAGGAGACGCTCTCTCCCACGTTCAGGACAGCGGACGACCCGTCCGGCGCGGTCACTGAAACCGCGCTTTCCTCCACCGCCACGGAGGCATTCCCACCCCATTCGTGCACCGAGAACCGGGTGCCGAGCGCCGTTGCCGTACCGGAAGCCGCCTCGACGACGAAGGGACGATGGGCGTCCTTCGCGACAGCGAAAAAGGCCCGTCCGCCAGCGTCAGGCTCCGCTGCTCGCCGGTGCCGGTGCTGTAATCGGCGAGAAAACCGGCCGGTAATCCATTAATTGCCGTAACGGCCGCAAGACCCGCCGCGGTGGCAAGTCCGCCTGCAAGGAAGGCACGGCGGCCTGGCCTGCGCCCGAGCGGCGGCTTGCGCATGGTGAGCGGCAATCGCGGATCGGCCACCTTATCGAAATCGGACCATATACCGGAAATGCGCTCATATTCAGCGCGGTTGTCATCGGAAGCCGCAAGCCAGCGTCTATGGGCGCGCAACTCGGCATCGCCCGCATCGCCCGAATTGACCCTGACAAACCATGCAAGGGCTTCGTCTTTCGCCTTCTGTTTTGACAATATGCGTTCGTAGCCACCGCCGTTCAACGGGTTTTCCTCTCGAAATGAGGTTCCCGGCAATTGCCGGTCTTAACCCTGTTGACGAATCTGCAATCGCTACACCTCATCATCGCACATGGCTTTTTCATCAGTTCAGCCTTTCATCCAGTCTGGCTCGAGCGGTCGCAAGCGCCTTGATGATGAGTTTTTCCACGGCACTTTTCGTTATTCCGAGCCGCTCGGCGATCTGCGAATGGCTGAGACCGTCGAACTTATGCATGAGAAAAACCTCCCTCTGCCGGGGCGGAAGATTTGCAACGACGTTTTCGAGAATGGCGATGCGTTGGCGGAAATCGGCCGTCTGCTCCGGCGAGGCATCTGCGCAAAGTGAATCACGATCGCCCAGTGGCTCGAAATAGCGCGTTTGCGCGCTTTTTCTGCGCAAATGATCGATGGCGATATTGTCCGCCATCCGGAACACATAGGCCCGCAGATTCTGCACATCCATATCCGGCGGCATTTTTTCGGCACGCAGATAGGTATCCTGAACGACGTCGTGAATATCCGTGGCTGTCCCGAAGCGGCGCGCAAGATGCTTGACCAGATCGCCATAGCTTTCCGTCAACACCTGAACGATCGTTTTTTTCTTATTTTCAGCCACGTCGACAAGACCGGAAACAATGAGTGGGAGGAAGTAAACCGGCCTGTTTGCAATGAGCTTTGACAGTGATAATTACGTCACTGGGCTTATATCGTTGACGACTTAGATATAAGTCATTGATCGCCCCTTCGATTATTGCCTCGACTTTCTTATCGAGCTTTTTCGTACCTGGCTTGCGGCCTCGCGGGGCTGGTATCAATGCTGAAATATGGCCAGCCTCGTGATAGTCCTTAACCCATTGGTATAAAGTGGCAACGTGAACACCGGCTTCTTCTGCTAACTGCTCTGCCTTTGCACGAGTACGAAATGGATCGTCAAGTAGAGGACGGATTGCTGCAAACCGCTGCTGAGCAACTTGCCAGTCTTCGTCTTCGATCTCGGATAAATCCTTTCCTTCAGCAACACCACCTTCTCCAAGCTCTATATCCGTTACGGGACGAAGCTGATGCGCAGACAGACGGTGCACCTCTCCAGTGTCGGTATCTTTAGCAAGGAGGGTTGCTGTATCCAACAAGTGCGAAACTCTATAGGTACGACCATTGGCTGTTATCACAGACCCAGTAGTTACCGATAGAAAAGCGGGCTCTGTAGCCATAAGAAACCTTCTCCGTTAGTAATCCATATGGGGCTGGACATGTTTAATGGGCGTATGAGGTCAGCATGAACACGGCCTATAGCGATCATTTGCCATAAACAACTAAGCGCACACATACGCTTTTCCTCATTCGCATAAGCAGCTGTAAGTAGAATTTCAGGTGTTGTTTCACCGAGCACGGCAAGGGTTCTAGCCAAGTGAGTAGCGGTAGCCGAGTCCTCTGCCAAGTCCCTATAGGCCCTTAGAAATCGTGCATTGTTCAATAGGCCAGTGCCTCTAATCTCTCGCTCAGTCACAATGCGAAAGCCCCAACCTTGCTGCTTGCAATAGCGTATAGCTGCCTGAAATTTAGGCTTCATAATGTGCCAATTTTCTCTCAAATCTTCGCGATACTTAACCTCATACAGAATCGGCGCCGCTTCATCCGAGTAAGTCACGAGCATATCGGGCGTGTACTGACGCCTTTTTCGATCATCATCTTGATACTTAAGGGTTAGCGGCTGCTCACAAACCGTAGCGACCAACGGATCAAAATCGAGGATCATCAGGAAATCGCGCTCTAATGATGACTCAAAATTGCAAGTGCTTCCTCGTAAGAAAGAAACCTGCCCAGTAAGGCTCCTTCGGTTAGTTCCAATAACTCTAACAGGCCGATTCATATTCAGTCGCCTATATATTTGTGATTTTAACACCCAGTCGCTTATATTGGTGTCAATTAGTAGCGTATTTACTTGTCGAAAATAACGTAAGATATTGTTCCAGTATAGCATTAGTAGCTGTTTTTAGTGGAATTCACCATTGAACTCCTTTAGCTCCGCCTCGAAATCCCGACACACCTGTCTAAACAGGGTTTCGAGGGAGTTTAAAT
>NZ_JABUZA010000076.1 GCF_014897985.1 Halomonas colorata
CGACACCGTCACCCTGACCGTGGGTGAAGAAAGCTACACCGGTCAGGTCACCGCCGATGCCGACGGCAACCTGACCTACGCCATCGACGTGCCCGGCGCGGTGCTGGCCGAGAACGATACCATCACTGCCGAAGTAACCGGCGAAGACGCGGCGGGTAACGCCTACGACGCTGAGGCCGACAAAGCCTACGACGTCGACCTAGCCCCAGTAGCTAAAGATGGACAGTTGGCAGGAAAAGAAGATACGCCACTGGCGATCACATGGGATGCCTTCAATATTTCAGACGCAGACTCTGCTGATGAAGAGTTGGGCGTGACCATCACCCAGCTGCCTGAAGCAGGAGCATTGCAATACAAAGCTGCCGATGGAAGTTGGCAGAGTGTTGAAGAAAATGGCCAATTCACTAAAGCTCAGATTGACGCAGGCGAGCTGCGCTTTATGCCGACAGCTAATGAATCCGGCTTCGACGGCTATGGTGGCGAAGGGGTAGGTAATCAGCAGGCTGATTACGCGCAGTTCAGCTTTATACCTACTGACGCGCGTAACGAGGGTAAAGAGGCAACGCTTGCTATTGATATCAAGCCCGTTGCCGATGCGCCTGATGTATCAATTACGCTAGGGGAAACGGTAGCTTCCGAGCGCGAAACAGCCATTACGGTCAAGCACGGCAGCATCACGATTGATATCCGGGGAGATGAGATTACCGCGACGGGGATTGATGGCAAAATTATCAAGCCTCCGTTTAGCGATGGGAACTTGAATCCTGGAAGTGTCAATAATACGCATGGTGCTGATGTAATTGCCTTGATAGGTGACTTTAACAAGCTGGTAAAAGGAAACCAGCCTGTTAACTCTATCAATGGGCAAGACAAGGATTATGTCTTCTTAAGTAAGCCATATGGCAGTTACACAGTGGCGCTTGGTGAGGAGCATCAGAACTCTGGTTATGATGGAACTATTACTGATAAAGCTACCGGTATCCAAATCAGCCTAAACAACATTAAAGGCCTGATTTTTGGCGATGGGCATACCATGATGCCGATCGGGGCGACGACCACGATTGCCCAAGAGGGTTTCGACATCGTTGAGCTGGATGTATCTGCGAAGCTTGTGGATATTGATGGCAGCGAGTTGTTGTCGGGCATTACGCTAACGGGTATACCCGAGGGTGTCATCGTGACCAGCCAGGCAGGCGCTGAGGTCATCAAGCAGGGCGATGGCTCTTGGTTGATCAGCAACCCAGATGGTCAGAATCTCACCGATCTGGGCTTGCGGATGGAAATACCGCTTAGTGCCGGTGCGTTCGATGTGGTGGCAAGTGCAACATCTAAAGAGGTTGTGGGCTTCAATGATGACGGTACGCCGATCGTCATTGATACAGCAACCAGCACGGCGACCACAGGCATCGAGCAGTACAATATCATCGTCGGCTCGCCGGGGAATGACGGAATCGAAGGCAGTAGTGGCAACGATATCATCATCGGTGACGTGGCTGGCCTACAGCTCGTGCCGGGGGCGGATTACAACATTGCCTTTATGGTCGATACCTCAAGCAGTATGGGTGTCAAAGGTATTGAGGATGCCAAGGCCTCTCTGGCGGAAGTTTTCAATGCATTAAAGAACAGCGCCATTGGCGATGATGCAGGTAAGGTCAACATCTTCCTGACTGACTTCAATACGCAGGTGGGTAAGACCGTAAGCGTTGATCTGAAGGATGCAGGGGCGTTGGCAAAACTGCAGGGGGCGCTTGATGGCATGAAATACGTGCATAATAAGGGAACCAATTACGAAGACGTCTTCAAGACGACCGCCAACTGGTTCCATGGTGACCAGGTTCAAGGTAATCCGGGCACTAACTTGACGTATTTCATCACCGATGGGGCACCCACTTACTACCAAAAGAACGAGGTATCCACCCCTGTTATAGCGTCCAAAAGCGGTAAGAAGTGGACGCTGGATTTGGGTAAGGTCAGCTATCAGCCCGGAGAGCCTTTTTATGGAACGATCGATGGTACAAAATTGGAGCTTATTGACAAAGATGGCGTCATCAAACAGTGGAACCATAGTTCAGGCTGCGGTGGCGGTAGCTGGAGCAGTACGGCCATTGGCTCCGTTATGGCGGATGGCAAGGGTGGGTATGAGTTATCCGATTTAGGGGGCAACGGCAGCAGTACGACTCAGGACGTGTTTACCAGCTCGAAAGCTGCATTTGCGCTGTTGGATGGACTGTCCGACATCAATGCAATCGGTATCGGGCCAAGCCTCAACGAAACCCTACTGAGCCAGTTTGATTCTGACGGCATCGTGCAGGCGAACATTGATCCTGAAGATTTGGCTGATGCCATCCTGGGTCAGAACACTACGCTGCCATCGGGCGACGATGTCATCAAGGGTGGTGAAGGGAATGACATTCTCTTTGGCGACCAGATCAAGTTCGCGGGTATCGAAGGAAACGGTTTGCCAGCCATGAAGACGTACATTGCTGGTAAGTTAGGTATCGACGATCCTAACGCGCTGTCAGCACAGCAGATCCATGAATATATTACTGAAAATCATGAGGAGTTTGGCCGTTTGGGCGGGGCCAATGGGGGTAGCGATATTCTCATCGGTGGCGAAGGTGATGACATTCTCTTTGGCATGGGTGGCAACGATACGCTGATCGGTGGGACTGGTAGCGACATCATGTACGGTGGCACCGGTGCCAATACCTTCGTCTGGGAAAGTGGCGACCAAGGTTCTCTTCAGGCACCCGCTGTCGACCAAGTCATGGATTTCCACGTGGGGCGCTTTACCGGTAGTGATTCTGCCGACCGTCTGGATCTAGCTGATTTACTGCAAGGAGAAGACAGCGGCAATATCGATCAGTACATCTATGCTGAGCAACAGGGTAGCGATACGGTGCTGCATATCAAGTCAGATGGTGGCTTGAATGCCGGTGGCGACAATGCCGATCAGCGAATCGTGCTCAAGGATGTCGATATGCCGCAAGGAGGCAACTCATCAGATTTCATTCAGAGCATGTTGAACGACGGGCAGCTAAAGATTGATCTCTGATATGCCATCGTAGTGTAACGAAGCTTCACCTGTTCTTATCGGGTGGAGCTTTCGTCCCTTCAGGATGCTTACGCTAATGCTGAGGAAAGCTTGCAACATGTATTTCGACGATGAACAGTTATTACGCTGGATGAAAGGCGATAAATCCGCCGTTGAATTCATTGAAATGATCTGTGACGTAGCGCACAAATGGGATGATCTGATCGACAGAGATAAAGAGCTTAATGACGATAGCATCAATAAGCTCTTTTTCGACTTGCTGATCAGGCTGCCTCGCAACGTGTTTTACAGGAAGCATTTCGAGCATCTGAACTCAGTGCTGATGAACGCTATTTCCAACTGGCAGATTGCAACAGAGATGGAAAGGGAGGGAGGAGATTATGAAACAAGTATCGCCTTTATTCTGCGATCTTCCTATATTGATTTAATTACCCAAGCGGCGCTGCTCACAGGTGGTAATCAATGGGCATGTAATGTCGGCAAACAAGCACGGGCGATTACGCATAACGAGACCTACGAAGGCTATTTAAAGAACTTAACGAAGGAGAAGCAGGAACGAGCGGCAAGACAGTCGTAAGTATTGAGTGTCTATCCCCGACCTGCAAAGACACGATGTTCTATATCAAACGTAACGCCCAAGGTGAGGTTGTCATGCTCAGTAATGAGCCGACGCCTGAGTGCAGTGAAACACTATCGCCTGATTCGCCTGAGGTGATGGCTTTTTTGGCCACGCAAAGTGGTCAGTCGGCGCAGTTTGTGGCTTCTGACCTGGCATTTGTACGCGTCGTGGAAGACATTCTTGCAGTGCTGCTAGAAAAGGGGATTATCTCGTTTACGGATCTGCCCATTCCTGCCCAGCAAAAGATCATGGAGCGTAAATCGCTTCGGGCAAAGAGCGGGGTAGGCCTGTTAAGCGACGACGACACTATTTAGAGCGTCGCCGCTTGAACTTGTGTGCTTCAGCAGATTAAAGACGCACGCCTGGGCCGGTAACGCCATCCATGCCGCTTAAGAAAGTGTGCATTAACTCCTGCGGCTCAGTGACACCTTCCGCGATAACCTGAATTCCCAGCGAATGACACAGTGTCGCCATCCCCCGCACGATGGTCTGTTGCTCATGGGAAGTATCCAATCCACGAATCAAACTGCTGTCTATTTTTAGATAAGACAGCCCCACATCATGCAAGTCGGCGAGTTTAGTAAAGTCTGCGCCCACATGCTCGATGCCGAACTGGCAGCCCAAAGGACGTAAGGTGTTACATAGCCCACGCAATCCGGTTAATGCGGTTGTGTTTAACGTAGCCGGCACTTCAAAGCAAAGCTTGGTTGCCAGTAAAGGAGCGTCTTCAAGCAGTGCCCGCAGCTCCGTAACAAACTGCGCGTTGGTAATCGAGGCAATCGAGAGGTTAATACCTAGCCGCTGTTCGCTGTTTTCTGCCAACTGGGCCAGGGCGGCCTTCACCACAGCGAGATCAAGCCTGGGCTCTAATTCAAACCGTGTTACCCACGGGATGAACACACCGGCGGTCTGCCACTGTTCGCCTAACGCTAATCGGGCCGGACACTCATAGTGAATCACTTGGTTCTGAGCATCGACTACCGGGAAATAAGCTAGTTGTGGGCCTTGTAGGATGGCCTTATCTAAGGCGTTGCGCCACTCCGTGTGGGTATTGAATAGGGCATGGCGTTGATGATGACGAATGACAATACGCTGATAAGCGCTGTCACTTTCCGCTTCGGCCAAGGCATCATCCAGGGCCGCTAATAAAAGGCCACGCTGGTCGTTCGCAGCGTAGGGCGTAATCGCGGCGGGTAAACCTACATCGTTTGCCAGTGCTGCCGTATTATTTAGCGCTTGCTGTAGCGCTGTTTTTAGCGTCTCGACATCGTCTGCCAGGGGTATCAGTAACGCAAAGTCGCTACCGTTTAAACGGCCAATCAGCGGCGCTTCACTTGCTGTATCCAGGGCCGCCAGCTGCACCACAAGCGTACGCAGTAAATGGTCGGTTGCCTGATGGCCTAAGCGCTCATTGAGCTTATCCAGCTCACTGACGCGTACCATTATCATTAAACCACTGGCACGCGCTTCATCGCTTTCCAGTAAGGCACTTAATCGGCCCATAAATACATCACGGCTTAGCGCATCTGTGACAGGGTCATGCTGCAAGCGGCGACGTAGTTCATCAAGCTTCTGGCTTTCACTGTTGAGCATTTGACGTACGTTAGCAGACAGCTGGTTCATGGCTTGCGCCAGGTGGCGCAATTCCAGGGTGCGGGGTTCGCTAATGGTGGTAAAGCGCTGCGCACTAATATCCTGAGCTTGGGCTACCACACGATTAAGCGGACGCTGGATACCACGTACGATGGCCATAGCCAATGCAAAGCTAATGGCTCCAGCGAGAAGAAACCAGCCTACTAATTCTAATGTGCTGCGCCATAGGGCGTCATAGGCAAAACTATGTTGGCTCTCAAGCTCCAGCGTACCAAACTGGCGCCAGCCGTCTTGCACGGTTGCTACGCCGCTGGGCACGTCAAAGTCAATCAACTGCCGAAACCACTGCGGCACACTGCCCTGATAGCTTTCCGCTGTACGTTCAATCAATACGCTATCGTCAGTACCGCGCAAGGTGATTCGCCGGTAGTAGCCGGTATCAAACTGTGCGGCAACGAGAAGCTCTAAAATAACCGTGTCTTTATCAAGCTGGCTCATGGAGAGCGCAAGTGCGGTGGCATTGTCTGAATTTTTAATGCGCACTTCTTGCTCAATATAGTCGCGACTAGAGGTGATACTAACCGCTAAACTACCGATAAATGACAGCAGCAGCAGCGCAATAATCGCAAGCCAGAGCTGTTTGATCAGTGACATGGTGCCTAATGACTTCTTTCCTGGTGACAGAGTGTCTAGAGACATAGTGCCTAATCCTTATTAGATGAAGCCTTGTGATTGCATGCGCTCAAGTACGCCACGCCAGCGCGATAGCCTGGCCAGCGGGTCTGCACGCGACTCAGACGAGCCGCCGGCCCACAGCCCTTCGCTGTTAAAACTGAAAAGTGGGTCAAGGTCGGAGCGCTGCGAGGCGGGCGTGATAGACGGTGCAATGTTATCCAGTACCAGCGGTTCAGCATTAGGCGTCGAATAATAACCTAAGGAAGGTCTGAATAATTACCGATATTCGTCAACGCTCACTTGAGCTGATAAAAAATTGCAAATTTAGGCACTATT
>NZ_JABUZA010000077.1 GCF_014897985.1 Halomonas colorata
AATATCCTCAGTCTTGCGCTCGGGCATGAGCGTCCAGAAGTGGGAATCCCCGTCCTTTAGGGCGGGGAGGATGTCAATCATGCTGTGACTAGCTCTTCATCAACAACCTCTACTTTCAGTACAAGGTGTGCGCTCGCAGTAAGCTTCACCAGGGCATCAAGGCTAAAGGCGCTTACCTTGCCCGCCAGGAGGTTGTTCAGACGTGGCTGAGTGGTCCCCAGGCGCTTCGCCGCTTCTTTTTGGCTGAGATCCCAAGAGCGAACACGCTCCACCAGCTTTCTCATTAGCTGAGACCTTAGCCGCATGTTCACTGCCTCTTGCGGGGTATCTTCCAGCGCATCCCAAATATCGTCAAAGCATTCGTTAGCCATAAAAACCTACCTTACTGGACGGTTTGTTGCTTCCTATTGGTTTACTTTTTTAAAATTCAAGATAATTGTCCACGTCGTCCAGTGAGTGGGTGGCTTCATCGCCGCGGCGCAGGCGCTCCAGCGTCTGCTCTGCTAGATAGGTGTCCTCGAGGTCTTCCAGATGCTCTAGGATCGCTTCGCGCGCATAAGGTGGGGCGTAGTCGTCTGGTGGTGTCTGCATTGCCGCACCCTCCTCTTCTGGTCCTTTTACCGATACGGATAATCTTGAATTCCAGGAGCGGAATCACTCCTGGAAGAGGTCTGAATGGCTGCCGGTACGGGCCAAATGTAGCTCGTCGCCCTCTACGCGATACAGCAGCAACCAATCGGGTTCGATATGGGCATCTCGGTAGCCCTTCCAATTCCCCCGTAACGGGTGATCCTGGTAGGCATCCGGCAAGAGAGCTTGCTCGAGCAGCAGGCCCAGCAAGCGCCGCAGCTTGTCCATGTCCTTGCCGCGCTTCTGGACCCGCTTTACATCGCGTTTGAACTGGCTGGAACGGACTGGGGTCAGCATCAGATGCCCAGGTCCTCGAACAGCGCATCCGCGCTATCAAAGCGCTTGCCCTTGCCGGCGTCCAGCTCGTCCAGAGCCTTGGCCGTGGAGGCGTTTGGCACCTGGACAGCGAACGGCAGGCGCTTCTCGTCGGCGATCCGCAGCATCAGCAGGCGGATGGCATCGGATACGGACAACCCCATGGCCTCCAGGGCAGCGGTGGCGCGTTCTTTGGTTTCGCTATCGATGCGGGCTCGAACGACGGTATCAGCACTCATGGTGTCCCCCACTTCTTCTCTGTAGCTACAATGTAGCCACAATATAGCAGATCAGGGGGCGTCGTCAACTGGAGGCGCTCTACCTGGCTGAGCTGCGCTGTTCCCCGCTCATAAAATTTCGTGCGCACGAAATAATTAATAGGCGCAATTATCAGTTAACGCGAAAAACCTCGTACTTCTAGTGCGAGGATGGATAGCGTGGGACGCGAAGCGTCCCCTATTCTGGCCTTGTCTGCTGCTCAATGTATTGCTTGACGACGCTCAGCGGTGCTCCGCCGACACTTCCCGCAAAATAGCTGGGACTCCATAACGCATTTTTCCTGTAGGCCGGTTGTACCAATTCAGGGTGCAGTAGTTTCATTCGTCTACTCGAAACGCCTTTCAGGCTATTTACTAGCCTTGAAATCGCCACCTTGGGCGGGTAGTTCACCAGCAAGTGGACATGATCGGTTTCACCAGGTTTTGTGGCATGGGGATGTCTGGTTTTGTGGCATGTAGTACAGCCGCTACAAAACACGGCTGTCTGGTGACTACATTCTGATTTTGCCGATGGCACTGGATTTTTTAGGCGTGTTATCCCGCTTATTATCTGCTACTGACGGCTCTGTTGAGGCATCCGCCTCCACACTTGTATCTGCTCTTCCTTCTTGGGCTCCCACCTCAACCCCGCCTTCCTCTTTTATGCTTGCCACACCAGGATCAACGGGCTCTTTGACGATAGCATGTGCCTGCGGGTTTTGTGATGGGCGGGTCGACAGCCCTTGATTATCAGCATGGCGAGCCCAGCGTGAAATATCATTGAGTAATGCCCCCGCCGACGCAAGGGCTTTTACCCGACTGGAAACATTACCGTTTGGAATGGCTGCCAGGTCGCGGTACAGCTCGGGATAATTGTAGAAATTGACGGTCAATTTTAGCGGCATGGAAGATTCTGTCTCGTCTCCGTCGCTATCCTCCACGTCCTCACTGACGATACTGCTATAGTGCCTTTCGGCGAGTGAATGCAATCGCTCACTGTCAACGGCAATGCCCCCCATTTCCCGCATCAAACAGCATAGGTTAGCGAGATTGCGCAGACGCTCCGCACGGTATTTATTAGGGACAGACATAAGTTCTCTGTACAGATCACCATCGCGGCGGCGGTACAGCATGATGTTGATGACAAGCGGCTGTGATTGCTGAAAGTCGTGCATCGCGGATTCTCCAATGATTATAAAGCTGGCGGTAATCAGTGCTACCACCAGCTGTAATGCCAATAAACGCTATCGTGCGGCCCAGCCGTGATAGCCCCGAGCGATGGACAGCACTGGATCAGAAGGCTGGATAATCTCGCAATGTGAGAAAATTCGCCGCGCTTCAGGTTCGAAAAATGCCCCACCGCCCCCTGCAACCACAACAGTATCAAGTACCGTATTTCGCATACTACCCGCAATTTCGCTTATAGCAGCCTGAGAGATTTCCAATGCGCTTTGTTGGATGTAAGGTTGGATGTCTATTTTCTGTCCTGCATAGCGTACTATGTGCAAATTTGCGCGTATTAAACTTTCAATTTTTTCAGGCTTGAGGCTCTTACCTGGTGCCGCTCCGTAGTCTGCACTGACCAATTCAGCCACTCTATCAATAATCCGAGACGTTGCTAAAAGGGTTGTACCGGACAACTCAGCATTTAACTCCCCTTCTTCAAACACTACAAAGTCAGTGCTATAAAAGCCAGGGTCAATGATGATAACACTGCCTTCTGTTAACGCCTCTACGGTATCTTGATCGTCGTTACTTTCAGCGTAGTGAATAGCATCTAAAAATGCACCGCCTGGTTGTGGAATGACCTCAACTTCATCCACGGTTACGGTTCTCTTTTTAGCAACTTGATGCTCCCCTGCCATCATCTTTTTAATATCGTTTTTTAATTCTTCGTTCTGCCAATGCGTGACCGGCAACCCCGTCACTAAGCGATCTATCTGGCGATCATTTGTATATAATAACGCAGCATGGAAAAGTGCCTTATACTGCGTCGTTTTAATGTAGTTTTCCGTTATATCGCGTGAGCTACCCAACACTTTACCTGGTGCAATACCAGCGGCATATTCAACGCCATCTACCATAACAATGGTGGTATCAACATCACCGCCGGTAATGCCTTTAATCTGCCGATTGAATTGATCGAGGCGCGACACCCCTACAGGAAAGATGGACTCCTGATGCCCTTCATCGCCGCCTGAGTAAACCAGCTTGGTGTTGCTATAGCCGATATCCAGCCCTACGTTCGTACCCATTCAGACCTCCACGTTTCACTGTTGAACCGCTAAATCGAAGCGCAAGTCACTTCGCTTTAGAGAGTTTATTTTAAACTTTTAGGTTTGTAAAAATCAGTATTGCATCCATTGAGAAATGCTTCAACCCTCTCATTACTTTTTCACTTCCCACCAATATTGGGGGGAAGTGAAGAAATTTAGTAATCTCCCACCAGTAATGGGGGGAAGTGAAGAAATTTAGTAATCTCCCACCAGTAATGGGGGGAAGTGAAGAAATTTAGTAATCTCCCACCAGTAATGGGGGGAAGTGAAGAAATTTAGTAATCTCCCACCAGTAATGGGGGGAAGTGAAGAAATTTAGTAATCTCCCACCAGTAATGGGGGGAAGTGGCAAATTTTGCTCACCTCCCCCCAGTTGGGGGGAGAATTAAAAAAAATTGGCTATTTTTCCTATTTTCTGTTTCACCTTCCACCAGTAAGTAATATCCTGTGGGGAGCGAGGGTTTCCCCCAGGGTAATTTCATGGGGAGCGTCTGTTAGATATTGAGGCTTTGGAGGGCTATCTGGATGTCAGAATATGGTGGTAGCAGCAGTTCAAGTAATTATTCGCTTGACCATTTGCATACGTTGCTTGCTGTGAACGACGAGGCAGAAGCCGAGCGTTCGGGTATTGATTTGGCTGAAGTATCTGCCGCGCTGTCGGATGCAGCCGATGGAATGCTTGAAGAAATTGAGCGGTCGATTTATCTGGCAGCCTTGGACTCACGCACGATGGCTGACTTATTTTGGGAAGAAAAAATGGAGCGTTTTGCAGCAGGTGATCCAGGTAAGCTCGGTATCCGTGTTCGCGTTAATCGAGGAACCTTGGAAGTCGCCTATTTCCGTGATGCGTTTGTTCGAAACTCTGACTCGATGCGCAAAGGTAAAACTTACTACGCTAAACATATTAAACGGTCTGGTAAGCATCATTATAACGCCCGAGACTTTAATGGGGCTGAAAGTTGGGAGCGAGAATTAGTTGCGGCGCACGAAAAAGACCATGCCAAAAATCGAAAAATTTTTTATGAGTTATCAAAAGCGCGAACAGCGTTGAAGGAGGTCAAAAAGGTAATTGAGTCGCATAGAAAGTAGATAGTCTAATAAGTTATTTATTCATGACTCAAACACCTCTGCTGGTGAAATTTCTCTTTTTAAACCATGCCGCCGAATAATTTGATAATATTCGTTAGGCTTATCCTCTTTCACATTCAAGTGGTCTTAATTTCGTGTGCAGGCATACACAGAACACCGTCACAATGCTTTCCTTTTAAAATAAAAATTGCAAAAGCCTGTTTCAAAAAAGCGGCTTTCATAAATCTATAAAGAGCAGAATAGCTTTATATAACTTTTGATTGATTTTAATCCATATTCTACTTTTAAGCACTTATATACTTCAGTGCATAAAAGCTGCAAAAAAGCATTTATAAGCTATTATGCCACATAACAAACTAAAAGGTTTATAGCGTATGTTATGGTTTATTTAAGCCTTGAGGGTGGGCTGAAGCTAATTCACCAGAAATCCGCCCCTCAGCGCCTTGGTCGGTTTTTCGGGATGCGTAGAATCCAAAGGACACCCGACATCGAGACAAGGAGAGCACTGTGCTCACATTAGTAACCGCTGATAAGTCTGAAAACGCATTGTCACGGCTTGAAGAAGAACAGCAGATATTGGCTGACGATATCGCTATGGCATTTTTTAACCTGACGCCCGACATCACTGAGGATGCTGACTGTGGCGACGTTGCGCACGAAGCAGCAGCATTCTTTGCTGACGCCGGTATGCCCAAGGAGCTGTTCTTTGGCGAGCTACATACCAACGAAACGGGCGAAAACGTGATCATCGTGCCGCATTACTGGCTGGAGGTGCCGCTGCAAACAACGCGGATTATCGTCGATCTGACACTGCCTTTCTGGCTGACTGATCCTGTTGCCGACACGACGGATTTCGACATTCCAACCGTGCTCATCAAGCGCCTGAGCGACGAGCGAGGACGAAAATACATGGGTGAGCGCATCGAGTTTCCCGATCTTGTAGGTGAAGCCGATAGCTCGGCTATTGCGTTGTATCCGCAGTGCCGATTTTGCGATGGCCTTGTCCGTCATTACCATCGTCTAAAGTAAGGGTTTCGAGATGGAGACACAGGCTCGACAGAGGCACTTGCTTGCGTTTCTGGATCGGTACGGCGTTGACTCTCCTGCATTGCAGTACGCGACCTCGCTTCTTTTGGACGCCCCGAAACTATCCCTGCTGTGTCCGATTCTCCGTCCATCGAAAGTGTTGCGCTATTTGGCCTGGACGACGACGAATGGGAAGACGCGGTGCGAGCTGCCCGTCTTCAGCGCAAACTGGATCAGCTGTCTTCGCAGTTTCCGCTTACGCTGCTTTCGGATTCGGTTGTCGATGCCGATAGTGGTCGGATACAGCTTTGGGGCCGCCAGGTGCTACGCCCATCGGTGCTAGAAGATCAGCTGGGTATGTCTATCGCCACATCCGATTGGCAGATCGTGATGGATGCTTTGCAACTGCTCCCGTCTTCCTGGTCGATGGTGCTGGAAATTTCTCGGGGGGCGGCTTAATTTCGCACCGGCTTGGTCAAGCGCAAAAGTTGGTTAAGCTACTAGGGAAATCAACGTAACGAGGAAAATCTGGTCAATTACCTCCGGCTGAAGCCGGAGGCTTGTAAAAGCAAGCCCGGTTGACCAGGGAAAGCGGTAGCCAACCCGCT
>NZ_JABUZA010000078.1 GCF_014897985.1 Halomonas colorata
ATAACTTGTCACCGGTTGAGTATGAAAGGCGTTACTTTAAGAGCCTAACGGGTGTCTAGAATATCCGGGGCGATTCAGTGCTCCTCGTGGATATATTCGTTGTGCTGAGTCTGTAACGATTGTGATAGTAGCGTCTTCTGCAGCGTGGCGGACAACCGCGCGTAGTTGATTGGCGGAAAGATCCTGCGCCTCGTCTACAACGATCACGTCATACTTGAATCTAGGTTCGGCTCGCATCATATCCACGGCGAGATCGTTGAAATCTCTAACACCGTTCGATTGCTTCCACTCAAGGTAGGGAACTACAACCTCATCTAGCAATTTCCTGCGCACATCATTCGGCATCGCAGGAGATCCGCCGCGACCACTACGCCTGATCATTGGATATTCATCCAGACGCTCAGGTGGGAGCCTTCCCAGTAAATACTCAACCTCGTCTACAACAAATGATGTGTCGCGGGGAAATGAAATGGCAAGTTGGCTAAGATATCTTCGTGCTTCATTCGCGCTATTCATCCCTAATGTATTTAGTGTGTCTATTGCCCACCTATCGAAAGTCGAAATAAACATGCGCACATCGCCCGCATAATCCGCCATTTCATCTTCAGCAACGACTTGTAAATAGCTACGCAATGAGTTGTTGAAAGCGAGTACTAATACGTTTGCTGGCAATCGATTATCGTTACGCAGTTGATTTACTGCTGCGCCTGTCGCAGCCCTAAGCGCCAGCAACGCAGTAGTAGTCTTGCCACTTCCGGCAGCACCGCGAATGAGCGAAGCTCCGGTCTGAATCCGCCTGACTATAGTGATTTGCTCGGGTGTTGGCTGAACCCGCTTAAGTACCCGCATAACCAAAATGCCCCTGGCAGGATGATAGACACATGAATATTTAGCGTATCATGCATTTTTTTAGTACGTTAAGCCATCACAACCACATAACGTCGAAAAGACCTCTGAACTTTCCACTTCGCAATGGAGGGCCCACACTAAACGATGCACAATCTTTTGATAGAAAGTATGGTTTATCTGAGCCAGGGTAGAAACATATCGCGTAGCTATGCCAACTGTGTCTTGGCGCAGCGGAAAAGAGATTTATCACTTTACTCCAGTCTTCAGGAGGACCTGTGCTTCATCGTGAACCGCATTGCACCACAAAGGGCTGGGCCCATTTTACTCGCGGCGGCGTTAATCGTCGTTGATTTGGAATAAACAAACCGCTCTCCTTCTGCCTTGCCGCGAATAAAAACGGGCACCAGCGCGGCAATGAGTGAAACATCAACGGGCCCTAGGTTCATCTCAACGTATTTATCAAAATTAAACCGTTTTGGTACAGGAAAAAGAAAGAATATCCCACTCGGCTACCAATGTACGTACTTCGACCTGGAAAGCAGCCATTAGTTAAGTATGCTCGAAAAGCGGCATAATGTGGAAAAACTCATTGAGCGAGTTGTACTAATCTAGGGGGAGGTCAGTGGCACTTCAAACTAATGATAAAAACGATCTTTCATTGGTGATTGAAGCTGACGCTCACCAGAACCGTAGCTATAAGAATGTGCGTTTATTTCAGAGGGCGGCTACTTTGACCGAAACTTTGAACACGCTGTAGAGTTCCACTTCCCCGCCGACAGCCTTTTCGGGATCAAACAGTGCGAGATTGATGCCGTCGCTAACTGAACTACGATAGACCACACCGTCGAACCCTTTCTTCTTAATAAACTCACACAGATACTGGCTCGGAATGTAGTCGATTGCCGCACCAGTCGGCTGAACAGGTCGAGTCAATTCCTCGCCAAGACGCTCAAGGAATGGCAAATCGGCGCGCAGTTGGTCAATTGCACTAGACTCGGAAAAGATGAAAGGTGAAACGAGCTTGCGCGGATTGCGCAAGTCCACTGCTTTAATCTCTGGGATCGTGAAATCGGCAACGCAAGCAATCTCACCGGTATGAGGTCTGATCTCGGCCACTGCAGTTTCGGGGAGTGATCCCAGATAAAGATAGGGAATGCCTGCTGGATTAGCTCGGCCATGTGATGAGCGTCTTTTCGGTGGCGCCCCCATCTTTTCAATTTGAAAAACCTCGTCTTCGGTTCGGATGCGCGCTCGATACCATTGCCGGGGCAATTGCCGCGCCAACAGCATCTCGAGGAGTTCACGGAGACGCTCTTGGTCGATTTCAACATCAAGAAACCAGCGATTGGCATACATCATCTCGTCACGCAGCTTATCCCACTGCGCGAGGCCTTCACTGATATAGCTTGAAGACGGTGCAAAACCTTTTCTTACGATTTCACCATCATCGAGAATCTCGCCAAGCAGCTCCTTAGCGTGGGCGGTGTCCATGCGCCTATGACTGAAAAGCTGCCAATCCTCCTTCATCCATTCAACCAGTAGCTTACCACCCTCACTAGGCTCATAGACGTTAACTAGGAGTTCAAAATAATTGGCGAGCTTAAAAGGCTCTACCAGTTGGGTATCTGCGGTGCCACAGAAATCGCAGGTTCCATGATCGGGATCGAGAGACGGGAAGAGCTCATCACGCAAGGCACGATCATCGAAGCACTCCGGACAACAGAATCGCTTTGACATAGAACTCAGCCACAATAGTTGGCAAGCGTCTCAATGTGGTGCTTCATCGAGAGCTTTTTAATGTAACCGAGGCCTGGAAAATGGCCTTTAGCATGAAGGGCGCGAAATTCCTTAATCGCCTCGGTTTCGCGAATGTGGGAGGTGCCGCTATCTAGTTTTGCGATCAACTTTTCCAACGCCTGAGCGAACTTGCCAGCAGGGTCGGTTGGAGTGTCATTTGTATTCGAGACAAAATGATAGATGTACATGACATCGTCCTTGTCAGGATCGATGAAGGTTAAGTGGATCGCTACAGCATAAGCCGGGCCACCACTCTCGCTGTAAACGTCACCCGCAATCAGAAAGTCACCGAAGCCCGCCATACCAAGTTCACCACAAGTGACATGGAGGTCTGAAAATTCCTCTATAGGCGGATAATCGGCATTGCGCTGCCGCTTGAAGCCATCGCGCACGAGAATGCGCTTGCTCTGATCAAAATGCTTACGGTAGAGCAGCTTTGCATGGTCTTCGATGAAGACGTTGGTGAGGCTGGGCATGTCATTCTCCAGCACAACCGCCAGCGCCTTGGGGGCTGTAAATCCCCCGTGGACTAATACGGGACGATGATCGGCATGTTGGTCATAGCAGGCCATCACTTCGTCGGCATTCATGTCATTACGTAGCAAAATGCCTGCGGAGATATTATCAACGCCGCTAAAGTCTACTTGGAGGAGACCGGTGATACTCGCTCCGTCTTCCTTATGGTCACCGTGATAAGGGTTTACAATCACAATAGCGTGCCCACCGGCGTCGCATATTGCAGTCAAGGTCTTCTTAAGACTATTAAGCGACTCCCTTACTGGTTCAATTACAGGTACAAAACTCTTTTCAGCGAGTAATTCTGACATTTCGCGAATAGTAATGAGTTCGAATTGTTTTCCGCGGAAGTATGGATAATACATACGTATGTCAGCTCCAAGTCATAGCTCGATGTAGCGGAGTCTTAATGGCATCGATCAGTCTCGAATGATCCGAACGACGCACCGATATAGACAGCGCCGCAGCTTGCAAGGACTTAGGCAAACTATCAACGAAGTCGCTTAGTAGTGCAAGATTGCGCGTCCGTTTGAGCGTACGCACCATCTCTGCATGTAACGCAACCGGGTCTAGCTCAGCGAAAAAGGCTCGCAACATCGCATGTCTCTGCGTATTGGGAACCTCCGGCACTATAACACCCATTGCTTGCAAAATTGTGATAGCTTCAGCCATGCGCAACGACTCAAAAACGGTTACTGGGCAGATTCGCGCCGGGCAGTCTACCGCTTCGCGCACCGTTGTGATTCGATAGCGGTTTGAAAGGCACATTACACCTACATCGCTCGGAACCGTTCGCATTATTCCTGCTACATGACCTTCACTAGCGATCACATTCACTTTGGCGAAAACTCGTTTGTAATCCTCGACTTGATGGTCAAGGCGTGCAAGAGAATCACGCTCCGACTTGATTTCATAGACGGTGGCAGTGCCATTCAAAATGACGAGATCAGCCTTACTACTGCCTGCACGAAACTCATTGAGCATCGAAGCTGTGCGCAGGGAATGTTTTCCCATTAACACTTTCTGGCTAATCGCTGCTCGATAGATATATTCGTCGCGCTGTCCCACGACCTTTAAAATCTCGAATGCAGAGTCGAATGTATCGCCCACAGTCCCATATGGGTCGGCATGCTCAAGCAGATTGGCTTGCCCGAGCAGCCGACGGAATAAGCTAGATTGGCCTTTTTTCGCCATCTCGCGGAAAACAGCGGCGGAGAACAGTCGAGTCAAGGCGGACAGTTGCGATGTACTATAAATGTTCCTTCTCCTACTTAAGCCGTCCACTTCGAACCAAGCAGGGTGCATAAGTAATAACCTCCCCCCGCCTCTAGCAAGAACGGCAGCATCCTTTTCCACCGTTCAGAGCCACAATTTCATCCTTACCTATCTTCAATACTAAGCGTAGACCCAGCATTAAAGATTTTTTGCCAGGTTACATAAATGGCATCCCATGCAAATATTAAGCTGGTACTCACTCCCACTCAATTATTAAAATATATAAAAATTCCTTATATATCAATATCTTAATTACTAGACGGTTTCACAATACCATGAATAATGCCATGTCGCGCATCTAAGATCAGTCAAGATTCCACGAGCCGCCGCGATATTGGTATGCACCATTGAGGATGCCTGCCAGCCAAACAGGAACAGTCGCGCTCTTGAACCCGCCGAACTGAACCAGTTGCTCGCCCTCGGTGTCCAGCATCGCCACCGGCAGCTCGGGCAGCATGCCCGTACCAATTCCACTGGGCGGAAACACGTTGCCGAAATCACGCTTCAACAGCAGGCGCGACGTGGCCTTGCCTAAAGTCATGAATGTCTCCTTGCGGACCAGCCAGTAGCACTCAACGCCCGATGCAGTGTACCGCTCCTGACGACGTGTGAAGTCGCGTAGATGCTGGTAGGAGCGTTGCAGCTCGATTACGATGGTGCGACCGGAAACCGAAAAGAGAACATCAGCCTCCCACTTGTCGCCGCTTGGTGATCGGCCCGGCACCTCGTCGCGGTTCTCGATACCCATGCCGGTTAAGGCGGCCATCACTGCGGTCTTACCCGACTTATGCCATTTTGTCTCGGGCGCAGTACTGCACTCGTCCGACAGATGGGCGAAGAAAGGCAAGCCATTGATGCTTGTCTTGAGTACTGCCGGTGCCTTGCAGCAAGGCATCATGAAGTCACCTAACTGCGCCGCCGCCTTCAACGCCTCCCACTCGGCGCCGGGAATAGAAGCCGCATCCACCGGCCGACCATCGCGGGTCCAAGCTGCTTGCGTCATAGTTGCCTCGTTGCAGAGCCGGAACGCGTGCAATCGTCCCCGAACGCCTCGTGCATCTGCCGCAACAGAATTGCCAGCTCGTCCGGGTTGCCGTCGCGACGGACTTCGGCAAGCAACTCCGCCGCATAAGTCGGATCGGCCCGGAATTGCTCGGCCATCGCCTCTCTATGTGGTCTGTCTTTCATTTGATGCCATTCTCCTAGCCAAGGTCATGATATCTGCACCATCCTTACCCCGATAATAGACGTCTATTCGTCCTCCATCACCTTTTCGTAGGTACAGCCCCGTCTGATAGAGGCCTCTTGGATTGTGAACTTCGGGCCTAATTCTATCTGTAGCGCATGCATACGCAGACCAAAGAAATCGAAATGTTGAAGGTCTGTCTTTAATTCATCAATAAATGTAGATTTATAGGCGTTTGCATCAAACCCTTGAAACGGCACTCCAGCCGTATCCAATGCAGCAAAAACTCTCGAAACCGCAGAATTAAATATCGGCAACAAGTCCAAATACACCTGCTTGGTAGGATAGCGATCTTTTTTTGCTTTGGCCCACACTCTCTCGAAGGCAAGGCCATTTTCCAGAGTGATAAATCTAGATAAAGCATTGCTCTTACCCATTGGATTTATGTGCACCGATTCACGACGTGGGTCGAGGCGACGGTAATGACTCCAACTTATTGATAGTGTTTTATGTTCAGATAATGCCCGATGACTTTGTCATGCAGCTCCACCGATT
>NZ_JABUZA010000079.1 GCF_014897985.1 Halomonas colorata
AATAGTGCCTAAATTTGCAATTTTTTATCAGCTCAAGTGAGCGTTGACGAATATCGGTAATTATTCAGACCTTCCTTAGCGCGTATATTGGCTCCGCTTCAACACTTGGAAACTCAAATTGGTGAAGTTGGCCTAGGCCGCCGTGAGCGCGTCAATCTGGCTACGGCAATGCAGGAGCTGCAGCAAGTCGCAACTACTTTTAATCGCGTCGAAGAAGAGCGACAAACGTTAGTTGATCATCTACAAGAGCGTCAGGCATTCCTCGACTCCGTATTGAGCGCCGTCCCACAAGGTATGTTTGTCGCTAATTTTGATGGTGCCATCACCTATATGAACCCGGCGCTATTGGAAATGCTGGGGATCAAGGCTGCTCGACCTGCCGAGGCTTGGCTAAAACAGATCCACCCTGACGATTTTGGTGGGGCAAGGGATATGTGGGAGCATAGCTTAAAAAATGGCAGTGATTTTGTTCGTCAGCTGCGGTTTATGCATGTTGATAATGAAACGCTGTGGCTGGATATTCATGCGCGAGTGGTCATGCTAACGCAAGGCGGTCACTCCCTGGGCTTAGTTGGCGTCGTTAAAGATATTACTGAGCGCCGCCAGCAAGAGGCACTACAGCGCTGGGAAGCCGAGCACGATCCGTTAACGGGGCTTTTAAACCGGCGTGGTTTTGAACGCCGTCTTGAAGAGGCGTTTGCTGATTTCCAAAAAACCAGTACGCCGTCAGCACTGCTCATGTTCGATTTAGATCACTTCAAACCGATTAACGACGAAGGCGGGCATGCGCTAGGCGATGAGATGCTGCGTCGGATTGCTCAAATCGTCGCCTGGGAAGTGCGCCGCAGTGATCATGTGGCGCGCCAAGGCGGAGACGAGTTTGGCGTATTGCTCCCTAGCTGCACCCTGGGGCAGGCACAAATAATTGCAGAGTCACTGCGTCAGGCGGTCAGCGAAGTTTCGGTTACTCATTTAGACAAAGAGTATCGGGTAACGCTCAGTATTGGGGTTACCAGTTTTGATGATAGCGATACCAGTATCGAAGATGCTCTTTCACGCTCCGATTCTGCCAGTTATGAAGCAAAAGGGAATGGACGTAATAGCGTGGTCATTCGAGAGTCAACTGAAATGGACCCTATGCAATTATTTAATTAGCCACGATAAAGTATTAAAAGCCTTAAACGTAAGCCAAACGGAGTGATTGCGGCGACAGCATATCGGTTACAATAGAATATTAAGGCGTGCTGAATTAGTAGAGACAATGCTGTGAACCTACTTGAATTATTTGCCCGAACCCTGGATATCACGTTGCCGGTGTTTGCCATGGTTTTTTTGGGTATTGGGCTAAAGCGTCTTGGCTGGATTGACCGGACGTTTGTATCGACGGCGTCTGCGCTGGTCTTTAAAGCCACCCTGCCCACGCTTATTTTTCTTAGTTTGGTCAAGGCGGATCTAAGCGTTGCGCTGGATATTCCGCTAATGCTGTTTTTTGCAGCTGCCACACTTGGCCAGTTTTTCATTAGCTGGTTATGGGCGTGTTTCCGTATTCCCTACGCCGAGCGGGGCATCTATATTCAAGGTGCCTTTCGCGGTAACTGTGGGGTAGTGGGGTTAGCCCTGGCGGCGGGCATGTATGGCAACTATGGGTTATCGGCGGGCAGCCTACTCGTTGGCCTGGTCATCGTGATGTATAACGCGCTATCTGTCTGGATACTGGCAACCTATCAGCCAGGCCAAGCCACCGATTGGCGAAGCATATTAAAAAATATTGCCATGAATCCGTTGATTATCTCGGTATTGGTGGCGCTGCCGTTTACCGCGTTTTCTATTTCACTGCCGCGTTGGGTGATGACCTCTGGCGACTACTTTGCTTCATTAACTCTGCCGCTAGCACTCATCTGTATTGGCGCCACGCTTTCAGTATCGAGCATTCGGGATAAAAGCGAGGTTGCGCTGGGTTCTAGCGTCATGAAGATGGTGGTTCTTCCCGTGATATCGACGGCTGCGGCGTGGGTTCTAGGCTTTAAAGGCGAGCAGTTAGGCTTATTGTTTCTGTTCTTCGCCAGCCCCACCGCCGCTGCCAGCTTTGTCATGGTAAAAGCCATGGGCGGCAATGCAGCGCTCGCCGCAAATATCATCGCGATCACCACAATGATGGCCAGCATCTCGATTACGCTGGGCATTTTTGCTCTGCGCCTGCTGGGCTGGGTATAAGAAGAGGCGGCCGCGGGTTGGAGTGTTATGTGTAACACGCTATACTACGCGCCCCTTCTGTAAGCAAAGTCCCTGTAGCTCAGTAGGATAGAGCAGCCGCCTCCTAAGCGGCAGGTCGCAGGTTCGATTCCTGCCAGGGACGCCAATTAAATCAATGGCTTATTGATATTTATTTTCCTGGTTTTTGGCAATTTTTATTTTCGCCCCCACAGGCGCCCCCACAGAAATCACTTGCTACAGTACCACATCAGCTATCTCTACCTCTCTATTGGCAAGAGCTATGCAGAGGTCTGCTGATCCAGCAAAGACAACGATATCCAAGTCTTAGGGAGTGATTGAGTTGTTGTGTAACAGATAGATTCTGTGAGAGAAAACTTTCGATTAGTACGGCCATTTTCATGGCCTTATTTCCCGCCTTGTTGCTTGACATTGTTTAATCTACTCGCGTGTTAACAATTCATTTTATGCGCGAAGGATTTTTCTATGAATACAGCTGAAGAAAATCGTTTTCTTTCTGATTTAGATGTCTGTAAACGTTACAAAATTTCACGCTCAACGCTGTGGCGTTGGATCAAAAATGGTCACATATCTGCTCCGCTACGAATCGGTCCACGTGCAGTGCGCTGGTCGTTATCAGAGCTAATTGTCTGGGAGCAAAGTAAGCAAAAATAATTTTCTTCGTTTTGTGTCTTGAACCACGAATTAAGTCATCAAAACGCTATTTTCCTGCAGCCCAGAGAAGGGCTGCAGCCGTTAATGATTTTTTAAAGTAAATTATTTAAAACTAGGAGATTGTTTTGAAGGATTTTAATAATACAACCCTTCTTAAACAGCTAGCTGAAGATCGCGAATCGCGTATTTTAGCGTTAATAGACCTTGATTTGTCAATTGCTGAAGGTTTCAAAGAACGTATTGAACAGATTAACTGTGATATACAAAAAGTTCATTTATTAGCAGTTTCGCTAGCGGATGTTTTTTGGGAGGAAGTGTATGAAAGACAAGAGAGAGGTGAGAAAAGCAGTCGAATCGGAATCCGCGTTCGTCTTCGTGGATACGCAACTGAAATATCTTATTATAAAAGCTCATTTACAGTAAAGAATGAAAAGTCAAACTTTAGGAAAGGGAGTTATATAAAGAAGAGCTCAAAATATAAGTATCTTGAACATGATATTGCACAACTTAATGCGTGGGAGAAAGAACTAATTAGAGAAATGGAAAAATCATTTGTGTATTGCCGAATGATGTCGAAATCTCTTGTCGATGCTAGACGTCAATTGCGTCGTGCTTATGCGCAGATTGTAAATTTTGTTTAGTTTTCAATAGAAATTTGTGCCCTTAGGTTGACCTTGCCTTAACTATATAGTGCACGTTAATTCGAGATATGACATGAGACAACATCTAGGCAGAATGCCCCGGTGTTGCTCTCATTTTCTGCAGTAAAGAGTTTATTTCCATTGATGCATTGAGTGGTTTTGGAGTAGTCATCGTTGCTTTTATTCACTGGCCCGGACGTTAGACTTTCAGCGCATAATTTATCACTTGAACCAATATTTAACATAATTTTGCGGTGAATTTGAGTTATCTCTGTCATTAAAGATAACACTTCTGTCATCAGCGAAAAAAATTATTACCACCTTATAACTTCTCCAAAGCCGAGCAATAAGTGAGAAGGCCCGCCATAATGTCTCCCGGGGGATGAGCCTCCCAGCAACCTGTAGTCGACACAACACCTCGCTGCATCCCGAACTTCATCACTGCCTGCTTAAATGCGCAGGCTAGGTCTGGATCTCCAGGCTAATGACCGAATCATACGCATAATGCGTCAATGGCTATGGCCACCAGCCTTCAGCCAGATATGTGCCCATTGCTAACTTAGTCTGGGTTTGCGATGCACGGTTAGATTAAATCATTTTTATAGAACGTTTGCAGGCGTCTGAAGCCTATTGATACGTCATTATTTGAAAATAGTAATAATTCGCATTGTAAAGTTTTCCCATATATATGGGAGGTTAGAAAATAAAAAATTAATTATTAATGACGATATAATGATTTTCCACATATGGGAATATGTTGCTAACACTTAAAACAGATTTATTTTGCAATACTCCGGTTTTTCCCATATATATGAGTAATTCCTGCGTTTCCGAAGAAATAAGTATCTTTGTAAGGTAACGCTTTTTCCGTCGTAAAATGCCCTAAAACTCGGGGGAAATTGAAAATATTTCCCAGATAGATAATACAGTGAGAAAGTGAAGCCGTACTTCCCAGTCACCTCTTCGATGATTTTTAATCGCTAACAGCACGTTTAGATAGACACTGGTGCGCTGGTGCGTTTTTCGTCTAGCGTAGCTGGGTGACCGATCTGTGCATTAAGCGAATAAATGTCGGCTTGCCAAGAATTTATTTACTTGAATTTTTAGTCAGAAGATTTAATCTGAGATAAATGGAGATAGGTGAGTTTCATTGGTAAGGTGTTTTTAAGGAGATTTATTGCGATATTATTTGGTTTAATGTGTGAGAAATTTTTTATCGTATTGTAAAAGTTAATTTTTAATTAAATTAATTTAAAATCCTAGGGTCTGGTTGTAGGAAATTTTTTTAGAAAAAGGGTTTGATAAGTTTAGTGTTAAATTTCCTCTTAGTCGGCTGTCGTCACAAGTAAGAGTTTCAGTATGTAGTGATTTCAATTGCTGTACTAATGCTGGGAAGGGAGAGGTGGTCTTTTGTGTGCTTCAGAAGAGCGTTTTAATTGCCTTCTAGGCGGCGTTGCTGGAGGTGGTAGTGGGTATGGTTAAAGAGTGGATTGGGGCCGGTATTGGAGGCTGGGTTTGCCTTTTGCTTTAAGTTAATAAAATGATGCCCTCGCTTTTAAGATATAGTTGATGATATAAGTCCATTTTTTAAGACGCCTGCAAGCTTCCTTTTTAGATTGTCGTGACGTCTCTTGGCGTTCTTTAATAATTCTTTGAAAACACCTGAGGGCGTCTTTATATAGAATTTAAGAGCTTCCGAGGCTGTTTCTATATTGCGCTTAGCAACGTCTGTAAGCGTGTTTTTATCTCACCACTTCACTCTCATAGCTGTGTTTTATTTCGTTCAAACGACACTTTGTGCGGTTCAGTTGCGTATGAGGGCTCATTTGGTTTTCTAGTCGCGTGGTTCATACCTCTTATAAGTGGTAAGAAACCAGCCGACGAACCAGATTGCGGGTGAGAGAGAAAGTGCCAGAGTAGGGTTGTGGTGTGAAGCGTCGAGCTATAAGTAGATCTGTAAGGGTTTACAGCATTTGATGGTCAAGGTAATCTAAAAACGTTAAAGCAATATCTTTAACCAGGTTTGGCGACCTGAAATTATCCAAGGCGCATAAGCGCCACTGACCATAGTAGGCGTTTTTGTGCTTGCTATGACTATGGTGGTCGTGCGTGGGAGACCTTCGGGTCTGCCGGTTTTTACTTGGATACCGGTTCGCCAACCTGCGTACGGCCGCCTCCCTCCTGTTTGGCGACAGCGGAGACGGCTCTGATTAATCCAAGGAGCTGTTTGATGCGTTTAAAAACCTTCCCCAATTTTAGCCTTGCTGGCCGCGCAGCGGCTCACCGTGCTATGGCACGTGCGGCACTCTTCTCCGATAGCAGTCTTCGTACTCGCTATCAGCGTTATCAGCATCATATGCAAAAAGCACATGATTTAGATGCCAAAGCTGTCCCCTCAGTACAGCCTATTGCTGTGCAGAAGGAGCGCTCATGAGTCGTCGTCAAATTCATCTAGTTGCTGCTGAGCCCCTCAACACGCTGTTAGGGCAGAAAGCCCTCGATAACACATCATTTACGGTCTGTGAGCTGCGCGATCAATTACTAGAGCAGCCTGTCCTAGCCTGGATTTCTCACGGGGTATAAAAGAAAGCGGCTGAAAGTGCTATGATTTCAAGAGCCTAACCAATCCATCAA
>NZ_JABUZA010000007.1 GCF_014897985.1 Halomonas colorata
ACGGGGACGGCTCATGGATCCTCCTAGGTACCTTTAGTATAAGGCCTAGAGGTGTCTACGAAACCCGGGGCGATTCAATATGCGCAAAATATAGGTGTCAAGTTTATTGAAATCCACGCTCACAGTTACCTTAGAAGTTACTACGAAAGGTTTGGATTTGAGTTCATCAAAGAAGTAGAAGTTGTGGGCGAACATCAGTTAATTGAAATGCGGCACCAAATAGTGCGCCCGTAATGCGGCGTTATCAGTGTAATCGCCCCGAAAATCCGAAGCGGTTGTAAGTAGATAATTCCGCTAAATCGAACTCGGTAACTAATTACCGAATTTCGATCAGTAATTGTGCCTGCCTATGTAGTAATTTCTTCGTCGCCGAAGGTTACCAGTTAGCAATTGCGTCACGAGTGGTAGACCTGGCTGCGACCGCCATCGATCAGAATATCGGTGGCATTGATAAAACGCGCTTCATCGCTGGCTAGAAAAAGCGCCGTGTTGGCGACCTCATCGGCCTCACCGATGCGACGGCACGGCAGCAAGTCTATCTGGTGTTGGCGTTCGGCTTCGCTCAGGTCGGCCAGCCAAGCCTGAGCGGGCGGCGTGCGAATCAGGCCGGGTGAGATAGAGTTGACGCGGATACCATGCGCCGCATATTCGATTCCCAGTGAGCGGGTCAAACCGATCAGGCCGTGCTTGGCGACCGGGTACGGGAAGGCGCCGGGGATAATTTTGTGCCCGTGGACGGAGGCGATGTTGACGATATGGCCGTACTCGCGGGCCAACATGCCGGGTAGCGCAGCCTGTATGACCCGCCATGCGCCTTCCAGATTGATCGACAGGCAGCGCCGCCAAGTGGCTTCATCGGTTTCAAGCGGGTCTGAGAAAACGTTGACGCCAGCGGCATTGATCACAATATCGATTCGTCCCAAGGCATCGGTGACTGCCGCGACCGCGCGATTTATCGCTGTCGTGTCAGCTACATCGGCTTCCACGCCCACCACAGGGCGGCCAATTTCGCGCTCAAGCCGAGCACATTCCCTAGCCAGCGCATGGTTATCCCGGTCTAGTAGTGCCACGCTCGCGCCTTCGGAAAGAAAACGCTCAGCCGTTGCCAGACCGATGCCGCTGGCCCCGCCGGTAATGAGTGCCGTACGTTGCTTGAGTCTCATGCGTGGTAATCCCTCTATTTATAATTGGGATGATAAGTAGAGTACGTCAGGAAGCCATGGCTGCCTGTTCTTTAATAGTTATTCCGTCCAATGCCATGTTTGGCCGTTCATCACCCCAACACCTGCGGATTAAGCTGCCACACACTCCAGGTAAGCGCACAGGCTAGGCTGACCCAGGCGAGATAAGGCATTAGCAGCACACCTGCCAACGGCTTGAGCCGCCAAAACATCACCAGCGTAATTAAAATCAACACCCAGAGCGCGACCACGCCGATAAAGGCGATAGCGCCCAGCTGCCAGGCGAAGAAGAGCCAGGTCCAAAGGGCGTTAAGCGCCAACTGTATTATGAATACCACAAGCGCGGGCCGGGCGCCGGGTTCGCGCCAGGCAAGCCAGGCGGCAATGCCCATCAGGCCGTAAAGTGTTGTCCACATCGGCCCGAATAACCAAGCGGGCGGCGCCCAAGCGGGCTGTTGGAGTGATTCGTAGAAAGACGCGGCGTTGATGGAAGCCACGGCGCCTATGCCGGCGGCGATATAGGCCAATACCAGCCAGCCAATCAGGCCCAGAATCTGCTTCTTACGGGAAAGTGCACGCACGTGAGCCTCTGCTGTAAAGTATAAAAATCGTTTCAAGCTTAGTGTAAGGCAATGGGATCGGCCACGACGGCGGTTGTGAAAGCTTGCGGCTAAACACTTCGAGCGTTCCGGCTTAACTCAGGTTCACGGTGAGGCAGGCGCGGTACTTGGTGGCAATTTCCCATCAAGCATCAATCTTCTCTTTCTCGATTCTGAGCGTTCTGAATATCTAATTAGCTACAAGGAGCCGATAACATGAAAGATTTACCCGTAAATGTTTCTCCCTATAAAAGAACGCCAGAATTTACCGAAGAGAGCGTTCCCACGGGATTGTTGAAGGACCACACTACCAAAGACGGTGTATGGGGCAAGATTGTGGTGCTTGAAGGCTTGCTGGAGTACACGATTAAAGAGCCTGCACTGGATATCATCGAGCTAAGCCCAGAGCGGTATGGTGTTGTAGAGCCAACGATAAAACATCATATCAAGCCATTGGGTCCGGTAAGATTTTTTGTTGAATTTTATCGCTAATTTGCAAGCTGATGAGAACCGGCCGCTTGAATATCGTTCGCCATAAGCGTTACGGATTTTACAGGTTTAATCCTGAAGTCGGGATAGAAAAGCCAAATCGTCAAAAAAACTATGTCCCATAGACTGTACAGGTTGAGCATTCGAGCGCATACTTGTACCTTAAAATGTACATGTGGAGGTTCCATGCGAATCGTATCCTTTACAGAAGCCAGAAATGGTTTAAAAGCCGTGTTGGATAGTGTCGTTAACGATGCAGACACCACTGTTATTACCCGGCGTGATGCTGAGGATGCGGTGGTCATGTCATTGGATTACTACAACAGCCTGATGGAAACGGTGCACCTGTTACGTTCACCAGCCAACGCTGAGCATCTAAATCGTTCCATTGCGCAGTTCAAAGCAGGAAAAACAACCCAAAGAGAGTTGGTTGATGAGTAATCGCCTGCTGTCATGGACCGATGAGTCGTGGATCGACTATCTGTACTGGCAAACACAAGACAAAAAGACGCTAAAGCGAATTAATAAACTGATCAACGATATAAAACGTTCGCCCTTTGAGGGCATCGGTAAGCCAGAGCCATTAAAGGAAAACCTGGCTGGCTTCTGGTCCCGCCGTATTGATGATACCAACCGCTTGGTTTACGCCGTGGACGACCAAGCTATTACGATAATTTCGTGTCGCTATCACTACTAACACCATCATTACCGCTTTCAGCGCACAAGATACTTCAGCAGACGAAAAAGCTTAAAGGCGGCATGTCTGACAAATGCTGCCATACTCTTCCATGTCACTAAATCCATGGAAGAGAGGAGCGACACAATGGTACGTCCGGTTTTTGCACGTACGTTACTGGTGAACTGTATGGGCGCCGCACTCGCGGCTGGCTACATCGGCAGCGCCTCGGCTGAAGACGCACCTCAATACGACGGTGAACTGTCCGGTTTTGAATACGCCTACCCGGTCGAGCGGTTCGATTTCAGTTCTCAAGGCCAGGACATGCAGATGGCCTACCTGGATGTTCAGCCGGAAGAGGGCAGCGCCAACGGCCGCACGGTGGTGCTGATGCACGGCAAGAATTTCTGCGCGGGTACCTGGGAAGACACGATTGAAGCGCTGACTGATGCGGGCTACCGCGTCATCGCGCCGGATCAGGTGGGGTTCTGTAAATCGACCAAGCCTGAGCATTATCAGTTTAGCTTCCACCAACTAGCGGCCAATACCCAGGCACTGCTGGAGGATCTGGATGTAGATGACGTGACCGTGATGGGCCATTCCATGGGCGGTATGCTGGCCACACGTTTTGCACTGATGTACCCGGAGCAGACCGAGCAGCTGGTAATGGTTAACCCGATTGGGCTTGAGGACTGGAAAGCCCTTGGCGTGCCTTACCAGAGCATTGATGAAGGGTATCAATCCGAGCTTGAAAAAACCGCTGAGGGCATCCGCGCCTATCAGGAAAGTACCTACTACGTGGATACCTGGGAGCCTGAGTACGACCGTTGGGTAGAAATGCTGGCAGGTATGTACGCTGGCGAAGACGGAGAACTGGTCGCCTGGAATCAGGCGCTGACGTCAGACATGGTCTTTACTCAGCCGGTGGTTCATGAATTTGATCAATTGCAGATGCCTACGCTGTTACTGATTGGCGAGAAGGACAACACCGCCATCGGCAAGGCGCAAGCGCCGGAAGATGTTCAGGAAACCCTGGGCCGGTACGATGTGCTGGGTGAACAGGCCGCTAACGCCATTCCGCAGGCAACGCTGGTCGAATTTCCAGAGCTTGGCCATTCGCCGCAAATTCAGGAACCCGAGCGTTTCCACGAAGAGCTGCTTAAAGGTCTGGAAAGGCTTTAACGCTGAGATGCATGTTTGAAAACAGCGTCATCGTCTGAGTGTCCTGTAATGGGTAGGCGCGGGGAGCTTTAAGCGCCTTGCGCCTGTCAGCCTTAATCAAGCGCTCGCTGAGGCTGCCGCGATGCCTCTTAGCTGGCTAACGTCGGCACGTGGGGGGGCGCCAAACATGCGGCTATATTCGCGGCTAAAGTGGGAAGGGCTTTCATATCCCACCCGGTAACTGGCGGTGGCCGCTTCCAGCCCCTCGGCCAGCATGAGTCGCCGGGCTTCGTGCAGGCGAAGCTTTTTCTGATACTGCAGGGGTGACATTCGGGTGACTTGCCTAAAGCTGTGGTAAAGCGTCGACTCGCTCATATTGGCAGCCGCTGCCAGTTCGCTGATCTTCAGGGGCTGGGTAAAGTGCTCTTTAAGCGCATAGATGACCCGCGCAATCCGATTCGCCTGAGAATCCGAGGCGGTAAACCGGCGCATATGAGACCCCAGGTCGCCCATCAGGGCTCGATAGATTAACTCTCGACGAGCCAGGGGGGAGAGCACCTTTATATCTTCCGGTGTGTCGAGCAGACTTAATAATCGATAGAGCGCGCCCTGCATCCGGGCATCCATGGGAGCCGACGTTAAGCCGCAGTCCAATTTGGAGCAGATGACATCGCTCCCCGTGGGCAGTGCCTTGTCGCCCAGTTCGAGTATCAAACCGGCGACTTCCTGAGGATCCACCGAGACCTTAACCGCCAGATAGGGCTGCTCTGGCGTGGCATGGTCAATTCTACCTACCACAGGAAGATCAATGGCGCTCGCCATATAGCTTGGGCCGCTGTAGACGAACTCCTTGTCTCCCAATAGCACGGTCTTACTGCCCTGAACCACAAAGCATAGGCACGGTTCATAAACGGCACAGTGAAAACTGGTAGGGGCGTCAGCGCGTATCAGTTGGACCTCGGCAATTGCCGTATCCTGCAGTGCTTCCAGGGGGGACCAGCGCCGCACGACGTGGCTCAATTGCTGTGGCAGGCTGTCGCTGAAATGGGTGATTTGCTCAGGCACGATAACGGTCAATGGCTTTCCTCCTTAACAGATTGCAGTATATGCCTACGCTTCAGGAACCGAAGGCTTTTCGTTGGGTTTTGCAGAATTAGGCAATCACCGCGTTGAAATCGGCAACCCTTGCCGTGTGTCATTAAACAGACACAATGCATAGAGGCGAAAACACACTGCTTTCACGATCTTCCAACCTTGTTTAGCGACTCACGCCTCACGACAGAATCAGGCAATCATGCCGCAGGAACGCGCTACCTGACATTCGCTCGTCTCGCCTATCGTGAGTGACGTTTGATGGGCATGCCTGTCTGTTCAGCCTCTTCATGCCACCACCCTCGTCTGTCGCTCTTTCGCAGCTTAACCGACGCGTTAAAAGCCAGCGCGGTGCGAATCTGTTTACGGGCCTATTCAAGAACGTACACAAGCACGTAATTAAAAACGTAATGAACAATCTAGCTATCGGAAGCCGGTGGCCATTGGAGCAAGTAATCATGGGAAGCCTTTTACAAAGAACCCGTCTTGCAGGCGGCCGGGCGGTGATCCTGCCTCTGCTGCTAACGGCCTTGCTGTCAGGATGCGAGGCTAAGAGCGAAGAAGTGTCAGCGCCTGCACCACCGCCACCGGAAGTTGATGTGGCAGAAGTCGTGGCTCAACCAGTGGTGTTAAGTGAGTCGTTCACCGGGCGCGTAGAGGCCGCTGAAACGGTCGAGTTAAGGGCGCGGGTGAGCGGCTATATTCAGGAAGTTGCTTTTGAAGAGGGCGAGTTGGTAGCCCAAGGGGATCTGCTATTTCTGATTGATCAACGCCCTTATCTGGCGCGTGTTGGCGCCGCCCAGGCGGATCTTGCTCAGGCCAGGAGCCAACTGGCCCAGGCGGGAAGCGAGGCCGAACGGGCTCGGGTGTTAGTGGGGCGCCAAGCCATTTCTCAGGAGGTTCATGACCAGCGTCAGGCGGCCCTGAATAATAATCGGGCCATGGTGGATGCCGCGCAAGCGGCGTTAGATATCGCCGAGCTTGACCTTGAATACACTCGCATTACGGCACCGGTCAGTGGTCGCGCCGGTCGGGCAATGGTGACCCGCGGCAACCTGGCCAATGCCGATCAGAGCTTATTGACCACGCTGGTGAGCATTGATCCAGTCCACGTCTATTTTGAGGCTGACGAACAGGCCGCGTTTGCCAGCCAGGCACTGCTGGTCGGTGACGCGCCGAACAGCCTGAGCATTGAGCTGGGCGGCGACCCTCAGCGGCAGTACAAGGGAACCCTGGACTTTATCGATAACCACTTAAACCCCAATACGGGCACCCTGCAATTCCGGGCGGTGTTAGCCAACCCGGATGGCCGCATCCGCCCCGGGGAATTCGCACGGGTCGACATGCCGGTCGCACGTTTAGAGCAAGCGTTACTGGTGGACCGCAAGGCGGTATTGACCAATCAGGATCGCCGCTACGTCTATGTCCTCGATGAAAACAACCTGGCAGAGCGGCGCCAGGTAACCACTGGGCGCCAGGTGGGGCAACAAACGGTTATTACCGAAGGGCTTAACGCCGGTGACCGGGTGATCGTCAACGGTGTACAAAAAGTGTTCTTCCCCGGCATGGAAGTGAGCCCGCAAAGCGTAGCGACTGCGCCAGCGGTTGATGCCCAACCCTCCATTGCTGCCAGGGAAGAATAAACCGCCATGAACTTCTCACGTTTCTTCGTGGACCGACCGATTTTTGCGGCGGTGCTGTCGATCATTATTCTGGCGGTAGGGTTGATCTCCATTCCCAACCTGCCGATTAGCGAATACCCGGACGTGGTGCCGCCCTCCGTGGTGGTGCGCACGGTCTACCCAGGCGCTAACCCGAAGGAGATCGCCGAGACGGTCGCCACGCCTTTAGAAGAGGCCATCAACGGCGTCGAGGACATGATGTACCTCAAGTCCGTGGCGGGCTCCGATGGCGTGCTGCAGATGACCGTCACCTTCCGCCCAGGCACCGATGCCGAACAGGCCGCCGTTCGGGTGCAGAACCGCGTCAGCCAGGCGGAAGCCCGGCTGCCGGAAGCTGTGCGCCGCCAAGGCGTCACCACCCAAAAGCAGTCACCGACCTTTCTGATGGTCGTTCACCTGACGTCTCCCAGTGGCGAATACGACACCCTCTACTTACGTAACTATGTGCGGCTGAATGTGCGTGATCGCCTGGCACGGATCGAGGGGATCGGTGATGCGCAGATATTCGGCGGCGGGGATTACGCGATGCGGGCGTGGCTGGACCCCGACCGCATAGCCGCCCGCGGCCTGACCGCCAGCGATGTAGTGGGGGCCATGCGTGAACAGAACGTGCAGGTCTCCGCCGGGCAGCTAGGGGCCGAGCCCATTGAGGAGAGTGACTCCCTAACGTTGATCAACGCCCGTGGGCGGCTGGAAACGGTTGAGGAATTTGGTGACATCGTACTAACGCGTGGCGACAGCGGCGAAATCCTCAGGCTTTCTGATGTGGCGCGGCTGGAAATGGGCGCCGGGGACTATACGCTGCGCTCACAGCTGGATAGCAATAGCGCGGTGGGTGTGGGGATATTCCAGGCTCCGGGTGCCAATGCGCTGGAGATTCGCGAGCAGGTCATCGCCACCATGGACGAGCTTTCCGAGCAATTCCCGGAAGGCGTGGAATATGAAGCGGTCTACGACACCACCATCTTCGTCAATGACTCCATCAAGTCAGTGATCGCCACCCTGCTGGAAGCCGTGCTGCTGGTGGTGCTGGTTGTCACGCTGTTCCTGCAGACCTGGCGCGCCTCTATTATTCCATTACTGGCGGTACCGGTCTCGGTGATCGGCACCTTTGGGGCGCTCTACCTGCTGGGTTACTCGATCAACACGCTGACCCTGTTTGGTCTTGTGCTGGCCATCGGTATCGTGGTGGACGACGCCATTGTGGTGGTGGAAAACGTCGAGCGGAACATTGAGGAAGGCCTTAAGCCGCAGGCCGCCGCGCATCAGGCCATGCGCGAGGTCTCCGGCCCGATTATCGCCGTAGGCCTAGTGCTGTGTGCGGTGTTTATTCCCATGGCCTTCCTGTCGGGGGTGACTGGTCAATTCTATAGCCAGTTCGCGGTGACGATTGCTATCTCCACGGTGATCTCCACCATTAACTCGCTGACCCTGTCGCCCGCGCTGGCAGCCATGCTGCTCAAGCCCCATAACGCGCCCAAGGATCGTCTCACCCGCATCATCGATAAGCTGTTTGGCTGGATTTTCCGTCCCTTCAATCGCTTTTTTAACGCTAGTTCCAATAAGTATCAGGGCGGTGTGGCTCGCTCCCTGAAGCACCGTGGCGCGGTGTTTGTGGTTTACGCGCTGTTGCTGTTGGGCACCGGTGTGATGTTCAAGGCGGTGCCGCCCGGGTTTATTCCGGTGCAGGATAAACTCTACCTGATTGCAGGCGTCATTCTGCCGGAAGGCGCGTCTCTGGAGCGAACCGATCAAATGCTTCAGGACGTGGTGGATATCGCCATGGAGACTGAAGGCGTTGAGCACGCCATAGCCTTTCCTGGCTTGAATGCGCTGCAGTTCACCAATACCTCCAATACCGGGGTCGCTTTTCTTACTCTCAGCGCCTTTGGTGAGCGCACCCTTGGCGCCGCTGACATTAATGCTCGCATCAATCAGGGCATTGGCGGTTTGAAAGAGGGTTTTGCGTTCTCCTTCATGCCGCCGCCGATTCTGGGGTTGGGCAACGGTTCTGGTTTCCAGCTGTTTATCGAGGATCGCGGTAATCTTGGCTATGGAGCCTTGCAGGAGGCCGTTAATCAACTCCAGGGCGCGATTGCCCAAACGCCTGGGTTGGGGTTTCCTATCAGCAGCTATCAATCGAATGTGCCTCAACTGGATGCAGAGGTCGATCGGTTGAGAGCCAAAGCCCAGGGCGTGCCGTTGACTGAACTCTTCGACACCTTGCAGACCTACCTTGGCTCGACCTATGTGAATGACTTCAACCGCTTTGGTCGCACCTGGCAGGTCATCGCCCAGGCGGACGCCCCTTATCGGGCAAGCGTGGAAGATATCGCCAAACTGCGTACCCGCAATGACCAGGGTGAGATGGTGCCGATTGGTACGATGGTGAATATCAAACAAACCTTCGGTCCGGACCCAGTACTGCGTTACAACGGTTATCCCGCCGCGGATCTCGCCGGAGAGATCGACCCTCGGGTGCTCTCTTCTGCTCAGGCGATGGACGTTATCAACGCGTTGGCGGCAGAGGTGTTACCCCCGGGTATGGCATTGGAATGGACCGATCTGAGCTATCAGCAATCCACCCAGGGCAATGCGGCCATGGTGGTCTTCCCGCTATCGATCCTGCTGGTATTTTTGGTATTGGCGGCACTCTATGAAAGCTGGACGTTACCATTGACAGTGATTCTGATCGTGCCGATGTCGATGCTGGCGGCGCTGATAGGCGTTTGGTTTGGCGGGGGTGACAACAACATCTTCGTACAGGTAGGGCTAGTAGTATTGATTGGCCTGGCGTGTAAAAACGCCATCCTGATCGTGGAATTCGCCCGAGAGTTGGAGCTGCAGGGCAAGAGCGTGGTGGAGGCAGCCCTGGAAGCTTGCCGGTTGCGTCTGCGGCCTATCATCATGACGTCTATCGCCTTTACGGCGGCGGTGTTGCCTTCGGTGATCGCCACGGGTGCGGGTGCCGAGGTACGGGCGGCGCTGGGTACCGCGGTGTTTGCCGGCATGATTGGTGTCACGCTGTTTGGCTTGTTCCTGACCCCAGTGTTCTACGTGGTGCTGCGTAAGCTGTCCGGCCCTTTGGTCAGTCATCACAGCCCCACGCTAGATACCCCATCCTACCCAGCCAGCTATCCTTGAATGGCAGAAGAACAATGACCGGGTAGTACTTGGAGTGGGCTTGCATATAGAAAAGAGTTAGAGACCGGGCTAGGGAGAAAGAGAGATAGAAAAAGAGAAAGGCTCGCTCGGTAACTGAACAGACAAGCACAACGGGCTATTCCCGCTGTGCTTGTCTGTTTTCATCAAGTTGAATAGAAAGCTGCTGCTTAGCGTTTTCAAGCGTCGGCCGCAGGTTATAAAGGCAGCTGCCGCTTCGGTAAACATCGGCTGGCCCCGCAATACGTGCCAGATCATTCGTAGTCGGAATCGTTTGGCACGTCTGATCATCTTGCGCCTGAGTGGCGCCGAGTAGCATCAAATGGCCGAACAACAGCCAGTCGCCATTCCGTTCGCCATACGCATTGCCCACCGCGCTATAGGGTTCAAAAATCAACCACTGGAAGGGTGTGTCGCTGCTTACCTGCAGGGTCTGGCAGGGTTCCGTCTGGCTTAAACAGGTGGAGTTCTGTTCAACCAGCAGGTTCAGCAAGGGCTCGGGAAGTGAGGCGCCGTCAGGGCTTGCCTTGAACTGCTGGGCGACGTCATTCAGCTCTTGGGTATCCACCAGCGGTTCCTGGCTCCAGCGCTCGGTTTGCTTGAGCGAAAGCTCGATACGTCGGGCAAACTCAGGCTGCGACTGGGCAAGTTCGCTCTCTGCCAGGGTTTGCAAGGCCAGGGCGCCTGGCTGGCCGAGCTGAAAGCGCAAGTAGTTAACATCAAACGCCTCGGCCGTTGTACGGCCATCCAGCAGCCGCTTAACTTGATTCTCGGCAACCCACTGGCGCATATCCGCCAGCGGCGTGTTCACCACGATCAACGCAATGGACACCAGTAGGGCCAGGCCGACGTTGGCGCGCTGCAGAGCGGGAAGCGCTGCCCGGCGCCGCCAGAGCAGAAGCAGACTGTAGCTTAAAGTAAACGCCGCGGTTAGCACTTGTAGTAGGACAGCCCACAGCCTGTCCAAGCTGAGGCCATATTGATCAATACGCAGCCAGAGCGCCCAGGCGGCTAGCACGCTACCCACCGGCAGCAATACAACGGCCAGTAAGATGACGCGGCGTAGCCAAGTTGGATAGGGAGATGGGCCATATGTTTGATGAAAGACAACGTTGAAGAACAGCAGCAGGGTCAGCATCAGCGCCATTAATATGGAGGAAGCGCTGCCCGTATCCCACACGGGTTGCAGGCCGGTGAAGGGAAGTACGGCAAAGAACAGCAGAATGATAAGCGCCACCAACGGTAGCAATGCCTTGATAAGCGCCTCACCCATCTGCCGCACGCTTTGAATCAGGCGAAAGCGGTTACGAATCATCACCAGCGTTAAACCAATCACCAGCCAGGTGACGGGATAGATAAAAGCAGGCTCGCTGAAAAGCGTTTCAAAAATGTCTAGGCCAATCGCATCAAACAGCGCCGCCCCCAGCCACAACAGGCTCCAGAACACGCCAATAAACAGCGCCAATTGGGCAAGCGTCAGAGCAAACTCCCAGGAGTAGTTCAACAGCGGAGAGTAGGCGGGAGGCCAGACTCTGCTAGCGACGCTGCTACGAAAAAACACCGCCAGGATAAATAGCGCTACGCCAACCGCCACGCAAAAGGCAAAGGTGAACTGATGCCGCGCCCGCGGCTGCTCGGGCGTCTGTTCGACCCAGCCAAGGTGCCAACCCAGCCAAAATAGCAGCGGGGCCAGCAGCAGCGGCAGCCAGTTGAGCCGATCATGCAGCCGCTCCAGGCTGATCAGATAAAACGCGGGTAGCGCGAGCGTTACCATGTAAAGTGCCTTGAGCCAGCGTTGGTCAGCGGCTAACCAGTGCTCATGGTCAATTGCCAAGTGAAGCGCCAATAGTACTACGCCCTGCATAACGGCAAGCAGAATCAAGCCAGCACTCGTGGCCTTGTCCAGCGTATTCGCGCGATTGTCATCCATGGCAGCTCTTCATAGGTTGAGGCAGCGTAGGGCCATGTGGTCAGGCCGTGAGCCACCATCATAGTCTGCAAAGAAGGCATTGATAACATTCATTTTGAATAGAGCTGACAATGGTGAGTCTAGCAGCGACGTTGAAAATGAAATTCTTTTGGCCTTGCAACGAACAGCCCATCCTGCCCCATAAACAACCCCTTAGCTGTTTACTTAACATTCTTCGCCTTGACGACCTCTCTATTGAATCCTTCACTGTATCTTGATGGTTTCGAAGTTGAATCCTTCGTTAACGTGATGGCTTATGGAATCACTCAGGGCTTTCTATCGCAGGTCGGGCGGTGTGGTTAGCGCTTGGCGTGATCAGAAATATCACTTGAATGCTCAATAAGCCCAGCATTTAGTCGAGGAGAATAACGTGTCTGATCAAAAGCCTACACGCCGTGAATGGGGTGCGCGTACCACGCCGAGCCTGCAAGGCAATGAACACTGGTGGCCCGACCAGCTCAACCTCAATGTCCTGCATCAGAAACACCCGGATGCCAATCCTTTCAGCGAGAGCTTTCGCTACGGTAAGGCATTTGCACAGCTCAATGTCGACGAGCTGAGTGCCGATGTTGATGCGCTGATGACCGATTCTCAGGATTGGTGGCCTGCCGATTGGGGACATTACGGCCCGTTCTTTATTCGCATGTCATGGCACGCGGCAGGCACCTATCGTGCGCTTGATGGACGCGGTGGTGGCGGCACCGGTGCGCAGCGCTTTGCCCCGCTTAACAGCTGGCCCGATAACGGCAACCTGGACAAGGCACGCCGCCTGTTGTGGCCCATCAAAAAGAAATATGGCGAGAAGCTTTCCTGGGCTGATCTGCTGGTATTCGCAGGCAACCGTGCGCTTGAAACCATGGGCTTCAAGACCTTTGGCTTCGGTTTTGGCCGCGCCGACATCTGGGCGCCAGAGGACGATATCTATTGGGGCCCTGAAAATGAGTGGCTGGGTGACAAAGACGAGCGCTATACCGGCAGCTTCGAAGACGGTAGCCGGGTGCTTGATAACCCGCTTGCCGCGGTGCAGATGGGGCTGATCTACGTTAACCCCGAAGGCCCCAACGGCGTGCCTGATGCAGCAAAATCCGCGATGGACGTGCGCGAAACTTTCGCCCGTATGGGAATGAACGACCGCGAAACCGTGGCACTGACGGTGGGTGGCCACACCTTCGGCAAGATGCACGGCAATGGGCCCGCCGACGCCGTGGGTGGAGCGCCGGAAGAGGCCAAACTTCATGAGATGGGCGTTGGCTGGGCCAACAAACACGAGACAGGCCTGGGCGAGTACACCATTACCTCTGGGCTTGAAGGTGCCTGGACGCCCACACCGACCAAGTGGGACAACACGTATCTTGAGACGATTTTCTCCCACGAGTGGCAAGTCAAAAAGTCCCCGGCGGGCGCCAATCAGTGGGAGCCGGTGGAGGTTAAAGATGGGTTCTGGGTGCCCGACGCGCATGTTGAAGGCAGAAAAAATCCGCCGGTAATGAACGCGGCCGACATGGCCATGATTGTTGATCCGGATTATCTGAAGATATCCAAGGAGTACCGCGAGAATCCGGATGTGCTGGCCGACGAGTTTGCCCGCGCCTGGTACAAGCTGCTTCACCGCGATATGGGGCCAAGTGCTCGCTATCTTGGCCCGCAGGTGCCTGAGGAAGTTCTCGTCTGGCAAGACCCGGTGCCTAAGCATGAAGGGCCGTTGGTTTCTGACGAACAGATCGCCACGCTCAAGCAGGCAATTACCGATACTGGGCTGACTGCCAAACAGTTGATAGAAACCGCCTGGGCCTCGGCCTGTACTTACCGCCAGACGGACCATCGCGGTGGCGCCAACGGTGCCCGCATCCGCCTTGAACCGCAAACCGGTTGGGATATCAACGTGCGCGGCGGCGTGGCGGAGGTGATCGACCAGCTAGACAAGATCAAAGGCGCTTCCAATACCACTATTTCGCTAGCAGACATGATTGTTCTGGGAGGAAGTGTCGGAGTCGAAATGGCTGCAAAATCAGCTGGGCACGATATTACCGTGCCATTCACGCCGGGGCGTACCGATGCGACCCAGGAAATGACCGAAGTGGATGCCCATGCCTATCTCGAACCGAGGCATGATGCGTTTCGCAATTATATGCAGGAACAATCGACGCCTATTCCAGCCGAGCACTTGATGATCGACCGGGCATTTATGCTGAACCTTAGCGCGCCCCAAATGGCCGCACTCCTGGGCGGCATGCGGGCTATCGGTATCAATGCCGGTGATAACAACACCGATGGTATCTTCACTCAGCGCCCGGGCCAGCTGACCAATGACTTCTTCGTCAACCTCATCGATATGGGCACCGTCTGGGAGCCGGTTGATGAGGACGAAGGGCGCTTTATAGGCCGGGACCGCAAGAGCGGTGAAACCAAATGGACCGCCACACGGGTTGATCTGGTCTATGGCTCGAACTCGCAGCTGCGCGCCATTGCCGAGGAGTACGCCGCGGATGGCGGCGAGCGCCATATGCTTCACAAGTTTATCTCTGGCTGGGTCAAGGTGATGGAGAACGACCGGTTCGACCTGCACCGCTAAGGTTCAAGCCTTTGATGAGCGAAAAGATTTTCGCTCCCTAACCTAAATGAGCGCGGCGGAAGGCTACTTCCGCCGCGCTTTTCAATGTCCTCTGTTAATATTCGTGATTTATAGCCTGTCGCTCGTTGGATAGGGCTTTGAATATGCCATAGGGAATCACTCGATGAACCATCCACAGCCTAACAACCCGTTACATGGTTTAAGCCTTGAAAAAATCTTAACCCGCTTGGTCGAGCGTTATGGCTGGGATGGTTTGTACGCAGAAATTAACGTCAACTGCTTTCACAACGACCCTTCCATCAAATCCTCGTTGAAGTTCTTACGCAAAACGCAGTGGGCTCGCGATAAAGTGGAAGCGCTGTATATCAATACGTTTACCTAAAGGTTCGAAATTGGGCCCAATGAGTTATTGAGAAGCCGACATTTAGTCGCATCGGCTAGATGCTAGCCGTAAAGGCGGTGTCGCGGCGACCGCTCGTACTCAGTTACGTTTTACGCTGTTTCATGAGCTGTACCATCTGGCCAGAGGCTGGGTAATCTACCGCGATGAACCGCGCACGACCTTTATGGAGGGGGTTGTCAGCGAAGGGCTTGCGGTTGTATTCGAGCGCGACGTGGGCGGGCGCCCAACACCGTGGGGAGAGTATCCAGATAATGTCCGCGAGTGGGTCGATGAGCTGTTAGCGCTTCCCGTCACGGCGCCGTACTACTCGTGGATGATCCAGCATGCTGATGGGCGGCGTTGGATCGGCTACCGCGCTGGTACCTATAATTGCCGAGCAGGCAATTCGTGCATCGGGCATGTCGGCGGCTGCGCTGGTTCAGGTGCCGACCGATGAGATTTTGAAAATGGCCGGTATTCATTCGATCAAGTAGTCGTGCTAGGCCAAGCGCTACCTCGAGGTTGTTCTATCATCATCCATAAAGAGTCAGAAACCGTGCTGAATCCCGTCATACAGGAAGAAACCACCGGCTGCGGTATTGCCTCGGTCGCCAATATTCTGGGTCATACCTATCCTGAAATGAAAGCCACCGCCAATGCCATGGGCATTTATGCAGAAGATGAATCGCTTTGGTCCGATACTCAGTACGTAAGAAAAATGCTGGCACACAAGGACGTGGTAACGTCACCCGATGAGGCGCCCTTTACCTCATGGCAAGCACTGCCAGATCTGGCACTGCTGGCGATCAAGCCACATCAACGTGACGGCAAGCATTTTTGGCACTGGGTAGTGTTCAAGCGTGCAAATGGCGAGGCGATGGTACTGGATTCCGCAAGCTACCTGCCCGCCAATATCCGTACGGATTTCGCTGCAATGCAGCCAGCGTGGTTTATCGAGGTTAGCCAACCAGCGGCTGAATGAGCAATAAAGGATCGAGACAGTAATGCAAATAGAGCCAGCCACTAAAGCCGATTACCCCGTGTTAATCGAAGTATGGGAAGACTCCGTTCGTGCGACCCACGATTTTCTGTCAGAAGGTGATCTATTGGCACTAAAGCCGCTCATTCTTGAGCAGTACTTTGATGCGGTTAATTTGATGGTAGCCAGAAACGATACTGGTGATATCGTCGGCTTTTGCGGGGTTAACGACGACAATATCGAAATGCTGTTTATTGCCCCACAGACGCGCGGGCAAGGTGTGGGTGTGCAGCTGGTATCTCATGCTATCAATACCCAGGCGGCCACCAAGGTAGATGTTAATGAGCAGAACGAGCAGGCAGTAGGTTTCTATCAGCACATCGGTTTTTCGGTTATAGGACGCTCGCCGCTGGATGGGCAGGGCAACCCCTATCCGCTGCTGCATATGGCGCTCTCAAGTCGCTAGGAGCGGTAGTAAAACAGCTTATACGCGTGTCTAGCGTCTTCTCATAAGCTCTTCATCTAGGGGTGAGCACGGTTCCTATCCACGCCTGGTAAATAAATGCTGGTTGCTGGATGGCCGCATCGTAATAGATAACCTGATCGTAGTTATGCGAACTTTTTCATTAGACCAGACCATAAACGTTAGGGCGATCCCCATGATATGGATTGGGATTGGAAGCCTACGAATGCTGGCGTCAATATAAAGTAGAGCGCGCATGGTGAACTTTGCTGGTAGTTAGTAAGAGCCACTACGCTGAATTTTTGTCTACAGTAAGAGAGTAACTAGAAAATTGATTAAGACAGTACTTAAGACAGTACTTAAGACAGTACTTAAAAAAGTATAAGCGGGTGTTCGCGCATGGTATCCGCTGCAAAGGAGGTAACTATGCTGCTCAAAGGATCATGTCATTGCCAAGCCGTGACGTTCAGCGTGAGGTCACACCACCCCTATCCCTTTAATCTCTGTTACTGCTCTGTGTGTCGCAAGACAGCGGGTGGAGGCGGTTTCGCAATCAATCTCAGTGGAAAAAGCAAAACGCTTAATGTGGAGGGTGATGAGCACATTTCGATCTACCGAGCTGTTATCAATGGCGAGCAAAGCACTGGGGAGCGACATTTCTGCAAGCATTGTGCGACAGCGCTATGGGTTTACGATCCCGATTGGCCTGAGCTTGTGCATCCCTTTGCCTCGGCAATTGATACGGATTTGCCGATACCGCCTGAGCGGACGCATATCATGTTGGGAAGCCGGGCCGATTGGGTTGAGGTAAGCGCACAGCCGCAAGATAAATGTTTCGACGAGTACCCAGATGAAAGCCTTGCCGAGTGGCATCAACGGCTAGGGTTGGAGAGTTAGCGCTATTGCTGGCCTGGGGTAAGGCTTTACCTCGTTTTTATAATATCCCAGTGTGCTGAATAAGGACCATAACGCCAATGCCGATCAGCACAACACCGCCAATAAGCTCGGCCCAGTGGCCGACGAACTGGCCAAATTTGTGACCAAGCACGGTGCCAATGGAGGCCATTACGGTGGTTGTCAGGCCAATGGCTAAGCTGGTGACAATGATATCGACATCAATAAAGGCAAGGCTTGCGCCGACGGCCATGGCATCAATGCTGGTGGCAGTCGCGGTTAAAATGAGCAGCCACAAGGTTTGTTTGCGGTGCTCTATCTTGTCCTCATTTTTAAGCCCGGCGTAAATCATATGCAGGCCGATGGCAGAAAGCAGCGTAAACGCGACCCAGTGATCCCAGGCCTCAACATACTGTTGTGATGCCTTTCCGGCCACCCAGCCAAGTACGGGGGTAATCGCTTCGATAACGCCAAATACCAGGCCAATGCCGATCGCATGATGAAATTTTGGTTTGTTTAATTCAGCGCCTTTGCTGATAGAGGCGGCAAAGGCATCGGCCGACATGGAAATAGCCAGAAATATCAGCGTGACAGGTGCCATGATAACTAAATTCTCTCACTAAAAAACGTACCCACGATGGCGTTCTATTAGCATGTGTCAATGAACATGAAAAAAAGAAAAGCTGGGTATTTGATAGCGATGAATTCTAGCATAATTAATAGCGTTTAAAGGCTAAGTGTCTAAAATATAAAGTTTATTCCCGTCAACTAACATAGCCTTGGCTAACTATCTCAGTATTGGGCTATTTATAAAAGCAGCGCTTTTTAATCAACATAGAAAAACCGAAATGCTAACAACGCTAGTTGAAAAAAATCAGGCCGCTGCGTAGTTATTAAGAGTTAAAGCGCGTTAAACGAGACGCTGCGAATTAACGCGGTTACCTGCATGCCTTGTTTTAGGCCCATCTCATCCCAGGATTTGCGCGTCAGCCGTGCGCGTAAAGCAACTGTGCCGATACTTAAACGTAGCTCGACGGTATATGGCGCCTCGGGAAGTATGGTGAAATCGCTGATAGTAGCGTTGAGCTGGTTACGGTAGCTGGTGTTGGTGGGTGGGGTAAGCGCCAGGGCAATATCCCGGGCCAAAATACGCACACGTAAGCGGCGGCCTAACGGCGCCGATGTACCGGGCAGCACTAACTGGTGGTCGCAATCTAATGCTAAGTGGGTAAGACCGTACGCTTCTTCATGAGCAACCACTTCGCCCTCCAGTAACGAGGCAGCATCGAAGCCGCCTAGCTGGTGCGTCAAATCAAAGCGCTGAAGCAGCGTGCTCAGGCTGCCGCTAGCCTGCACCTGCCCTTTATTCATTAGTACCAGATGATCTGCGATGGCGGAGATTTCTTCCGGGTCGTGGCTGACATACACGACAGGAATATCCACCTGCTGAGTGAGTCGCGTGATATAGCGCAGTAACTCCTCTTTACGCGCACCGTCTAGCCCCGTTAAGGGTTCATCCATAAGCAGTAGCTGTGGGTCGCTGAGCAGTGCACGGCCAATCGCTACACGGCGGGCCTCGCCACCGGATAGCGTGCCTGGCATGCGCTCTAAAAGCGCTTCAATACCCAGTAGTCCAATGATTTCATCAAAACGACTTGTAGCGTGGCGCGGCATTCCATAGGTCAGGTTGCCGCGCACTTGATAATGGGGGAACAGGCGTGCTTCCTGAAAAACCACTCCAATACGTCTTCGGTGTGGAGGTATAAAGACGCCTCGTTGAGTATCGAGTAGCGCACGGTCGCCAATGTAAATATGGCCTTCAGCAGACTTATCCAGGCCGGCGATGAGTCTTAGCAAGCTGGTTTTTCCGCTGCCCGAGGCGCCGAATAGGCCCGTCACACCGCTACCGGGTAGATCCAGAGTAGCGGCCAGCTGGAACTGGCCTAATTGCTGTTTCACCGCCAGCGTTAGTGAGCCAGGCGTTGATTTGTTGGGGTCGCTGGGTCGATTAGCCATCGCGTTCCTGTAAGCGTTGTCGGGTGCGCCTTGCCAGCCATTCAGAGGCGATCAGCGAAAGCAGGGCGATCACAATGGCAATAATGCACAGGCGGGCTGCCGTCGCTTCTTGCCCTGGGGTTTGAATCAGCGTGTAAAGCGCCAGTGGCAGGGTGCGGGTTTCACCTGGGATATTAGAGGCAAACGTGATGGTCGCGCCAAACTCGGAAAGTGCCCGTGCAAAGGCGAGCACGGTGCCGGTGAGTAGGCCGGGCACGGCAAGCGGCAGAGTGATAGTGGTAAATATCCGCCATCGGCTGGCGCCCAGCGTGCTGGCGGCGGCTTCAAGTTTAGGGTCCACCGCTTCAAGGGAAAGTCTAAGGGCGCGTACCAGCAAGGGAAAGGCCATCACACCGCTGGCAACCGCAGCGCCTTGCCAGGTAAAGGGGAGCGATATGCCTAGCGCGTTATACAGCCATTGCCCAATGATGCCTTGCCTGCCCAGCGCCACCAGCAATAAATACCCTACCACCACGGGTGGCAATACCAAAGGCAGGTGGATGAGACCGTCTACCAGTGCCTTGCCACGAAATTCGTGTCGAGCCAGCCACCAGGCGACGGCAATACCTGGCGGTAGAATCCAGGCCACGGCGGCTAAGCCAATTAACAGACTTAGCCTTATGGCTTCCCATTCGGCCGGTGAAAGTGTCACGGTGCTGCGATATCCGTATCGAAACCGTACGCTGCAAAAATCCTCAGCGCCTCATCACTGGCTAGCCACTCACGTAGTGCTATAGCGGCTTCATTATCTTGTGCATCCACCAGCGCGATTGGGTAAGTAATAGGGTCGTGGCTATCGATTGGGAAGAGCCCCAGCGTTCTTACCCGCTCGCTGGCAAAAGCGTCAGTTTGATACACAACGCCAACGGGGGTTTCCTGTCGCTCAACCAGGGTGAGTGCCGCACGCACATCGTTACCACGCGCAAGTCTTGATTCCAGTGTTACCCATTCGCCCAGCGCTTCCAGTGCTTGACGTGTATAGATGCCTGCTGGCACATGATCTGGATCACCAACGGATAGACGCTCCTCGTCACTCAGAAGCGTGGCAATAGCGCTGTCTTCACCTGGCGTAAAGTGTTCTGGAAGGTCAGTGCTAGCCGTGATGAGCGCTAAGCGGTTTTGCAGAAGGTCGCTGCGATCATGAATATTGATCCCTTGCTCTTCCAACCAGTCCATCCACTGAACGTTAGCGGATAAAAATAGATCGGTTGGACTGCCGTTAGCGATTTGCCGGGCCAGGGTGGAGGACGAGGCATAAATGGGCGTTATCTCAACATCATGTTGAGACTCATATATAGCAATAGCTTCATTAAATGCATCGGTAAGTGAGGCGGCTGCCGCTACTTGAACGTTATCCGTTGCATAAGCAGATACGGGCATTGCCAACACTAACGAAACGGCTAAAAAGCGGCGATTAAATATGGCATTGTTCATTGAATGATTCCGTTATTTCCATGTGGATATAGCGGAGATTATACAGAATTGTCGAGTAGCTCAAGATATTAATAATTACGCTTAAGCTTCGTTTTCGGGGCGATTGATGGGCGAAAGCAGTGACAGCAAGGCCTGAGCATCATCAGACTGCTCGATAGTTAGTTGGCTTTCTAAGGCACGGTAATGAGTAAGTACCTGCTTGCCAAGCTCAGTGAGCTGGGCACCACCTCGCTGGTTGCCGCCTGAGTGAGTGGCAACCAGCGGAGACGGGAAGTAGCTGTTCATGGTTTCAATCAACTGCCAAGCTTTTTTATAGCTCATCTTAAGCGCCCGGCCGGCAGCTGAGATTGAGCCTGTCTGGTCGATCATCTCCAACAGGTCTGCTTTACCCGGCCCGATGACCACATCATTATGCAGCGCCAAGCGTAACTGAAACGTTGGTTTAAGATGATGGGTCCGTGTCATATCGCGTGTCCTGCACCAGGGTATTAGTCTTCTAGTTTAGCAGTGACTGATTATCCAGGGCGTATCAATCCCATAAGAGTATAGTAAGGGCGCTTATCTACAGGGCGTTTAGCCGTTTGCTACCCGTTCATCGGGCAGGAAGATACGGCTGTGGGTCGGCCTAATCCAGGCGTCGCTGCCTTGTTTGAGGCCTAGCGAATGAAAGTGGTGCTTGGAAAGCTCGGCATGTACCAGCGTTTCGGTGTTGTCGGTTCTTAACTCCAGGCGCACTGTCGGGCCGATAACCGAAACGAGCTCGATTTGACTGTGCAGGGCATCGTCATGCTGCCGTGTGGCCAGTACTTCGATTTCATGGGAGCGCACGTAAGCTTCACCGCGCTCGTTATGGTAGCCATGAAATTCTGGCGCAGGCAGCTGGATATCACCGATCCGCGCCACGCCATCATGAATCCGCGCGTGAAAAAGATTAACGTTGCCGAGAAAACGGTAAACAAAGGGATTGGCCGGCGTGTCGTAAACCTGCTCGGGCGAGCCATCCTGCTCTACGCGGCCCTTGTTCATAACTACCACTCGATCGGAAACCTCCAGCGCTTCTTCCTGATCATGGGTAACAAAGACGCTGGTGACATGAATGTCATCGTGAAGGCGTCGTAGCCAGCGGCGCAGTTCAGCACGAACCTTGGCATCCAGCGCACCAAAGGGTTCATCTAATAGCAGAACCTTGGGCTCGACCGCCAATGCGCGGGCCAGGGCAATGCGCTGGCGCTGGCCGCCGGAAAGCTGATGCGGGTAACGGTGTGCAGTCCAGTCCAGTTGAACCAGCTCGAGAAGGCGCATGACCTTGGCGTTGATATTAGCCTTGCTAGGGCGGCTCTGGCGGGGGCGCACCGTCAGGCCATAGGCCACGTTCTGAAAAACCGTCATATGCTTGAACAGGGCGTAGTGCTGAAATACAAAGCCGACACCACGTTGGCTGACATGCTTGTCCGTGGTGTCTTCGCCGTGAAAACGAATGCGTCCGGTATCCGGCTGCTCAAGGCCTGCAATAATGCGCAACAGCGTGGTCTTGCCCGACCCTGAAGGGCCAAGCAGCGCGGTTAGCTCACCTTCGTTGAATGTAAGGCTGACGTTATCGACGGCCACAAAATCGCGAAAGTGTTTGTTGACGTGATCGATCTCGATACTCATGAAAGCTCTCTTGTGTGCGTAAGGCTGGCGTTAGGTGGCGGCAATGCGTTGACGACGCTCTTCCTGCCACTCAACCATGCTTTTGATGATGATCGTGACCAGCGCAAGACCGGTCAGCAGCGATGACACAGCAAAGGCGGCGGTAAACATGTATTCGTTGTAGAGCACTTCGATATGCAGCGGCATGGTGTTGGTTTCTCCACGGATTCGACCCGAGACCACGGCAACTGCACCAAACTCGCCCATGGCTCTGGCATTACACAAAATCACGCCATAGATCAGGCCCCATTTGATATTGGGAAGTGTCACGTACCAGAAGGTTTTCCAGCCGTTGGCGCCCAGCGTTAATGAGGCTTCCTCCTCCTCTTTACCCTGCTGCTGCATGAGCGGGATCAGCTCGCGGGCAATAAACGGCAGTGTGCCGAACGCAATCACGATAACGATGCCGGGAACGGCGAAGATGATGCGTAGATCATGGGCGGCGAGCCAAGGCCCTAGCCAGCCCTGCGAGCCAAACAGAATGACAAAGATCAAACCCACCACCACGGGTGATATCGCGAAGGGCATGTCGATCAGTGAGATAAGTACGGGTTTGCCGCGAATTTCGAATTTGGCAATGGCCCAGGCCGCAGCGATACCAAACACGGTGTTGAGAGGGACGACGATAGCGACGATCAGCAGCGTTAAGCGAATGGCCGACAAGGCGTCGGGGTCTTGTACGGCCGCCCACCATACGCCAATCCCGCGCTCAAGCGCGCCATACAGCACCACGGTTAGCGGTAGCACCAGAAACAGCGTTACAAACGTCAAAGCGAGCGTGATGAGCGTTAGCCTTATCCACGCAGGCTCTTCGGTGGCGCGTCGCCAGCGTGTGGAGGAAATATCCTGCAGGGGAGTAGCGGTTAGGGAAGTACTCACAGTGAACTCCTTTTAGGCATACCGTCGACCGGCCCACCACTGCAGGCCATTGATGACCAGCAGCATGGAAAACGCCGCCAGCAGCATGACAGTGCCAATAGCGGCGGCGCCGTGATAGTCGTACTGCTCAGCCTTGGAGACGATGAGCAGTGGGGTGATTTCAGTACGAAACGGCAGATTTCCCGAGATGAAAACCACTGAGCCGTATTCTCCCAGCGCTCTGGCAAAGGCCAGGGCGTAGCCGGTCAACAGGGCCGGGAGCAGCGCTGGAAATATCACGCGCCGCAGGGTTGTCAGGCGGCCAGCGCCCAAACTTGCCGAGGCTTCTTCCCATTCGGCTTCCAGGTCTTCAAGAACGGGTTGCACCGTGCGAACCACAAAAGGCAGCCCGATATAGGTCAACGCCACAACGACGCCCAGCTGGGTATAGGCGACGCGAATGCCAAAGATCTCCAGGTACTGCCCCACCCAGCCGGTGCTTGCATAGAGTGTCACCAGCGCGATACCGGCCACGGCGGTGGGGAGCGCAAATGGCAGGTCAACCAGTGCATCGACCACGCGCCTGCCCGGAAAGCGGTAACGCACCAGCACCCAGGCTACCAGTGCGCCAAATACCAGATTGATCGTAGCCGCAATCAACGACCCGCCAAAAGAGAGCTTGTAGGACGCTACGACCTGACGCTGGGTAATCGCGCTCCAGAATATCTCCCAGCTCATGCTGGTGGTATAGAGCAAAAAAGCGCCCACCGGGATAAGAAACACAAGGCCCATATACAGCAGGGTGAAGCCCATGGTCAGACCAAAACCTGGTATGACCCGGCGTTTGGCAAGCGTTATCGACATACCGTTTTCCAGAGACAGGGCCGGGAAGCAAGTGCTCCCGGCGAGGTGGCGAAGTAGTATTATTGAGCGTTGATCGATTCGAGAATCTCGTCGAAAACGCCGCCGTCATTGAAAAAGCGCGCCTGGGCGCTTTGCCAGCCCCCAAACACATCATCAATGGTGAAAAGCTCAAGCGACGGAAACGCATCAATGTGCTCTGCCAGGACCTTTGCGTTGCTCGGGCGGTAGTAGTGTTTGGCAGCCAACTGCTGGGCTTCATCAGAGTAAAGGTATTCCAGATAGGCCTCGGCGACTTCACGGGTTCCCTTACGGTCGACGTTGGCATCCACGACCGCAACGGGCGGCTCGGCCAGAATGCTTTGCTCTGGCACCACAATTTCAAAATCGCCTTTACCCAGCTGTTCTACCGAAAGAATGGCTTCGTTTTCCCAGGCGAGCAGTACATCGCCCAGACGGCGCTGCACGAAGGTATTCGTCGCGCCACGGGCGCCGGAATCGAGTACCGGCACGTTCTCGAAAACCTGGCGCATGAAGTCGAATGTCTGCTCTTCATCGCCATCGAACTGTTCGAGCCCATAGCCCCACAGGGCCAGGAAGTTCCAACGTGCCCCGCCTGAGGTTTTAGGGTTCGGCGTAATGACTTCTACGTCATCACGAGTGAGATCCCCCCAACCCTGAATGTTTTTGGGATTGCCATCGCGAACCAGTAGCACGATGGTCGAGGTATAGGGCGAGCTGTTGCTCGGCAGGCGCGACTGCCAATCTTCGGGGATCAGGTTGGCGCGGTCGTGAAGTGCATCAATATCGTAAGCGAGAGCAAGCGTTGCCACATCGGCATCAATGCCATCGACAATTGAGCGGCCTTGCGAGCCCGAACCCCCATGAGATTGACGTACGGTAACGGTTTGGCCGTTCTGTTCGCGCCAGTATTCACCGAACAGTGCATTGTATTCCCGGTAGAACTCGCGTGTTGGGTCGTAAGAGACGTTAAGGAGTTCGACGCGCTCGCTTTCTGCGTGAGCGATAGCCGGTAGGCCAAGCGTGGTGGTGAATACGGCGCCTCCCAATAAGGCGGCTGCCACTAGCTTGGAAAGGGGCCATTGGATGGATGGGTGAAAGACGTTCATTGGCTGCTCCGATGCTTTTATGTAAGTAGGAAGACAGCCTAAGCAAGTTTATTGATTCTAATAACGAATATAAAATGGATTTATTATTACTTTTTAAGCTTAGCGAGTGGAGTGTGAGATTAAGGTTAATCCTGGCGGCCTGCCAGAACGCGCTGAACGGTGTCTTCATCCAGGTTATCGCGGCACAGCTTAAGAAATTGATAAACGTACCCGCGTAGAAAATGACCGCGCCGTAGCGCCAGATAGGTAGTGTTGCGTGGGAACAGCGCGCTGGCATCCAGTAGTTTAAGCCCTTGATCACGCGCTTCGTAATAGGCCATCGAGGCAATCAGCCCCACGCCCATGCCCAGCTCAACGTAGGTTTTGATAACGTCTGCATCCAGGGCAGTCAGCACGATATCGGGATACACGCCAACCGAGGTAAACGCCGTGTCAATGCGTGCTCGGCCCGTAAAGCCGTCATGGTAGGTAACAATAGGGTGCTCGGCGATTCGCTCAAGCGTTAACGGTAAGCCGTCGTTCAAAGGGTGCTGTTCGGGCACGATGACCCCGTGATACCAGTGATAAAAAGGAAAGCAGGCAAAAAGCTGGCTCTCTTCGTGCAGCGCTTCGGTGGCGATGCCTATATCTACCTTGCCCGCCTTGAGTAGTGAAACGATCTCCTCTGGCCCGCACTGGTGGAGCTCCAGATGTACTTTGGGAAAGGCCTTCTTGAACTGGGCAATAATCGGGGGAAGTGCATAGCGTGCCTGAGTATGCGTTGTCGCAATGGCAAGACTTCCCTGGTCTTCATGGGTTAGCTGGTGAGCCGAACGCTTGAGATTTTCGACATCCAGCAAGATGCGCTCAATGCAGTCGATCAACGTGCGGCCTGCAACGGTTAACCCAAGAATACGCTTGCCGCGGCGCTCGAATAACTCAACGCCCAGCTCGTCTTCCAAGTCGCGAATATGCTTACTGGCACCTGACTGAGAGGTATAAAGCGCGTTAGAGGCTTCAGTCAGATTGAAATGCTGACGTACAGTTTCCCGAACGATACGCAGTTGCTGAATATTCATGACAGATATCCAATGAAAGCAGATTTAATATTCTAAAAAAGAATATTAAATATTGTTCTTATACAATAAATTGTATTTTCTGCTATCTATATCGTTTTTTACACCTAAGGCAAAAATAAGTCAGAACCGTTATCCCATTTAGCTATCTAACGCCCGATAGCGTGGTAACACTACGTTAAGCAATAAGTCGTTCAAAAGGGATAAAATCAATGAAAAACCGTGTAGTTAACGTAGCTGTTGTAGCCTTGCTGACAGGGCTTGCACTGCCATCCATGGCAAGCGCTGCAGAAGCCCTGTGCGAAAGCAAGGCGACTGATATTCGCCAGCAATTGGAGCATGCCCAGTCACAAGGCAATCAGCAGCGGGTAGAGGGTTTGCAGCGTGCGCTGGACGCGATAGAAAGCAACTGCACCAATGAAAGCGTGTTAAACGAAGCGACCGACGAAGTGAAAGCAAGCCTTGCCGAAGTGCAGGAGCGCCAGGCGGATTTTGAAGAGGCGTTAAGCGATGGCGATGAAGACGATATTCAGAAAAGGCGCGTTAAGCTCGAAGAAGCGACCCAGGAATTAGAAATGCATACCCAAGAGCTGAATGCGCTACAAAGCCAGATTACTAACTAAGTAGGCGGGGCGCTATGTGCTCAGAGGCGCCCCAGATTTAGCCTGATCACATTCGGGTCTATTTATGTTGAGACTGTTTGTAGAGCCATCTAATATCCATCCCAAATGAATAGGCTAGCGAGACTAGTGCGCTAAACGCTAACAGGCTTGCCAAAAACGGGTGGGTAAGTGGCGTTAATGCCAGCAATAGCGCGGACACCTGCCAAACGCATACCAGTTTGCGCCGAAAGCTGGCAAATAAAGGCGCAGATAGCCAGGTGAAATGCCAGCTGGCGGCCACAAAAAAATAGCGCATTAAGCCAATCAGCAGCACCCATAGGCCCAGCGATTCCAGTTGGATCAGCCCGATACACAGCAGAAGAATCAGTAGGGCATCCAGCTCCATATCAAAACGTGCGCCAAACGCGCTATAGCTTTTGGTTCGCCTGGCAATCCAGCCATCCACACCGTCAAGCATAAGCGCCACGGTCGCGATAACTAACCATAGCCAAATGGCCTGGGTGAAGACGTTATTGGCAAGTGCCCCGGCTGCCAAGGCAACCAGTATTGCGCGTAGTAACGTAATGCGGTTCGCCCATCCCAATGCGCCACCAGACCAAAAAATCATTACCAGTAAGCTAATCAGGGCATATAACCCAAATGCCAGCCCCCAGTTCAAGGTAGTGGCCAGTAGCGTCGGTAACACACTCCCCATCCCCAGAAGTACTAAGCTGCCCACAGTCAGTTCGCCAGCGGTATATAGTCGACTAGATAAAAGCGGAGTAGAGGCGGAGGGAAAGAATCGAAGCATGGCATCTCGCAGAGCGAACCGTCTGTCCGCAGCTAATTAATTGATGCAAATATTTTTATATGTACCATTCTTGTACATAGGCGCAGTGTTGTCTATCTCATTCATCATAGCGTATTGATGTTCCTGAAAACGGCTTACCTGATTTTTAAACGTTATTAAACGAAATTGGCTTCCTGCATTCATCGACCAATGGCTTTTCTACGCTAAGCTTTAAGAAACGCCACAATACGTTCATGAATTGGTAACGTTGAGTTACCCATCGGGGCACCCGATTCATTGGATGAAAACGCTAATAATAGGGAAACGTCATGTCGGCGACAGAAACATCCACCGCCTTTTGGGTCACTCACCCAGGGACGGGCAAGCTTAAAAGCGAACCGCTAGCCCACGTTGGAAGTAGTGACGTTCTAGTGCGCGCCTTGTATAGCGGCGTTAGTCGGGGCACCGAGTCATTGGTGTTTAATGGCCGTGTTCCAGAAAGTGAAGTGGATCGCATGCAGGCGCCTTTCCAGGCGGGGCGTTTTCCGGGCCCCGTCAAGTATGGCTACTGCAACGTTGGCGTAGTCGAGCAGGGGCCAGAGCATCTGCTTAGTAAAACGGTATTTTGCCTCTACCCCCATCAAGATCGCTATGTTGTGCCCGCCACGGTGGTACTGCCGATTCCTGAAAACATACCGGCTGCGCGAGCCGTGCTCGCCGCCAATATGGAAACCGCCATCAATGGCGTGTGGGACGCTGAGCCTATGCTGGGCGAACAGATCAGCATTATTGGTGCTGGCGTTGTCGGCACACTGGTAGCTTACCTATGCGCGCAGATACCCGGCGTAACGGCGACGCTGATCGATATTAACCCTGAGCGCCAAGTGCTTGCCGAGCGCTTGGGCCTTACCTTCTGTACGCCTGAGCGGGCCCCCAGTGACCAGGATTGCGTTATTCACGCCAGCGGCCACCCTGAAGGCTTACGCCAAGCGCTCGCTCAGCTGGGCAATGAAGGCCGTATTATTGAAATGAGTTGGTTTGGCGAGGGCGATGTGAGCATTCCTCTGGGTGGGGCTTTTCATTCTCAGCGCCTTAGCCTGCGCGCCAGCCAAGTGGGCCAACTGCCTGCCAAGTTACGCCCGCGCTGGGATTACCAGCGCCGCTTGACCCTTGCCTTGAGCCTCTTGACCGATAACCGATTGGATGCCCTGATCAGCGGCGAGAGTGACTTTGAAACGCTGCCTCAGCTTGCCCCTAAGCTCTTTGCGACAGGCAGCGATGTGTTATGCCACCGCCTTCGTTATCCCACTTGAAATTAATCAAATCCAGGAGCGTTTATGTACCGTCTATGTGTTCGTGATCACTTTATGATTGCGCATAGTTTTAAAGGTGAAATTTTTGGCCCCGCTCAGCGTACCCATGGGGCTACCTATGTCGTTGATGTGATATTTCAACGCCCTGAATTGGATGAAGATGGTCTGGTGATTGATATCGGCCTGGCGAGCGAAACGGTTAAAGAAGTGTTATCGCACCTGAATTATCGCAACCTGGATGACGAAGAGGCGTTTGCGGGCAAAAACACTTCTACTGAATTTATGGCCAGCGTTATTTTTAGCCGCCTGGCCGATGCCATTGGCGAAGGCAAAATGGGTAAGACCGCGCAGGGTATCACCCGTATGGAAGTCAAACTGCACGAGTCCCATATTGCCTGGGCAAGCTATGAAGGGGATCTATGAGCCAATCACTAACCCTTATCGTCGCGGGTGATCTTAATCAGCGCACCGGTGGATATATTTACGACACTCGCATCGTCGAAGCGCTGCATGGCGCAGGGCATTCTGTTGATGTGGTTAGCCTGGCGGGGCGTTTTCCTGATGCTGACCAGCAGGCCAGTGACCAGCTATCGGCTGCGCTAGGTGACTTACCCGATGCAGCGACCGTCGTGATTGATGGCCTGGCCATGGGGGCGCTCCCTACAGTGATTGCCCAGCACGCCGAGCGCTTGGCGATAACGGCGCTGGTGCATCATCCGTTAGGCGATGAACAAGGGTTAAGCGATACACAGCAACAGCAGTTTCATCAGCGTGAGCTGCAGGCTTTGGCCGCCGTCTCGCAAATTATTGTGACTAGCCGGTTTACCCAGCGCCGTTTAAAGGCATTGGCGGACCACTATTCAATGCCGATTGCCGCCAAGATTAGCGTGGTAGAGCCCGGTGTAGATGCGGCTCTTATCAATAGTGAAATTCCGGCAAGTATAGGTTTAGAACCAGGTAAACCGCTGCGTCTTTTATGTGTAGCAACGCTGGTGCCACGTAAAGGGCAGGATCTGCTGGTTCGCGCCTTGGCAGGCGTGACGTCGACCAATTGGCAGTGCGACTGTTATGGCGCTGCACGTGACGCGGCGTTTGCCGAGCGCGTGCAGCAGCTTATTGAAGACAACGCGCTTAACGCGAATATTCAACTGCACGGTGAGTGCGATGAAGCCACGCTGATACAGGCCTATCAGGAGGCCGACGCGCTAGTGCTGCCTTCCTGGTATGAAGGCTATGGCATGGTGGTAACCGAAGCGCTGGCGCACGGCCTGCCAGTCATTACCACAACGGGCGGCGCCCTGGATGAAACCTTACCACAAGGCGCGGGGCTTAAAGTCGCACCGGGTGATGTCGAGGCCCTAAAGCATGCCCTAAGCCGTTTTTGTGATGACGCGGCGCTGCGTGATTCTTTGAAAGCCGGAGCATTAGCCGCGCGTGAGCAGCTCAATGATTGGCAGGCCGCGGGCGTAGCATTTGCAAAAGCGTTAAGCCATGCGCCCGCGTTGAGTGCGGGTAGCCAGTTTGCACCTGACTGGCTGACGCTGCGTGAAGAGGTAGATTTTACGTTTAGAAGCCAGCAGCTTCCGGGCAAAGTCGCCCAGTGGTTAAGCGCGCGTACCCAAGCGCCGCGTCTGGTCGATTTGGGGGCAGGTCGCGGCAGCAATATGCGTTTTCTTGCCCCTTTCATGCCCTTGCCGCAGCATTGGACGCTGATTGATCATGATGCGGCCTTACTTGAAGAGGCCAAGGCAAGTGCTAATACGCTTGCCGATCAAAGCGCGATAACGCTGGAAACCCTGTGCGTATCGCTCGATTCACTGGATCACCCGCCGTTGCAATCGGCCCATTTGGTAAGCGCATCAGCGTTGCTTGATCTCGTCTCGCAGACTTGGATTGAAACGCTCGTCACGCACTGTACCACGCACCAGCAGGCGCTTTTGATGGCGCTTAGCGTTACGGGCGAATGGGGCTTTACCGCCGCTGATGGCGAACCGCAAGCCGATGATGAAGATCATTGGCTGCAGGCGCTGTTTATCGCCCATCAGCAGCGTGATAAAGGCTTGGGTGAGGCGCTAGGGGGGCAGGCCCATGGCGCGCTGGTTAGCGCGCTTGAGCAGGCAAACTATCAGGTTGAACAGGTAGAAACGCCATGGCTATTGGGGGCAGGTAATCGTTCACATCAGCCTCTGATGACGGCCTTGATCAACGGCTGGACCGAAGCTGCGACAGAGCAGGCGCCCGAAGCCGCAACCCGAATTGCCGAGTGGCGTGAGCGGCGTACGCAGGCCGTTGCCAGTGGTGAGCTGGGCATTTGGGTTGGCCATTGTGATTTGCTCGCAACGCCTTTGAGGGCGGAGTAAGCCTATGGGCATAAAGCGCATCGTGCGTTCTCCCTGGGTTCAGCGTGGGGTCATTAGCGTAGGGCTTTTGGGCGCGGTGGCACTCTTTGTGAACCCGCGCGAGATCATGGCTCAGGTGGAGCGGTTATCGCCTGGCTGGGTGGCGTTAGCGCTATTTATCAGCGTGCTGCAAATCATGCTGAGTGCCTGGCGGTGGCAGTTTACCGCTGAGCGGGTAGGGGCGCCGCTGCGCTTTAGCTATGCCTGGCGTGAATACTATCTGGCGCTACTCATGAATCAGCTGTTACCCGGCGGAGTGCTGGGCGACGCCGGTCGTGCCCATCGGCATGCTAGCCAGTCGGTATCGCGCGGCAGCGCTTGGCGGGCGGTCATTATCGAGCGCACTTCGGGTCAGGTCGCCGTAGTGATTCTGACCCTGGCGGCGCTTCTGTTGTCGCCACTTTGGCATGCCGTGCTGGGGTGGCCGGTGAGCCTTATGATTGTCGGTGGACTTTGTGTGGTGTCGGTGGCGGTGTGGCAAGGGCTAATCCGTCTGTCTTCCTCAAGGCTGCCTGCGTGGTGGCACTCCATGCGATTGGATATCAAGCGTGGGCTGTTAAGTCGGGGGGTGTGGAATTTACAGTTAGCCTCTTCGCTGACCATCGTGATGAGCTATGGGCTCGTGATGGTGTGCGCCGCGCGTGCCATTGGTGTGGAGCTTGAAGCACTGCAGATTCTGGCGCTTGCCCCCGTGCTGCTTTTGGCCATGCTGGTGCCGCTTTCCGTTGCTGGCTGGGGAGTGCGCGAAGGTGCCGCGGTGGCAACTTGGGCGCTGGTCGGGTTGCCAACGGCTCAGGGCGTGGCGGTCTCCCTGGCGTATGGGGTACTGGTACTTCTTTCCAGCCTGCCGGGCATCTGGGTGGCGCTATCGCGTCATCACCGCGCTCAACCATCAGGTGAAGGTGGCGGCACGCAGCAGCACGTCAAACAGAGTGTCGTCACCACAACGGAACCGGCGCATCGTCGGGCGCAGCGCACTTTCAAGCGTTTCGATGGGCGTCATTTGCAGTCCGGGCCTGCCCGAGCCGATCAGCAGCGGGGCGACCAGAAGATGCAGGCGATCGATCACACCGGCCTCAATAAATTGGGAAACCGTAACGCCGCCGCCTTCCACCAGGATGCGCTTAAGCCCGCGCTGGTTGAGCAGGTTAATAACATCGCTGGGGGCGAACTGCCCCTGGGCATTGAGTGGCAACCTGCAGCGTTGAACGTTGGCACTCGGCGGCGCAAGCGCTGTATCCGGCCCCACCACGTGCAGCGTGGGCGCCGAATCGGTTTGGAACAGCTTGATATCGCGAGGCACGCGTCCACGTGGGTCGAGCACCACCCGCGTGGGGTGAGTGCCGGTGGCGTGACGTACCGTCAATTGGGGGTTGTCGGCGCTTGCCGTGCCCGCACCAATTACCACGGCATCCACCAGGGCACGCAGCCGGTGCAGGTGCACCAGGCTTTCTTGACCGTTGATGTAATGCGAGTGGCCACTTTGGGTCGCAATACGTCCATCCAGGCTCTGCCCCAGCTGGGCGATCACCCAGGAGGCGTGGCTCGCCAGCGGTGTCAGACAGTCCAGCAGCTCAGTGGCTGCTGGCGTAACAGCCGTATGGGTATGCCATTGCCCCTCGGGGCTGAGCTCAATTGGTGTGCTGGAGGGCTTACGATGGCGCATAGCCAAAAGCCAATCCCAGGCCGCCTCAATATCCAGCAATGTTTCGTGACGAGTGCAGCCATTTTGACGATCGGTGTCGGGCATAACGCCTCCGCGCTGAGAAAACCGTCTTATCTTGCGGGGCCACATGGCCCAGCGCAAGCGTACGCTATTCGCTGCAACAGGCAATTAGGAGGCCTATATGTATCACATTGAACGCGCTATCTTTGATATTCGCCGTGGGTTGCCGGTCGTTATCAACACGGGCGAAAAGCGTCTGCTGGTACAGGCATTGGAAGGCATTGAGTCGGTGGATATGCTGGCCAAGCTTGCAGGGACGCGTCCATCACTGGTGTTAACACGCCACCGCCTTGAGGCGATGGGAATGTCGCTTACCGCTGAGGCTGCGTGTTTGCCGCTGGTTGAAAATATCGGCGAGAATGACCTGAACGCGTTGGCCGTTACGCAAAGCGCGCATCGTCCTTCGCACTCGTTATTAAGTGGCTTGAAGCCGGCAGGGCCCGGCGAGCGCGGGGCGGTTGCCATCATGCGCCGTGCGTTACTTATCCCGGCAGCCCTATGTGCCGAGGTCAGTGAGCAGGCAGCAAGCGCCGTGGCCCAGGATATTGCCCAGGGTAAGCTGTTAGAGGTTGAGGCGAAGGATGCCGAAAAATGTCTGGCGGGGGCGCCGGGCATGCTCAAGCGGGTAAGCGAAGCCAGTATTCCGCTTGAAGACGCGCCTGAAAGCCGCTTTGTCCTCTTCCGCGAGCCGGATGGTCTGCGCGAGCATGTAGCAGTGGTCATTGGTCAGCCGGAAACGCTAGAAGGCGCTGTGCCGCTACGTATGCACTCTGCTTGCCTGACAGGAGATTTATTTGGCAGCCTGCGCTGCGACTGCGGTGAGCAGCTGCGCAACGCCGTCGCGGATATTCAAGCAATGGGCGGTGGTGTACTGCTGTATTTGGCTCAGGAGGGGCGCGGCATTGGACTTGCCAATAAGCTACGCGCTTATACTTTGCAGGATGGCGGGCTAGACACCGTGGACGCCGACCAGGTGCTGGGTTTTGGCGACGATGAGCGTCAGTACGCGGTCGCGGTGGATATGCTCAACGCCCTGGATATTTCCCAGGTTCAGCTACTGACCAACAATCCTTTAAAAATTGAAGCTCTACGTGAGGGAGGTATTGAAGTGGTATCGCGTCAGGCGCTTTATGGCAGCGTCACCGACCAAAACCACCGTTATTTGAGTGCTAAGGCCAACCGGGCAGGCCATCTTTTCGGCGATGTGCTAGGCAGCAATAGCCGCTAGCGGCCACGCTGCTCTAACACTAGGGTTTTTGAGATACTGCGGGTAGCCGGGCGGTTTCAGCCACCACGGTTGCCAGTTGGCTAGCGTAGTGTTGTACCAAGCGCTCACCCAATGCGGCGTTAGCCTGGCGGGCATCGCCTGCCACACCGTGTTGGCTGAGATCTTCGGCAAGCCAGGCAAACGCGGCCGCGCCTTCCGGCCCTAGCAGCTGATTATGCTGCAAGGTGCCAATTGGGGCAGTTTGATAGCCCTCAAGCTTTACAGAGGCTGGCGCGAGGTACTGCATCATGGCGGTTTCCAGCAGTCCGCCATGTAAGCCATAGCGCAGCTCGTCGGCATTGATAGCCCCTTCAAGTGGGGGCAGGCGGGTGTACGTTGCTTTAACGACGCGCATAGCAAAACGCTTACGCAAGGTGAGTGACGCCAAATCCATGATGGCTTTGTTACCGCCATGGCTATTGATTAATACCAAACGCTGGATGCCAGCCCGAGAAACGCTTTCGCCATATGCTTCAAGCGTCGCTATGGCGAGCGGTGCCGGAAGGCTTAACGTGCCTGAAAAGTTGGCGTGCTCGTCGCTTGCGCCCACCGCAATAGGTGGTAGGCAAACAACATCCAGGGCAGGGTCGAGAAGAGGTAGCATGGCGGCTTGCAGCCCTTCGCCGATGATAAGGTCTGTGCCTAGAGGCAGGTGAGAGCCGTGCTGCTCAATGGCTCCCAACACCAAAACGGCGATCGGGTCGCGCTTCGCTAGAGCGGCCAGTTCAGGGGTGGTCAGCGACTGCCAATGGTAAATCATAAATTTTAAATCCTGCGCCTTTAAGCTTGAATGTATTAGCACCAAAGCGGGTTGCCCCGCTTAGATGCTTACCAGCCCAGTCAGTGGCTAAGCATTAATTAGGCTCTTTTGCTTGAGGCTCGGGGGACGTCATTGTCTGCGCATTAAACTGATAGAGCGACTGACACGGCATATCGCCCGATAGCTCACAGGGCAGTGCGTTCAGGGTTAGCGTAGCGCCGTCTTCGGCTGGCGGTAGCGTTGAACTATCGCGCGACATCAGGGCATTAAACTCATTCAGCAGCGGTGGACTTAAACTAACGCTGGGCGTTTGTAAAAGTCGTAAGCGTTGGCTAAGGACTCCACCCCAGGTACTGCTACTTGAGTATTTTATAATCGGTACCGCTACAACCAAACCCAACCAGACAGGCGTTAGCCAACCAAAGGCGGAGGGCGAAAACAGTATGACGCCGCCTGACCAGGCAAGGCCGCACAGTGTCATCCATCCTGCGTGTTGCCATACCTCTCGCCAGCGTAGCGAACGCTCACCCCGCGGTTGTGTCTGCCACTCGATAGAGCCACCTATCAGGACGTTAATAACAAAAAGACTATGGAAGGCCATCATCAACGGGGCGGTTAGTGCGGCAAAAAGTATCTCCAGCACCGCGCTTGTAAGCAGCCGGAATCGGCCACCAAACGCGTGAGGGCACTGAATAAACGCCAGTAGCAGACCCAGCACTTTGGGGGCCAGCAACATACCCAAGGTAATCAACAGGAGCCCCACTGAAAGCGATTGGGGGAGCATCTGCTCGGATGTGTTATCGATGGCTTGATAGCCCACCAGTAGGCTTGTACAGGCCAGCAAGCCAAGCCAAACCAGCGACGATAGATAGGCAAATGCGCCGAACAAAAAGTGCAGACGACTAAGGGTGTGAAGCCCTGCACCTGTCAGTAGGCGTAAATGTTGCAGGTTGCCCTGTAGCCAACGACGGTCGCGCTTGGCAAAGTCGAGCATGTTGCTGGGCATTGCCTCAAAACTATTGTGGGAGGCGCTGGCGTAAGGGTTATGGCTTGAAACAGCGGTAGTCGCCGACGTATCCAGCAAAACCTGCCAGCCGCTTCTTTTGAGTAGCGCAGCTTCCACAAAGTCGTGGCTTAAGATTTCGCCTCCCAACGGCGGTTTGCCAGACAGCATGGGTAACCCTGCGCTTGCCATAAACGCCCGGGTGCGGACAATAGCATTATGTCCCCAGTAGTTAGCAGCGTCGCCCTGCCAAAAGCTTTGCCCTGCTGCCAGCATCGGGCTGTACAGTGCTGAGGCAAACTGGGTAAACAGGCCAAACAGCGTACGCTGGCCAACCGGGATCGGCACGGTTTGAATCAAGCCAACGCTTGGCTGGCGCTGCATGCGATGGACAAGCTTCAATAGCGTTGCACCGCTCATGAGACTATCGGCGTCGAGCACTACCATATAGTCATAGCGCCGCCCCCAGCGGCAGCAAAATTCGGCAATATTGCCCGCTTTACGGCCCAGGTTGTTCTCCCGGCGCCGGTAGTGAACCGATAGCTGGCCTGCCAGGCGTTGCTGTAATGCAACCACATGGGCGGCTTCCACTTTGGCCTTCTCGGCATCCTGGGTGTCGCTCAGAATAAACACTTCAAAGTGTTCGCTGAGCGGCGTTTCAATATGGTTATCCGGTGTTTTTGCCTGCTCGATCAACGAACGACAGGTAGCTTCAAGCCCCGCGATAGTAGGAATGGGGGGCTCTGCATAAATTGGCATCACCAGCGCTGTTCGGCTAACCAATAAACTGCCGTTAGGCGCAAGCGGTACTTGCCGCCGTAGGCTTAACGGATCGCGCCGCAGCAGGCATACCATAAAGCCAAAGACGGCTCCCCAGAAAGCTAGGGCGATCCAGGTGAAGGTGAGCGCAAATAGCACCAGCATGGTGACCTGCCAACCTATTTCCAGGTTGGAAATGACATGATACATGGCCACACAGCCAGCGATGCTGGAACTTATTACCAGCACGGCCAAAAGGATGCGGCGAAACCCGAGCCATGGAATCGAGGGTGCTAGTTCTGATGCAAGTTCTTGTGGCTGTTTTTGTGATCGTTCGTTTTTTTTATGCATCGGGATACCACACGTAGTTCCAGGTTTCGCTAATCGGCTGGCCGTTAAGCATTAAACGCAGGCGAATATCGCTAGGTTCATTATGAGACTCTATGCGAAAGCTGGCGCGCCAAGCATTGTCGGGTAGCGGCATCACATGCGCTGCGCTGGCTTCTCCTGTCTGCGTGCTAATTTCAAGCTCGACAGGTTGGTCGGCGGCAATATCGTTAAGCGGTCCGCCCTGAAAGTCGACAATAAATTGACGCTTTAGTGCATTATCTTCACCGGTTCCTGGAACGTTGGCAGTGCCATGGCGGGTGCGGATGACCTGGCCAAGCGTATGCTTTTCAGGAACATCATTGAGCGTGTAGGTATGGTAATGAAGCTTACGTGATTCTCCGGCCTTGAGCGGCTCGTCGGCAACCCAGTAAGCCACTATATTATCGAAGGTTTCATCTGGCGTAGGGATTTCCACCAGCTCAACATGCCCTGCACCCCATGGCTCGATCGGGGCTACCCATTGGCTGGGCCGGAGGTGGTACTGGGCCTCCATATCCAGGTAGCGGTCAAAGTTGCGCTGGCGTTGCATTAACCCAAAACCGTTGGGGGCGTCATCCAAAAAGCTTGAAATGTGTACATTTTTTGGGTTGCTCAGCGGGCGCCAAATCCACTCATCCGCGCCGGTATGGATCAACAGGCCGTCAGAGTCATGTACCTGAGGGCGAAAGTCATCAGGGCGCTCGTCACTGGCTTCCCCAAAAGCATACATGCTGGTCAGCGGAGCAATACCTAACTTGGCAACATCGCTACGCGCAAAGAGCCGAGCATCAATTTCTGCATCTGTTTGCTCACCCGGGTGTAACGTAATCCGGTAGGCGCCGCTTAAAGACGGGCTATCCAGCAGAGCGAGAAGGGTTATTTCATCGTCATTCGCACCGGGCTTATAAAGCCAGAATTCTCGAAATGCCGGAAACTCTTCCCCCTCGGGGGATGCCGTATCAATGGCGAGCCCACGCGTGGAGAGCCCGTAAGTTTGACCCTGACCCGTCAGGCGAAAATAGCTGGCACCTAAAAAGACCGCGAACTCATCGGCGTAGTCTTGGTTGTTAAGGGGGTAATGCAACCGAAATCCGGCATGGCCGCTACCGGTCAGATCCTGCTCCAGAAGAGCCTGGGCATCGTCATCGTATTGGAAATCATCGCTTGAAAAAGGCAGGGGGGTTACCGTGTCGTTCTCGATGATATTAAGGGTGATGGGCGTTTGAAATATGAAACCGCTATGAAATAGCTGTAGATTGAAGGGGCTTTCATCACGCCAATACGCCTTTTCAGGCGCAAAGCGTATTTGTCGGTAGGTGTCGTAATTAACGTCTTGTAATGCTGGGGGAAGCGACTCTTCTGGCGCTTGGTAAGTCTGTTCGGCAAGCTTTTGGGCTCGCTCAATGACTCGATTAAAGTGTTCATCTTGATTAGCGTTGACAGGCAGAGGCAGCGCTGTAAAGCAGCCGAGCAACAACATCCATTTTCCAGTATTTGTACTTTTCATGTTCGTACAGCGCATAAACGATTTCCTTTCGAATGCTGCCTTGAAGAAAGCTATATAGAGCTAACTAAAATGTTTTTTTAATACAAATATTATACGTTTAGTACTTTATGCACACAGTTTATTTAACGTAAGGTCATTTATTCGACGGTTTTTTTGATACAGCTAAGTAAGGTCCCCCGTCCTGTTGATTGCCCACCTCTTGAGAGGGTCTCGAACCTATTATGTTGCGATTATTGGTTGGTGCACTAGCACTCAATTTACTGCTTGTGGCTCCCTTATGGTGGCGCTTTGGCACCATTGGGCAGCCTCTTGTCGCCTGGGAAGCATGGGTCATCGTACCGCTTATGCTGATGCTCCCCGTCGGTTATGGGCGGCGCTTACTGGGGGTGGCTCTAATCAGCTGGGTTGCCTTGGTAACCGTTGCTAATCTAGGCAATGCAGCCACTTACGCGGCATTTGGGCGGCCCCTCAACCTGTATTTAGATCTCCCTCTGGTGCGCTCAATTTTTAACTTACTGGTAGGTAATGTAGGCCAAATATGGGCAGTTTGCGCAATGCTCGTCGGCGCCGTCTTGCTGATGGGAATATTGGGTGGGCTGCTTTACTTACTGCTTCCAGCACGTCCTTTGTGGGGGCATCGTATAAAAGGAGCGGTAGCCCTTTACATGTTAGTGGTTGCGCTTGGCCTGGGCATAGCCGATAGCACAGGGAAGCCGTTAGGGCACCATTCGTCGCTGCCCATGGCTGAGGCATCGCGCTTTCAGTGGCATCAGATAAGCGTGACTCATCAGGCACGGCTTGCGTTTTCCGAGCAACTTGACTCAGCACCTCTTGAAGCGCAGCCGCTCCAAGGGCTTGAAGGCCACAACGTGCTGCTTACATTCGTTGAATCTTATGGAGTATCGGCACTCAACGATACGCGCTATAGCGACTTGCTGCTTCCTACGCTTGCATCCATGGAGCAGAGGTTAGCCAAGCGCAGTCTGCATGTCGTCTCGGGATTGCTGCAAGCGCCTATTCAGGGCGGGCAGTCATGGCTTGCGCATGCCACGGTACTCAGCGGACGCTGGATCGATAATCAGCTGTGGTACCGACTAATGCTCAATAGTGAAACCTCAACCCTGATTGATGATTTTAAAGCAACCGGTCAGCGCACGCTGAGTATCATGCCCGCGATTACGCTTGCCTGGCCGGAGGGTAAAATGTATGGCTTTGACGATATTTTTGCAGCAAAAGATATCGACTATGCAGGCCCTGCCTTGAACTGGGTCACCATGCCGGATCAATTCACGCTCGACTATACGCAGCGGCAACTGCTGGGTGACACACCTGTGTTTGCCCAGATGGCGCTGATATCAAGCCATGCGCCCTGGACACCCATCTTGCCGGTTATTGAAGACTGGTCGACGATAGGTGATGGCGCTATTTTTGCGCCCTGGGAGCATGCAGGTGACCCGCCAGAGGTACTTTGGCAGGATGCTGAACGGGTTCGCGAGCACTATGGCCGCTCTGTCGACTACGCTGTAGATGTCACCGGGCGCTGGGCGGAAAGAGTAGTGGATGACAATACGCTGCTTATAGTACTTGGTGACCATCAGCCAGCGCCGCTCATCACCGGCGACAACGCCAGCAAGGCAGTGCCGGTACATATTATTAGCGGCGATGCCAGGCTGTTAGCGCCTTTTCGCGCGCATGGATTTATCGACGGTACCTTGCCGCCTTTGGACAACCCCCAAGGCGCCGCCAAAATGAGCCAGCTACGTCACTGGCTGCGTGAAGGGTTTGGTGAAGAGATTTCTCTGGAAACTGGCCAGTTGGCTCAGTAAAGCCGAAAATCATTGGCTTGCGGGTGCTGTTGCTGTTCTTCGACGACTTTCCGGTAGCGCTTGTATTCCCACTGGTACTGGGCTGGGTCAAGCGCGATCGATGCTTCGACACTCGCATTGACGCCAACGGCTGATTCCGCTTCTTCAGCGCTATACACACGCTCGTCGGCATCCAGAAAGTGGATCGCAAAGCCGCGGCCTGGAAGGCGCAGGGCAACGCCAGTGACCACACGCGCTTGGGTGCGGGCGACCAGCTTGGGTAAAAGCGTTGCGGTGTAAGCATTACGCCCATAAAAAGGCGCAAACACGCCGCTGCCCCAATCGGGCTCTTGGTCGGGCAGAATGCCGATGGCCTCGCTGCGCTTTAGCGCCTTGAGAAGCGCTGCCACACCGCGTGGGTTGGTGGGCACCAGTTGGGCACCCATGCGCTCGCGGCCGTGGCGAATTATCGGTTCAAGCTCAGCCATTTTGGGCGGCTCGTACATGGCGGTAAACGGGAAGTGGCTGGAAAGCCAGAAGTTGAGCACTTCCCAGTTACCAAAGTGCGGTGCCAGCACGATAACACCGCGGCCTTCAGCGCGGGCGCTATCCAGCTTCTCGCGGCCGTGCACTTCCAAAATTGATGCAGACACTTTCTCTGGCTTGGCCATCCAAGCATGGCCAAGCTCAAGCATTGTCGCCGTTGAATGCTTCAGACTCTGTTTGGCAAGCGCCTTGCGATGAGCGGCTGAGGTAGTCGGATAGACTACGTTAAGATTGAGCTCAGTGACTCGACGCTCGCGTTTACTGAACCGGTAAACTTGAGGGCCGAGCAATGAGGCCATACGCCAGAGGCGTGGCAAGGGCCATTTGGCGAGCGTTCTCCATAGCCATGAGATAGCGCTCGCCTGAGTGAATGGACGCCGCTTGGCGGAAGCCTTATGTTGCATCGCTTAAATCAGCCAGGTATCCACGTTGGCAGGGGCACGCTGTTCCTGCAACGCTTTAAAGCCGATAACGCAGCGAATGATGATCCATGCAGCGAGTGCAAAAAAGAGCAAGAAGCCGACTAGAGCCAGCGTAAGCACCAGCGCAATGCAACCATACACACAGCCGATCCAGAACGTGCGGATCTGGTAGCGGTAATGCTCATCTAGCCAAGCAGGCCCTTTACCACGATATACATAGGCAATAATAACGCCGACAAACATGCTGAAACCGACTAAAAAGCTTGCCAGATAAAGGCCATAATTGACCATGGCCATGGTGGTGTCGGGTTTTTTGACGGGAGAGTCTTGATGTGTCTCGTTGTGTATTACTTCGCCTTCCAGAGACGTATCATTATCGCGCATGATTACTCCTGTTGCATGCTTTGAAACTAAGCATCCTGTGGATACCGTTCGAGCGCGTTATAATAGCGCGCATAGCAATGCTTATCATCGAAGCAGAAAAGTTTTTTTCTATCGGGGCGCCGGACGACAAATTTCCAGCAAGTTGCCATCGGGGTCACGCAAGTAAACAGACTCAATGGCGCCATTGGCGCCCTGGCGGGCGACAGGGCCAAGCTCAACTTCGATATCCAACGCTTCCAAGTGCTGTTGAAATTCATCCAGTGGCAGCTGGCAACGCAGGCACAGATCTAAGCTGCCTGGAGTTGGGGTGGCAGAAATCGGCTCGATATCGGTATCGGTTTGATGAAGCCGTAAGGCCGTGTCGCCCAGCATTAAATCCACCCGTTGTGCATCGCGATAACGTACATCCAGCCCCAAAACGCGTGAATAGAAATCAACCGCGCGACCCATGTCAGTCACAGTCACTACAAGATGGTCCAGACCTGAGAGCATGCCACTTTCCTTAAATGCAAAACCGAAAACCAGAGGATACGACGATGCGATGCTGTCCGCTATGTGGCGAAACGAAAGTCAGCTTATATCACCAGGATCACCGTCGTGATTATTACCAGTGTGCCACGTGTTCGCTGGTGTTTGTGCCGTCAGATCAGCATTTAAGCGCAGCGGATGAAAAAGCGGAATACGATAAGCATCAAAATTCACCCGAGGATACGGGGTATCGAGCGTTTCTCGGCCGATTGTTTACCCCGCTCCGCGCCAAATTGCCTCAAGGGGCTAAGGGTTTGGATTTTGGTGCGGGGCCGGGGCCAACGCTTTCGGTAATGTTCGAGGAAGTTGGCCATCCAATGGCCATTTTCGATATTTTCTACGCGCCCGATACATCAGTGTTGCAGCATGTCTATGACTTTATTACCGCCACAGAAGTGTTGGAGCATCTGGCGCTGCCCGGCCAAGTATTGGCGCAATTGGTTGGCCAGCTTACCCCCGGCGGTTATTTGGGGCTGATGACCAAGCGCGTTACCACACAAGCAGCCTTTTCACGCTGGCACTATATTAATGATCCTACCCATGTGTGCTTTTTTAGTGAAGCGACCTTTGAATGGTGGGCTGCAAAGCATCAGTTTACAGTCGAATTTCCTGCAAAGGATACGGTTATTCTGAGAAAACACTGATTACGGCAGTTAAGGTGTGAAAAAGCGTTGACTTTGTGCTATCCAAAGCAATAATTGCGCGCCCGTTTCTTGCCTGTCGTGGTGTGGGAGGCGATAACGGTCCTCTAGCAGCGTCTTTAGCAACTTGTTTGGCAAGGTGAGGTTTTCATGTCGCGGCAACTACTGGCCATGGCGCTAGCGCCCCTGTTAGGCCTGTTTATTCTAGGTATCGGCAATGGTTTTTTAGCGACCTTAATCACCGTACGCTTGGATGCCGCCGGGGAGTCCGCAACGGTTATCGGGATTGTCTCTTCGGCCTATTTTATTGGTCTGGCGCTGGGTGCCATGGTTAATGACCGTTTGCTGCTGCGCATTGGCCATATCCGTGCTTACGGTAGTTTTGCATCGCTGGTCGCCGTCACGGTGCTTCTGCAAGGTTTGTTCTTCGATCCCTGGGCATGGTTTGCGCTACGGTTGGTGGGCGGCTGGGCCACGGTAGGTGTTTATCTGGTTATTGAGAGCTGGTTGCTGACAGCGGGGGACCAGAAAGTTCGCGGCCGTTTGCTGGCGCTGTATATGATTTCGCTGTATGCCGCCGGTGTGGTGGGCCAGCTATTGCTGGGCGTGACCAATGCGATGGGGGTGACCGCACCCTTTATGGTGATTGGCCTGCTGGCTTCGCTCTCTGTGTTACCCATGGCCATGATCCCCCGCGTATCACCGATTATGGAGCATGCGGAACCATTGCCTCCGCATCGCCTGATTACGCTCACACCTACAGGCGTGATGGGCAGCTTAGGCTCAGGCATGGTGGTTGCTGCCGCGTATACGCTGCTGCCGCTATACTTGCAGCGCATCGGTATGAGTGTAAGCCAGGTGGGGCAGATGATGGCCGTGGTAATCATGGGCGCGATGCTGCTTCAATACCCGATTGGCCGCTGGTCGGATCGGCATGACCGGCAGATGGTGCTGATTGGTATTAGCGGTTTCTGCGTGCTGATCTCGGCAGCGATGCTCTGGCTGCCGCTCTCTACGCTAGTGCTGGGGGCGCTTCTGTTCCTGCTCGGTGGCGGAGTATTTGCGCTGTATCCGGTTGCGGTGAGCCACGCCGCCGATCGTGCGCCGGCAGGCGCGTTGGTGCGGATGAGTCAGGGACTGCTGTTGATCAACTCGATTGGTGCCACCATCAGCCCGTTGTTGATCTCACCGGTGATGACCGCCATGGGTGATGCGGGTCTGTTCTGGGCTTTCGGCTCGCTAAGCCTGTTCCTGGTGGCGTTCTTCTCCTGGCGTCGGCATGTACGCCCAGCGCCGCTGCCTGTTGCGCCGTTTACACCTACTACTCCCATGACGGCTGCAGGGGCTGAGCTGGTGGTAACCGAAGAGTTGCTGCAAGGGGCGCTTGAGCACGAGTATCTGGAAGATTTATCCGATGCCGTCTGGGATGTGGATGCCGTCGAGCCGGTCGTGGGGCCACCTGCAGAAGATGAGAGCCATATCACCTTCTACGACGATGTTGAACAATCGGCAGTGCGTAAATAATCAGGCATAAGAACGGGATGGGAGGCGGCTGATACCTTGGGCTAATGGTATCTGGGCGAGTATTACTACTATCCTAGGCATACTTTCAAACAATTGTTTAAGAAAGCTCTGTTTAATTTTCAGCCCGAGGTTTGCCATGAATGTCTATGCCGCGCCGATACGCGATTTGCGCTTTGTGCTTGAAGAGCTCTTGGCGCACCGTTCACTTAGCTTACCGGGCTTTGAGGATGCCTCGCCTGACTTGGTCGAGGCGGTGCTTGAGGAAGCGGCAAAACTGGCGGGTGACGTTTGGGGGCCGCTTAATACCATTGGCGACCGCCAGGGCGCTAAACGCCAGAGCGATGGCAGCGTAACAACGCCAGAGGGCTTTGCAGCCGCCTACCAGGCCTATGTAGAAGGGGGCTGGAACGGCATCGGCGTATCCGAGGCGTTAGGTGGTCAAAATCTGCCTGAAGTGGTGGCCAGTGCCGTACAGGAAATGCTGCATGGCGCCAATATGGCGCTAGGCCTTTGTCCCATGTTGACCGCGGGGGCTATTGAAGCGCTGGCGCATCACGGCAGTGATGCATTAAAGGCGGCCTACCTCCCTAAACTTGTTGAAGGTACCTGGACCGGTACCATGAACTTGACCGAACCCCAAGCGGGGTCGGATCTTTCCAAAGTACGCACCAAAGCGGTTCCCGAAGGCGATCACTATCGGTTAAACGGCCAGAAGATCTACATCACCTGGGGTGAACACGACGCCGCTGAAAATATCATCCACTTTGTGCTGGCGCGCAAACCCGATGCCCCTGAAGGCAATAAAGGCATTTCGCTGTTTCTGGTGCCTAAATTCCTGGTCAATGATGACGGCACTCTGGGTGAGCGCAACGACGTGATCTGTACCGCTATTGAGCACAAGCTGGGTATCCACGGCTCGCCCACCTGCTCGCTAAGTTTTGGTGAACAGGGTGGCGCGATAGGGTACTTGGTGGGTAAAGAAGGGCGCGGCCTGAACCATATGTTCACGATGATGAATGAGGCGCGCCACAAAGTCGGCATTCAGGGGATTGGTGTGGCTGAGCGTGCCTGTCAGCACGCGTTTGCCTATGCCCGCGAGCGCCAGCAGGGGCGCCTGCCCGCCGCGCGTGGTGGCCAGGAATGTACCATCAGCGAGCATCTGGATGTACGGCGCATGCTGCTTGCCATGCGTGCCCGCACTGATGCTCTGCGTGCCTTGGCACTTTACTGCGCCGCTCAACTGGATATCGCCCGCCATGCGCACAATCCAGCAGAGCGTCAAACGGCCCAGGCGCGTGTCGACATACTCATCCCAGTAGTGAAAAGCTTTTCGACCGATCAGGCGGTAGAGATCGCCTCGTTAGGTGTGCAGGTGCATGGCGGAATGGGGTATATCGAAGAAACGGGCGCCGCGCAGCTGCTGCGTGATGTACGTATCGCACCGATTTATGAAGGCACCAATGGTATCCAGGCGCTGGATCTAGCCGGGCGCAAGTTACAGCGCGACAACGGCGAAGCGTTTGCCAGCCTGTTAAAAGATGCGGCTGAAACCGTTGAGAAGCTTAACGCTGAACCGGCGCTTGGCCACCTGGGGCAGGCGTTAGCCGCCGGGCTTGAAGATTTAAGCGCCGCCCAGCAACAGGTACTTGAACAGGGTAAAGATCCTGACCGTGGGCCAGATGCTGTGCAAGGCTATGCAACGCCGTTTTTAAACCTGGTAGGTCACGTGCTGTGCGCCTGGCAGATGGGACAGGCAGCACTTAGCGCGCAGGCTGCGCTTAACAACGGCAGCGATGACCCTTTCTATACCGCCAAAATGCGCAGCGCCGAGTTTGCGATTATGCAGTGGCTTCCGATTGGGCGCGCCCAGCGGGCCGTGATCGAAGCGGGCATCCAGTGCTTGAGCGATTTTGAAGTAGATTAATACGCAGCCGCAGCCGCCGCCCTTGGGCGGCGGCTGTGTTTCTGGCGATGAAAACAAGCTATAAACCGGTTTAATACAACAAACGCTATTCAGGCGAACACGCTAGCGCAACGGGCAGACTTCGCCAATCAAGGAGCGCTGTATGTCTTCTATTTTCGAGCAGGATCTTCCCCAAACCGTCGCCAATCATGTACCGCTCTCGCCGCTGACGTTTATAGAGCGTACGGCGTCCATTTACCCCGACTATCCCGCTATCGTACATGGCCAGATCCGTCGCAACTGGGCTGAAACCTGGGCACGCTGTCGTCAGCTTGCATCAGCGCTTGAGCAGCGTGGACTTCAGCCAGGTCAGACGGTGGCCGCCATGCTGCCCAATATTCCTGCGATGTTTGAAGCGCACTTTGGCGTGCCTCTGGCGGGCTGTGTGCTCAATACCCTAAACATTCGTCTCGACGCTGAGGCGATCAGCTATATGCTGGCCCACGGCGAGGCCAAAGCCATTCTTGTGGACCCTGAATTTTCCGAGGTGGTTCAGGCAGCGGTCGCCATGCTTGAGCAGAAACCATTGATCATTGATGTTGCTGATATGGAGTTTCTGGGCGATCCCCAAGGCATTGGCGCAGTTGAGTATGAAGCTCTGCTCGCCGAAGGCGACCCCGACTACGCCTATCGGCTGCCGGATAATGAGTGGCAGGCTATCTCGCTTAACTACACCTCAGGCACTACCGGTAAGCCTAAAGGCGTGGTTTATCACCACCGCGGCGCCTACCTGAACGCTGTCAGCAACGTGATGGAGTGGGCGATGCCGCATCATCCCATCTACCTGTGGACACTGCCGATGTTTCACTGCAACGGCTGGTGTTTTCCCTGGACGATTGCCGCCAATGCCGGGGTCAATGTTTGCCTGCGTAAAGTCGAGCCTAAAAAGGTGATGCAGCTGATTGCCGATGAGCGCGTCAGCCACTTTAGCGGCGCACCGATTATTCTTAACGGCTTGGTTAACCTGCCCGCTGAAGATAAGCGCGAATTCGACCACCCGGTAAAAGTGACGACTGCGGGAGCCGCACCGCCAGCCTCGGTGATTGCGGGTATCGAGACATTGGGAATCGAAGTAACCCACGTGTATGGGTTAACCGAAGTGTATGGGCCGGTAACGGTATGCGCCTGGCGCGAGGCCTGGAACGAGCTACCCCTGGCTGAGCGCGCCACGATCAAATCGCGGCAAGGCGTGCGCTACCATATGCTGGAAGCGCTGTGTGTTGCCGATCCTGTCAGTCTGGAGCCCGTGCCCAAAGATGGTGAAACCATCGGCGAAATCATGATGCGCGGCAACAACGTGATGAAAGGTTATCTAAAAAATCCAAAGGCCACGCAGCAGGCGTTAGAGGGCGGTTGGTACCACACAGGTGACCTGGCCGTCTGGCATGCAGACGGCTATATCGAGATTAAGGACCGTTCCAAGGACATTATTATTTCGGGCGGTGAAAACATCTCCACTATCGAGGTGGAAAACGCCATCTACGCCCACCCGGCGGTAGAGGAAGCCGCCGTTGTCGCCAAGCCGGATGAGAAGTGGGGAGAGACGCCCTGTGCTTTTGTAAAATTGAAAATTGGCTATGGCGAGGTTAGTGAAGCGGACATTATTGCGCATTGCCGCGAGCGGTTAGCCGGCTTCAAGGTGCCCAAAACGGTAGTGTTCAGCGAGTTGCCCAAAACCTCGACGGGCAAGATACAAAAGTTTGTTCTGCGCGAAGAGGCAAAACAGCATTAAAGAAACGACGATACAAGAAGTGATTGCCTCCCAACCAAGCGTTAGCTAGGGTTGGAAGGCAGGCCAGTTAGCGCCGCCATAACAATGAAGGAGCCAATATGAGTGAAGCAGTGATTGAGAAGGTCGACAACGACGGCGTGGTACGTCTCACCATTAACCGCCCGAAGGCACTGAACGCCCTGAATAGCGAAGTGCTTGCCGCGTTGGAGTCCCATCTGGTTGAGCTTGAAGCCCAGTCCGATCTGCGCGCGGTACTGATTACCGGCGCGGGCGAGAAGTCCTTTGTTGCTGGTGCGGATATCACCGAAATGCGCGATAAAACGCCCGAGGAGGCCCGCGCGTTTGCAAGCCAGGCGCTGCGTACCATCAAACGTTTGGAAACCTTGCCAGTGCCGGTGGTCGCGCTGGTGAACGGGTTTTGCCTTGGCGGCGGCTGCGAACTGGCATTGGCCTGCGACTGGGCGGTAGCGAGCGACAACGCCGTATTTGGTCAGCCGGAAGTATTGCTGGGCGTGATCCCCGGTTTTGGCGGCACACAGCGCTTGCCGCGCCGTGTTGGCCCGGCGATGGCCATTGATCTGGTCACCACCGGGCGCAAGATCGACGCGCAGGAAGCACTGCGTATCGGTCTGGTGAACCGCGTCATGCCCCAGGCTGAGCTGGAAAGCTATGTCGAAGAATTTACTAAGCAGCTTAAAGGCAATGGTCGGCTATCGGTACGCGGCGCCAAGCAGGCCGTACACGACGGCATGGATCAGGAACTCGACAGCGCTCTGGCGCTCGAAACCAGCCTGTTTGCGTTCTGCTTCGCCGGTGAAGAGCAGAAAGAGGGCATGGCGGCCTTCGTCGAGAAGCGCAAACCCAACTTTTAAGCGCAGGCGTTAATCAATAGAAGCGGGCTCTTGGCCCGCTTCTTCTATTTTGTGCCCAGAAACGTTTTTGTAACCAGAAACGTTACGGCCAGAGTTCAATCAGCACCTTGCCGGAGATTTCAGAATCCTTGGCGATGGCAAAGGCGTTCTGGGCATCAGCGGCGGGCAGCACATGGGTGATGACATCATCAAAGCGGGCGTCGGCGGCCAGCAGCGCAATCGCGTCATCGATTTCATCATGAAAGCGGAAGCAGCCGCGTAGCTGAACTTCCTTGGCAATCAGCGGTGCCAGAGCAAGCGGCTGCGGGGTAGCGGGCATCATGCCAATCTGGGCAATAACGCCTGCACGGCGAACCGCCAGGATCGCGTCGTTGATGGAGGCCGGTACGCCAGTACACTCCAGCACCACGTCGAATGCTTCTTGGGGAACCTCATCTTCGCCGATGCGGTAGGTGCGCTGCACGCCAAGCGCGCGCGCCCGAGAAAGCGGGCCTTCCAGCACATCGGTAATGCTCACCTCTAAAGCGCCCTTGGCTAGCGCCGCTGCGGCTGCCAGCAGCCCGATGGGGCCTGCGCCGCAAACCAGCACCCGCTGCTTCTCGACACCGCCAGCCACTTCAATGCCGTGCAGGCCAACCGCCAGCGGTTCGGCCAGGGCGGCGCGCTTGAGCGGAAGAGAGGAAGGCAGAACCCGTACCATACCGGGGTCCACATCCAGATACTCACTCATGCCGCCTTGGGTATGCGGCCAGGTAGAGGCAGAGCCTAGGTAGGCGCCTTCCGGCCACAAGTGCGGCTTGCCCTCAATGCCTGGCTGGCTTTTGCCAAAAGTGGCGGGGTGGAGGGTAACCGGCGTTCCTGGGGCCAGTTTGCCGCTCGGGTCTTCCTCGACTAAGCCTGCCATCTCGTGGCCGGGGATAAGCGGTTCGCGCACCACGAAGGCCCCGTTGGCGCCCTCATGGTAGTAGTGAAGGTCCGAGCCGCAAATCCCGCCAAAGGCCATACGCAGCCGAACTTTTCCCGCTGCCAGCTCGGGAAGGGAGAGACTCTCTTCGCGCAGATCCTGCTTACCGTGAATAACTAATGCTTGCATGGCGTTTCATCCCAAAGGGCGGTTCTCGGAGGTTAAACCACCGAGGTCATGCCGCCATCAACAAAAATATTTTGTCCGGACACGAAGCTCGAAGCGTCCGAACACAGATAGACCAGCGTGCCCACCAGCTCGTCGAAATGTCCCCAGCGTTGTGCAGGAGTGCGTTTTTCAACCCACTGATTGAAGCTTGGGTCTTGCCATAACGCGGTGTTCATTTCGGTTTTGAAGTAGCCGGGTGAAATGCAGTTGACCTGAATGTTGAAGCGCGCCAAATCGGCAGCCATACCCTGTGTGAGTAGCACAACGCCGCCTTTGGTTGCTGAATAAGGGGCAATGGTTTCGCGGGCAAGCTTGGACTGTACCGAGCCGATGTTGATGACTTTACCTGAGCCACGTTTGCTCATGGCGGGAGTCAAGGCTCGGGATACGTAAAACAGGCTCGACAGATTAGTGGCGATAAGTGCATCCCAATCTTGTGTCGCGTATTCGTTGAACGGCGCTCGGCGTTGAAGCCCGGCATTATTGACCAAGATATCCGGAACGCCGAATTGATCGATAAGGGCTTCCACGGCTTGCTGGGTCGCTTGGGCATCAGTGACATCGAAGCTGACGGCTTCAACGCTGGCGCCTGTCTCCTGAGCGATGTTGCAGGCTTCCTCCTTCACGCGGTCTAGATCCCGGCCGTGCAAAATGACGCGAGTGCCTTGTGAAGCAAGCCCCCTGGCAAGTGCATTGCCCAAGCCCCTTGAGGACCCGGTTATTAGTGCTAGACGGTTGCTAATATCGAAAAGTGCTTTGGTCATCGTGTTCACCTAAAACAGCATGAAAATAATAGTGGCGAATATAAAGCCGACAACGGATTCCAGCGCTTGCTGAACTGTCCAGGTCTTTAGCGTCGTCTTGACATCCATACCTAAAAGGCGGCCAACCAGCCAGAACCCAGAGTCGTTGACATGCCCCGCAAAGACAGAGCCCGCTGCCGTTGCCAGGGTAATCGCGACTACCTGCATGGAGGTAAAATCACCGCCAATCACGGCGGGCGCCATGAGTCCGGCAGCGGTTACCAACGCCACGGTAGCCGAACCCTGAGCCAGGCGCATAATCACGGCAATCACGTAAGCTGCCAGAATGATCGGAAGACCAATATCGCTGAGGGAGTTAGATAAGGCGTCGCCAATGCCTGACGCCCGAAGCACGCCACCGAACATGCCGCCGGCGCCGGTAATCAGTACTACCGAGCAAATCGGGCCTAAGGAAGAGTCCAGAACTTTTTCCAACGCGCTGCCCCCGATACCCTGGCGACGACCTAGTACTAGCATGGCCACTAGCGTTGAAATAAGCAGCGCCACCGGCGTGTTACCGACCGCTGAGAGCAGCTGAAACCATAGCGCGTCGCTATCGACAACACCCATTGAGCGTAGGAAGTCTAAGCCGGTATTCATGAAGATCAGCACAAGCGGCAGCAACAGCATGCTGATAACCACGCTGACCGAAGGCGGGTTGGTAACGCTGTCATCGCTGACTTCACCGAACAGCGAGCCAGCGAGAGGGAAGGGGTAGCGCTTAGCGACGATTTTCCCCCACATATAGCCTGATATCCACCAGAGTGGAAACGCAATCACCACACCGGCAAGCAGTAGCAAACCCAAGTTCGCATTATAAAGTTCTGATGCGGTAACGGGGCCTGGGTGAGGCGGTAGAAATACGTGCATAACCGAGAACGCTGCAGCGGCGGGCATGGCGTAAAGCAGGACAGGGCCACCCAGACGGCGTGACACGGCAAAGATGATGGGGAGCATAACGATCAAGCCCGCATCAAAAAAGATTGGAAAACCCATCAACAGCGAGGTAATACCCAAGGCAAAAGGCGCGCGTTTCTCCCCGAATAGGTCGATCATTTTATCGGCAAGGGCTTTGGCGCCCCCCGATTGCTCCACCAGCTTGCCCAGCATGGCGCCTAGCCCAACCAATAGAGCAACCGCGCCTAGCGTTCCTCCAAAACTATTCACCATGGTCGGAACAATGGCGTTGACCGGAATCTGAGTGGCTAGCGCCGTCAGTAAACTCACTAGCATTAGCGCCAGAAAAGCATGCATCTTAAATCTGATGATCAATACTAAAAGGGCCAACACCGCTACGGCTGCAATGCCTAGCAGCGGTCCTGCGGACATCGTTTGAGTCCAACCATCCATGCGAGTGCTCCAATAAGTGAAAGTTTGTTACCGGTAATGTTATCGGTAACATCGTATAGATTGGCAGCTCCTTGGATACACGACCTTGGTTTAAGATGGCTACAAAAAAATGCCAAAATCGTAAAAAGCGGTCTACAGAACTTTAACTGGAGAGGGATATACTGTTTATTTCTAATTTCATTGAGTATTTGTTTTTACCAGTGGCGCATTTCTCGCTTGGTCTCTTTAAAATGAGGTATTCATGTTTGATCTCTATATCGCCAATAAAAACTACTCCTCATGGTCGCTGCGCCCCTGGGTGCTGATGAAGGCGCTCAATATCCCCTTTAAAGAGTACGTTATGCCATTTGAAGGAGGGACCGGCGTAAGCTACGCCACGTTTAAGCGCTTTTCGCCCTCAGCGCTAGTGCCCTGCTTGGTCGATAAAGAGCTCGCCGTGTGGGATTCGCTTGCCATTATTGAGTATGTGGCCGAGCAACACTCTAAGGTGTGGCCACAGGATGTCGCAGCACGCGCCTGGGCGCGCTCGGCCAGCGCCGAAATGCATAGCGGCTTTGCGACCTTGCGAAATGAATGCCCCATGAACTGCGGGGCACGCGTTGCGCTTGATGATTTATCGAGTGCTCTCAAGGCCGATATGGCGCGGCTGGATGAACAGTGGCAGCAGGGGCTTTCACGCTTTGGCGGGCCTTTTCTAGCCGGTAAAGACTTTACCGCGGTGGATGCCTTCTATGCGCCAGTCGTATTTCGCGTGCAAACATTTGGTTTGCCGCTGAGCGAAGCATCCCAAGTATACGTAAAACACATGCTGGCACAGCCAGCCATGCAGGCGTGGTACCAGGACGCACTTGAAGAGCGCTGGCGCGAGCCCAGCCATGAAGCAGATACGCTAAAGCAGGGTACGCTAACCGCCGATTATCGTAAGGCCTGCCCATAACCGGCGATGCATCAGGTAAACTAGGCTTTGTACGAAAACTGCTTGCGCTCGACCATACGGCGTTAAAAACCAGATCAAAATACTCATTTACACAAGTAAACTCCGTTTTTTCACTGATTTTTTCCTTGTCTGGTCTTCGCTCAGCTACTTTTCGCGCAAACCCTAGCGAATATTTACCGATGGAAAACCCCATGGCCCTTAGCGCAACGCCTTATAAAGTCGATATCAACCTCACCGATTTGGATCGTGGGGTATATGAAACGTTACGGTTTACCGTGGCGCGTCACCCTTCTGAAACAGAAGAGCGGATGAGCGCACGGCTAATTGCCTATGTACTTTGGTACAGCGAAGCGATCGCATTTGGGCGCGGCCTTTCCGATGTGGATGAGCCCGCCCTTTGGGAAAAAAGCCTGGATGGCCGAGTGCTCCACTGGATCGAAGTAGGTTTGCCGGATGCCGAGCGCTTGACGTGGTGCTCGCGCCGTGCTGAGCGGGTGTCGCTGCTCGCCTACGGGCGTATTGATGTGTGGGAGAACAAGGTATTACCTAGTGTGAGCAACCTTAAAAATGTTCACGTGGCTGCCTTGCCTCAAGAAGCGCTAGCGACCATTGCTCAAAACCTGCCCCGGGCGATCAATTGGGCCATCATGATTAGTGAAGGATCGTTGTTTATCACTGATGAAATAGGCCAGCATGAAATTACTCCCCAATGGCTTTTAGGCGACCGTTAAGCTTCATTCTCGGGCAAGTTCTACTACGCTTTTTATTAGCCTAGCTACTTACCAGTTCTACTAGGCTGTTAAGTAGTGCTACTACGCTATAAAAGCCAGGATTAAGAATTTTTAAGAAAAACGCGTTAAATGACGTTTGTTGAAGATAATTAACCTTGTTTGCTTGCTATCTTTTTGCACATTTACATACAATCAGCAATGTTTGTTGGCGCATTACTCTGCGTTAACACGGTTTGCCCCTCACTCAAGGAACGAGCAATGCACAAATTCTGTCTGCCTACCTGGCGCCTGCTTCCTCTTGTAGCAGCGATGAGCCTCTTGCCTGCTTTCGCTCATGCAGATAACAACGTCATTACTGTCAAGCATGAAAACGATGGTCTGGCGAGTAGTGATGATGGCCATTTTACCAGCGGTTTCGAAGCTAACTGGGCATTTAAGCCCAGCCCTGAGAGCTGGACCCAGCGTTTAGCCACCTCGCTACCTAATAGCTTGATAGGGCAGGCAGACACCGTGGCTTTTCGGCTGGTGCATCAAATCTATACGCCAGATGATATTAGGCGTTCCGAGCTGATTGAAGATGATCGCCCATATGCTGGCTTGGTGTATGGCGGCCTATCGCTTTATGAAGATATACCCATGGGGAGCTGGCAGCAGGCGACGGATCTGCATGTAGATATCGGTTTGGTTGGTCCCTCATCGCTTGCCGATAGCGTGCAGCGTGAAGTGCATCGTATTACTAATAGCGATCGACCCAACGGTTGGGACAACCAGCTAGGCGATGAGCCGCTGCTTAACGTAACCATGCGCCGCCAGTGGTGGCACAACGTTCCGCTGGCGGGTAAACGCTTTGCTCATGGTCCTAGCCTTAGCGTGGCGCTGGGTAACCTTAATACCTACGCAAGCGCGGGCTACAGCGTACGTTGGGGCGACGATGCCAGCGGTATCCCGACGCTGACGCCCAACCCAGGTAATCGTGGTCGAATGACAAGCACCACCGGCTGGCAGTGGTACTTATTTGCTAATGTTGAAGGCTACTATGTGGCACATAATCTAACCTTGGACGGCAATGTGTTCTCCAGCAGCCACTCGGTTGACAGTAAAGAGTGGGTAGGTGAAGCCTCGGCAGGGCTGGCGCTTGCCTGGGATCAGTGGCAGGTTACCTATGCGGCAGTAGAGCGCACGCGTGAGTTTGATGGCCAGGAAAGGCATGATAAATACGGTGCCGTCACGCTATCACGCAGCTTCTAACTGGCGTAAAACACCTCCGCTGGCAAAAAACGCTAAGTAGCTGAACCCAAGTGCAATGGGGGCGGAGTAAAATGCTTCCATGCGACTTGCTGGTTAAGGGCATTTTTTATGGCAACGGACAATAAACCCCATGGGTAATTCTTACCCTCATACCCCGGACGGGCGCTATTTTGTCGCCAAGAACCGCCTGTGGCGCTGTACTAATCCGCATTTGGATGAGCCTGAAAGACAGGCTCACGTCAATGAGCTTATGAAGGCTCGCCGTGCGGTAAAAACCGCCAAGCAGCAAGAAGATGACAAAGCGTTACGCCAGGCGCGCAATAACGTACAAGCGGCCAAAGAAGCGTTAGGCGAACGTGGGCCTGTCTGGTGGGACGATAACGCGCCCGACGAAACCGGGGTTGCTCCGCATAACAGCTCATATGCCGATTGGTGGCAAAGCCAGTCCGACTGAGTTCTTTAGGTCTTAGGTTTTCAACCTGGCGGATGCCGCTAATTGACGCTAGCTTATTAGGGGCACAAGACACTCAATGTTCGGCACATTCTTGATGTGCCCGCTAACAAGGATGTTATTAAGCCTATGTTTTTTAATGGTTGGGAAAACCTCTTTCGTACCTTGATTGTCGGTTTACTGGCTTACGCCGTATTAGTGATCTTTCTACGCCTTTCAGGCAATCGCACGCTTTCGAAAATGAATGCGTTTGATCTGATCGTGACCGTTGCATTGGGTTCAACGCTTGCGACCATTCTGCTTTCCAAGCAGGTGGCGCTGGCAGAAGGAGCGTTAGCGCTGGGGCTACTGATTTTTCTACAGTATGCGATTACATGGCTCAGTGTGCGCAAGCGATGGGTCAAAAAGCTGGTGACCGGTGAGCCTTTAATGCTGCTTTATCGCGGTGAGTTTCTTACCCAGGCACTACATAAAGCGCGAGTTACCCAAGACGAGGTGCGAGCAGCCATTCGCAGCAATGGGCTAAGTAGCGTTGCAGATGCACACGCGGTTATATTGGAAACCGACGGCTCATTAAGTGTGGTAAAGGAAAGCGACGAACACGATCACTCGAGCCTTAAAGATGTGCGCCACTCCTCACCGTAATCCATAAATTCTTAAGCGTTTACTTATAAACATTCCCGAGGCCTGCCAGCGGTGGTAATCTGCGCCGCTTAACGATTCCTAAGAACATCCGCTAAGGGCCTAACGTGACTATTAAAGCAAACTTGTCGATTTTCGACATCATTGGGCATCTGCTGCTGTGGCTGGTGCTGAGTATTCTTACCCTTGGGATCGCGCTGTTTTTCTTTCCCTACTCGTTTGCCCGTTTTGTGATTAATCGCACATCCGTTATTGATCAAAGCACGGGTACCGAGCGAAAAATGGTGTGTGATATCAATATTTTCAGCAATATTGGCCACATCATCTTGTGGATACTGATTTCGCTGGTGACCTTTGGGATTGGCTATATTTTTTATGTTTACCGGGTATGGAACTACGCGTTAAATAATTCCCGGGTGCAGTAGTATCTCCCCAATAAAAAACGGCCTCCAGGGCCGTTTTTTTATTGCTGCGTGATCTGATTTAGTTTTGGGCTGTGAAGCGGTACCTTATCGCTTAGAGCTTATCTTGGGTTTTAAGCTCAAAGTCACTGGCATCGTGGCGTTCATGTAGCTGCTCGCTGGGCTCTCCAAACGTGCGGTTCACCATGCGGCCACGCTGAACGGCAGGGCGTGCATCAAGCTCATCCGCCCAGCGGATGACATTCTGGTAGGTATGGGCTTCAAGAAATTCAGCCGCTTCGTATACGCGGTTTTTTACCAAGGCGCCATACCAGGGGTGAATCGCCATATCAGCGATAGTGTAGTCATCTCCCGCCATATAACGGTTATCGGCTAAGTGGCGGTCCAGCACGTCTAGCTGGCGTTTTACTTCCATGGTGTAACGATCAATGGGGTACTGGTATTTTTCCGGGGCGTAAGCGTAAAAATGGCCGAATCCGCCGCCTAGGATGGGGGCGCTACCCATTTGCCAGAATAACCAGGAAAGGCACTCGGTACGTTTGGCCGGGTCGCTGGGCAAGAACGCTGAAAATTTCTCAGCCAGGTAAAGCAGAATGGCGCCTGACTCGAAAACACGCTGGGGCGGGTTGGTGCTATGGTCCATCAGCGCAGGAATTTTTGAGTTGGGATTCACCTCGACAAACCCACTACCGAACTGGTCGCCGTCACCGATCTTGATCAAGTGCGCATCATACTCGGCGGCTTCAATGCCTTTCTCTAAAAGCTCCTCAAGCATGACGGTCACTTTAACGCCATTAGGGGTGGCCAATGAGTAGAGCTGCAGCGGGTGTTTGCCTACGGGTAAGGGCTTGTCGTGAGTCGGACCTGCAATGGGGCGGTTAATGTTGGCAAACTTGCCGCCATTGCCGGGTTCCCATTTCCAAACGCGCGGTGGGGTGTAAGGAGTATCGCTCATCATAGCCTCGCTGTGTTGTTTCGTGGGCAGTGCCAACATGGCAAAAAACGGTTACTTAAGCTGCTTTAGGTTCTTTCGATATTCTAGATACTTTAAATGCTCTAAGTACTTTAGATACGGTAGGTACTTTAGATACGGTAGGTACTTTAGATACGGTAGGTACTTTATGAGGGTAGTAAAAAGCTGGTACAAGGGGGGAGGGTTATTAGCCAGTTAATAAAATAATTCATGGTGATTCAAAAAGGAGACGAAAATGCAGGTTATTGGTGTGCTGGGCGGCATGAGCTGGGAATCAACGCAAAGCTATTATCGCGCGCTGAATGAAGGTGTAAAGCACGCGCTAGGCGGCTTTCACTCCGCCAAAATTGTGCTGGTCAGCGTCGATTTTGCCGAAATCGAAACCCTGCAGCAGCAAGGCGATTGGGATAAAGCAGGCGAGCTCCTGGCGAGTGCTGCGCAAAACATCGAACGTGCTGGCGCAGATTTTCTACTCTTAGCAACCAATACCATGCACAAGGTGGCACCGGCTATTGAAAAGGCTATCGGTATTCCGCTGCTGCATATCGCTGATGCGACTGCTGAACAGTTAATGCAAGATGGTATTACCCGCGTGGGGCTGTTGGGTACGCGCTTTACCATGGAGCAGGATTTTTACAAGGCTCGCTTGCAGGACGCATTCGGTATCGAAGTGGTTGTGCCTGATGATACCGAGCGCGAAGCGGTGCATCGGATTATTTTCGATGAACTGTGCCAGGGGAAAATCAATAGTGACTCGCGCGAGCGCTATCTCGAAATTATCGATAGTCTGCATCAGCAGGGCGCTCAGGCCGTCATTCTGGGGTGTACTGAAATCGCGCTACTGGTAGAGCAGGCGCATACTCATGTGCCGCTTTACGATACCACTGCGCTGCATGCAAGCAGGGCAGTGGCTCGTGCGCTTAAAGGTTAGCCCTATCAGAAGCTAACGTTGGAAAACTTAGGCAAGCGTCAGGGTGACGTCGATGTTGCCACGCGTTGCGTTGGAGTAAGGGCAAACGACATGGGCTTTGTCGACCAAATCCTGGGCAACGCTCTTTTCAAGGCCGGGAAGGCTGATAGTAAGCTCGACTTCAATGCCAAAACCTGTGGGAATAGCGCCGATACCCACGCTGCCTTCAATGGCAGTGTCTTGCGGAAGCTTTACTTTTTCCTGGCTGGCGACATGCTTTAGTGCACCTAAAAAGCAGGCGGAGTAGCCCGCAGCAAACAGCTGTTCCGGGTTAGTGCCTTCACCGCCTGCGCCGCCTAGCTCTTTCGGCGTGCTGAGTTTGACATCCAATGCGCCATCAGACGACTTGGCTTGGCCTTCACGGCCACCTGTGGCTTTGGCATGGGCGCGGTAGGCGACGGTTTCGATAGACATAGCAAGCTTCCTTTAATGTTGTTGATCAGAGTAACTGGGTTTAATTTAGTGCAGCTTTATTTTGCGCGCAAGATAAATTTCCATAAACTTTCTTAAAGTGCGAGAAGGGCTAGTCGATTTTTTGTAGGTTATCGCGTAGCTGTACCAAGTCTTCTTTTAGCTGTGTCAGGGTTTCTATTGATTTTTCACTGGCATTAACTATGCAGCTAGGAATATGACGCGCCTGTTCACGCAATTCACGCCCTTTATCGGTTAGAAATAGCTCCACGATGCGCTCATCCTGACGATTGCGTTGACGAATCAACAGCTGATCGCCTTCAAGACGCTTAAGCAGCGGCGTTAGCGAGCCTGGGTCGGTCAGCAGGCGCTTGCTCAATGTACCTACCGTTATGCCGTCTTGCTGCCATAACACCAGCATTGCCAAATATTGCGGATAAGTAAGCCCTAACTCCTTTAGAAGCGGTTTATAAATTTTTGTCATCGTTAATGAGGTGGAGTACAGCGCAAAACATAGCTGATGGTCTAATTCCAACTCACTGCAAGTTTCTAATCGACAGGGTTCTAACGCGGGCATATCGGCTCCGAGACGGGATGCGTTGGATTAATGTAGCGCGACCAGCCTTCGCTGACCAGACCTAGACGTTGGTCTTGAGTTGGTGGTTTTGTTTTGACATGGATAATTTGGCTCGCTAACCTGCATTTACTATGTTACCGGTAACACTAAAATCATCTGCGTATTATCCAACTATTCACGCGGCTATCTATAGGGGAGCATATACCTATAGGACACCATATAGATTATGGTTTTGTATATTTGCTGCACAGCGTTTAAACCCGGAGAGATAAACCAATGGACGCCGTTTCTCATCGTATTTTAGTCATGGGGGTCTCTGGCTGCGGAAAGTCACATATTGGCCAGCAGTTGGCGGCGGCTCTGAACGCCAAGTTCATTGATGGTGATGACTACCATCCGCCAGCAAATGTCGCCAAAATGGCCAGTGGAACGCCACTTGACGATGACGACCGCCAAGGCTGGCTTGAGACGCTGGCTGAGCTTTTTGCCGATCATCGCCAGCAAAATGTTAGCGTGGTGATTGCCTGCTCTGGATTGAAGTATCGCTACCGTGATTGCTTGCGCCAAGGGGATTCAGCGCTGCGCATTCTGTACTTGGAAGGCGACCAGACCCTGTTGCGTGAACGCTTGGAAACACGTGAGGGGCACTTCTTTAAAGGTGAGAATATGCTGGCCAGTCAGCTCGCCGATCTGGAACCACCGGGAGAAAGTGAAGCCGTCACTGTATCCATTGCGCTTTCACCGCCCGAGATCGTGAGTCGCTTTACCAGCGCGCTTAGTGCGACACTTAATCATTCATCCCGCACACCGTCACTTTAGAGGCTGGCATCCGTTTGAAGAAAAAGCGTCCCACATTACAGGATATTGCTGACAAGGTAGGGGCAACGAAAATGACGGTTAGCCGTTGCCTGCGAGCCCCTGATACGGTTTCGGAAAGCTTGCGTGAGCGTATTTTTAAGGCCGCCGAACAGGTGGGATATATCCCCAACCGGGCGCCGGACCTACTTTCGCGCGCCACCAGCCATTCGATAGGGGTGCTGGTGCCTTCGCTGACCAATCAGGTATTTGCCGATGTCATTGTAGGGATCGAGGCATTCACCGAACCGGCGGGCTATTACCTAATGCTCTCACACTATGGGTATAGTCCTACCCTTGAAGAGCGCAGTCTTGCCTCGTTGCTTTCCTATAACGTGGATGGCGTAATTCTTTCCGATCATGACCACACGCCGCGTAGCCTGCGTATGCTCGAAACGGCAGGTATCCCGGTTGTCGAAATCATGGATACACATCGCCAGCCGTTACAGCAGTCGGTGGGCTACGACAACGTCAAAGCCGCTTTTGATATGGTAAGCGCAATGATACGCCGTGGGCGCCGCCAGGTGGTTTATCTGGCGGTACGGCTAGATGAGCGAACGCAGCAGCGCGAACAGGGCTATCGCCAGGCGATGGAAGCACACGGCCTGATACCCACTACGCTACATAGTACTCAGCGCTCTTCCTATAGCGTCGGGGCGGCGCTTTTAGAACAAGTGGTGATTAACCATCCTGATACGGATGGTATCTTCTGTACCAACGATGATGTGGCGGTGGGGGCGTACTTTGAATGTCAGCGCCGCGGCATCGATGTCCCGGGGCAAATGGCCATTGCCGGTTTTCATGGCCACGATATAGGGCAGGCAATGACCCCTCGCCTGGCCAGCGTTATCACCCCCCGCCAGGCAATTGGTGAAGCCGCCGCCAAGGCGCTGCTCGCCAGAATTCAGGGCGAGCCATCGGCTGCCGATATCATCGATATGGGGTACACCATTGAAACCGGCGGTACGCTGTAGGTTCCTAGCGCAAGGCTAGCGGTCTGCGGGCTAAATGGCTAAAGTACGACGTTTCGCTTGCATCGAGGCTATCGTGAAAGTTACCCAGCTCAATATCTATCCGGTCAAGTCCTTAAAAGGCATCAGCGTTAACCAGAGCGAGCTACTTTCGAGCGGGCTTGCCTGGGATCGTCGTTGGATGCTGGTCGACGCTCAGCAGCGTTTTGTGACTCAGCGCCAGCTGCCTCTTTTGGCCACGGTAGAAGTAGCATTAAACGCCGATGCTCTGGTGCTTTCACATCCCAATGTTGACCCGCTTTCAATTCCGCTTGAAGAGCCGAGCGGCAACCTGCGCATCGTCAAGGTGTGGGACGACCATTGTAAAGCCTGGCCAGAAAGTGAAGAGGCCTCCCGCTGGTTGGAAGTCGCTCTGGGTGAGTCCGGGAAAGGTCTGAGCTTGGTCCGATTTGCCACCCAGTTTAAGCGCCTGGTAGAAGCGGATTTTCTAGACGGTGGCGAAGCCGACACGCATTTTGCCGATGGCTACCCGTTCCTGATTACGTCAACGGGCTCTTTGAACGCGCTTAATAGTGCTCTGAACAAGAACGGCAGCCAGCCAGTACCCATGAATCGCTTTCGTCCCAATATCGTCGTGGAAACCGATGAGGCGTGGGCGGAAGACCGCTGGCAATCGCTACAGGAATCCACCGGTGCATTCGCGTTAACACTGCGTAAGCCGTGTAAGCGTTGCAAGATCACCACGGTGGATCAGCAAACCGCCCACATCCCTGATCCCGCCGAGCCCCTTAAAACATTAATTACGCTCAAGACCCAGCCAACATTAAAAGGCGGGTATTTTGGTCAAAACGCGACGTTAAGTGCTGGCGACGGACAGCTTATTCGTGTGGGGGATGAGGTGACGGCGACACACCGCGCGGTTTAAAGCGTAGCAGTTGGGTGGCGACCGCCGTGCCCAGCAGGGTAATGATCATGCCCGCCATAACCTGCAGGCTAAGCGTTTCATCAAGTAGCCAGTAGCCCCATAGCAGCGCACTGATCGGTACTAAAAACGTAACGGTTGACGTAGCCGTTGCACCTGCGCTGGCTAACAGGCCGAAGTAGAGCAGGAATGCCAGCGCTGTGCTGAGTACGGCAAGCGCCAGCGCATTGCTCCAGGCAAGCGTGCTGATCGGCTGGTCAGGCCAAAGCAGAATGCCGGGAATCAAAAGTACCAATGCCGACATGGCGCTGCTGCCCGCGGCCAGAACCCGGGGCGGCAAATGACTCAAGCGCGTTTTTGAGTAGTTGCCCGCAATGCCGTAGCAAAACGTTGCACCAATTACCGCCAGAATAAACCAGCCGTCACCGCCTATTCCGAAATCCAGACGGTTGGCGGAAAGAACGTAGACTCCAATCAACGCAAGCGCCAGCCCTAGATACTGTTGGCGTTGAACCGGCGTTGCAAAAAACAGCGCGCCTAGCAGGGCGGTAAAAATGGGTGTGGTGGCATTCAGTAATGAAGTGAAACCTGCTTCCAGGCGCATGGTCGCCAGGGCTAAAAGTGAAAAGGGTAGAACATGATTCACTATGCCCAGCAATAACAAAGGCCCTTTGTGCTGCCAGATTAACCGCAGGTAGTGCATGCTCAGCAGTAAAGGTATCAGCAATAGCGCGCCAACGCCCATGCGGACCAGTATCAAAGGAATAGCGCCAAACTCCGGCGATGCGACGCGCATGAAAATAAATGACAGCCCCCAAAGCGACGAGAGCACTGCCAGGCGTAGCGCATCAGCTGATGACATGGCGAATCCTTATAATGAGTAAAGGCTTGGCGTTCCCTTGCGGCCGCCATGAGTCGTTAACAAACCGTGCGGACTGTCCGGCCCTGAGGTTATGGCAACGTTAGCCTGACAGCTCAGCATAAGGGGGTTCACGCGGCGGGGGAAGTGGCTTAAGGTATTGGGTTCGGCAGTGCGCCAAAAATCAGCTACGCTAAACAGGGTTGCCAGTTCGCTTTAGGCGAATGGCGCTTTTACCCGGCTGGTCAGGTAGTGGTTAGCCGGGGCTATCGTTATTTATGCACAAGGAGTTTTTCATGGATCGTAAAGCTAGCGCACGTTGGGAAGGTGGACTGAAGGATGGCAAAGGCACCGTTTCAACCGAAAGTGGCGTTCTCAATGCTAACTACTCCTTCAAAAAGCGTTTTGAAGATGAAAAAGGCACCAATCCGGAAGAGCTGATTGGAGCCGCTCATGCCAGCTGTTTTTCAATGGCGCTTTCCATGATTCTTGGCGATCAGGGATATACAGCAAACGCTATTGAAACCAGCGCGAGCGTTACCCTAAAGCAAGATTCTGAGGGCTTTAGCATTTCTAAAATTCATTTGGATGTCGTTGCTGATATCGACGGCGCCGATGAGGCAAGCTTTAAAGAAGCGGCAGAGAAAGCGAAAGCAAACTGCCCCGTGTCAAAAGTATTAAATGCTGACATTAGCATGACGGCCAAATTAAAAGGCTAATGCTTTTATATCAAAACGCCCTTCTTTAAAGAGGGGCGTTTTTATGTGCGCTATTATTTTACATCTATCAATGGCTAGCTTTATTCATAGATGTAAAAAAGATATAAAGATTAGATGTAAAAAAACCAATAGACATAAAAAAGCCCCGGCATATGCCGGGGCTTTTATGAACTAACAATAACTAATTAGTTATTGTCGGCTTCGAGATTATCGCCTGCATCGCGATCAAACTCTTCAGCCTCTTCAAGAGCTTCTTGTGATGCATTTACGCGAATTTCATATTCGTCGTTATCAGCATTTTGTGTCAGTTCGAGTGAATCCCACTCAATGGCCACATCTTTTTCACCCATACCAAGGAAGCCGCCAACAGCTACAATTACAGCTTCAATCTGGCCATCTTCATTGATAATGAGATCGTTGATGGTGCCGATGTTTTCATCGTCTTCGACGCTACTTTGAACATCGTTACCCGTGAGAGAGTCTGAATAAAAAGTGCCTGCCGGCGCGGTGGTCATGTAAGTCGCTTCAGCAGTTGAAGTGGCAGTAGCGGTATTTTCTTCAGCGCTCGCGGTACCAGCTGCCAGCATGAAGGCCGGAACCATTAGGGTACCAATAAAAGCGGATTTGATCATTTTCATTACTCTTGCTCCTTGCACTTGTATGAAGGCGTAACGTTTCTACGTTGGTGCCTCAATCAATTAATAGCGGCTGATAGTTCATGAATGACACTGGCCTAAACCAATGTGATGCTTCTTTGCGACTGATCATTTTGTGATTAGTCATCACTCCCTGAAGCTTACATTCTTACGTAACATCCTTATTACGTTTTTAGCCAACTATTACTCCTAAAATAAAATTGCGAATCGCTACGGGGATAGTTATCGCTGCCAAGCGCCTCACTGCGCTAAGACACTTATTACTGTAGACGCTATGGCCAGCATTTCAATGATTTTGTTAAAAACTTTTGTTAAGGCTTCTATAAATATCAAACGGTAAACGCTTAAGGCGGATGATTAAACGGGGGGAGTAAAGCAGTAATCAATTCACGATTAGGTCAGTGCCTGGCGAAGGTTCACCGGACACTGTAACCGGTGATTAGCGGGCAGGATCCAGCACTCCTCCGAGCGAAGCATTGCGCCTGAACCAGCCGGCAATGCTCGACCTAGGGTGATGGGTCGGCAGCACTTCGTGAGGGATCGTCTCGGATAAGAAGCACGCGAAGGTTCCTGCTTCAGGAATCACGCGGGCCACTTCCTGGCTGGGATCGCCGGGATGGTAAATGACCATTTCACCACCGCCATTATTTGGCCAGTGAGGGTTTAGATAACCTACGGTTGAAATGACGCGATTAGCGCGGCCGCGAAAGCTATCCAGGTGACGCTGATAAAAAGCGCCCGGCGGGTAGTGAGCAAAATGGGCTTCATACTCAAATAGCCCCAGAAATAGCGCCTGATTGAGTAGCTGCTGAAGCTCACCCATGGCGTTCAGGTAGTGGCGTTGAGCCTCACTTTCACGATCAAGCCAGTGAATGGCATCGCCACGAATATCCTTGCGCAGGTGATGCTGTTGGCCACGCCCGACCCCTGCTTCCTCAAGCGCATCATGCTCCGCCATATGCGAAAGCTCACGGTGCAGAGCCTGGCAAAGCTCCAGATTGATAACGTCCTGGCCCACGTACCAGCCTTGTTCTACCAGGGCATCCACGATTGCCCCTTGGGCGGCGGGGGTAAACACCGGCGATGTGGTCGAGTTAAAAGACATCATTTGCGCATACTCTTGGGCGTATCTGAATGAAGGCCCGTTGATTGAGGAAGCCGGCTTTTACGTTCTGGGTAATGCCGCAGCGCCCCTGGGGGCTGCTGATATAAATCGATGGACATACCAAACCCTTCCGCCAGTAACTCCACCAGCATCATCGCGGAAAGCCCCCAGATGATATAGCCGTCGACATGGTAACAGGGCACATAATGCGGCACGCCATCGACGGGGATAACATCGGTATGGGTGCGCCGGTCTTCTAGAAAATGGCTAAGCGGCACCTCAAAAATAGCGTCTAGTTCGCCTGGGTCGGCTACCAGCGGTAAATCGGGAGGGATAATGCCCACCCAGGGGGTTACCCGCAGGCCGTGTAGTGAAATAACATCCGATAAGCGTCCTAGTGGCTCCACCACGGCAGGATCGAGTGCGATCTCTTCTTGCGCTTCGCGCAGCGCCGTGGCGTAAAGGTCTTTATCTTCCGGCTCACGCTTGCCGCCTGGAAATGCGACTTGGCCACTGTGAGTGGTTAAGTGGCTCGCCCGGCGGGTAAAGAGTAGCGTGGGTGATGGGCGATCAACCACGGGTAGCAATACCGCCGCTTCAGGCATCGTAAATTGATCCAGCCGTTGCGGGGTGAGCTGTTGCAGATTTTTGCGTAGATTCTCTAACATGAGGTATCCAATCACTTTGTCTCTTTTTACCCAGCAGTGGTCATACGCGTCAAGCACGCGGTAATCTTTGCTATTTAGCCGTAGGAACACACCATGAATTTTTGCAGCCAGTGCGGTGAGAAAGTACGTTTTGCCGTTCCCGAAGGCGATGACCGGTCACGCTATCTATGTGATGCCTGCGGTACTATCCATTATCAAAATCCGCGTATTGTGGCGGGTACACTGCCGGTTAGTGGCGCCAAGGTACTGCTCTGTAAGCGTGCTATTGCGCCGCGTAAAGGCTACTGGACACTGCCCGCTGGCTATATGGAAAATGCCGAAACCACCCAGCAGGCAGCTATTCGCGAAACCCATGAAGAAGCTAATGCTGAGGTGACGTTGGCAGACCTCTATACGCTAATTGATCTGCCGCACATTAATCAGGTGTACATGATTTTTCGCGCTGAACTGGTGGGTGGCTTTAGCGCAGGCGTTGAAAGCCTGGAAGTCGCCCTGTTTGATGAGCACGAAATTCCCTGGGAAGAACTTGCCTTCCCCACCATTGAACGTACGCTGCGCCACTTTTACCACGACCGGCCTTTAGGGCACTTTCCGCTTCACAGTAGCACTATCACCCCGGAAGACCGTGAACGCTACTTTGGCAGCGCCTGAGTGCTAACGACGAAGATTCGCTAAAGATCGTCGAGTTGCCAGACATCGTAAGCAACTTCTTCATATGGGTGGGCGAGCTTCAAAGCGGCAATGGCGGCGTGGATGCACGAATCTTTACACACCAGCTCCACTTTAAGCTCTTCAACGTACTCAAGCTTACCCACCTCACCAATATGCGGGTGGGCGCCTTCAATCGGACGAAATTGGCCGCGGCCCTGGGTTTGAAAGCAGCAGGCCTCATAATGACCTATTCGCCCGGCGCCGGTTTCAAAAACCGCTTCTTTAACGCTTTCGGCATCGTCGACAGGGACAAAAAACGCTAGCTTGTACATGCCGTCACTCCTGTTAACAATGGGCTAAATATAACCATGAACTAGATAGCATCATAGCGGATAGACGGCTTATGGTCGTGCCGGTGGCGTTGAGGGGGGCGCGCTGCTTGTTGTGTAGGGTTGGTCAATAGAGCAATCGGTAGGTTCGTCAATGGGGTCGTAAACACGAGCGGGAAACCAATCAATGGATAAATTTGAGGTAAAGCTGGATCAGGCGGCAAGAGCGGCCTGGATGTCATACGTTGGCGGTCTAACCCAGGACGAGATTGCAAGTCAGTTAGGCGTCTCACGGCCTGGCGTGCAGCGTCTTTTAGCGCTGGCGCGCCAGGAAGGCCTGGTCAAGGTACATATTGATCATCCCATTACGACGTGCATGGCGTTGGGCCGTACGCTGCGTGACCACTTTGGGCTGACGTTTTGTGATGTTGTGCCTGCCGAAAAAAACGCCCCAGATAGCGCCACGTATTACCTGGGCGTTGCCGGAGCCGAGCGTATCGGCAAGCTGGTTGAGCGCAGCCAACCGCTTACCCTTTCGCTCGGCAGCGGGCGCTCTGTGCGTGCGGCGGTCGAGGCGCTTGACCGTATGGAGCGGCCCCAGCACCGCTTTGTGTCGCTGGTGGGAAATGTAGCTCGGGACGGCTCGGCTAACCGTTACGACGCGGTGATGCTATTGGCGGATAAAACCGGCGGTGAGCGGTTTTTACTGCCGGCGCCGGTGGTGGCCGAATCGCTTGCGGAAAAAAATGCGATGCTGTCGCAGCGCCTGTTTCAAGCCATTGCCACGGTAACGAAAGAGGCCGAAGCGGCGTTTATTGGCGTCGGGCGGATCGATCGCCGGGCCACGCTTTTTCAGGACCACTTTATCAGTGAGCGCGAGCTTGATGAGCTACTGGGGCTGGAAGCAGTGGGGGAACTGCTCGGTTGGCCGTTAAATAGCCGGGGCGAGGTGATCGATTGCTCGATTACTCGGCGCGTTACCAGCCTGCCGCTAGCGCAATTCGGTAAGCAGATGATAGTGGCGATTGCGGGAGGATACGATAAGGCCCCCGGTATTCACGCAGCCCTCCAGGGCGGTTGGTTAAAAGGGCTGATTACGGACGAAATAGCTGCCCAAAACATTGTCGAGCGGCTCTAGCGCACTCCTGAAGCGGGCCACTTACAAGGCGAGTAAGCGTAAAGTCTAAGCCATTGAGCTTTGATTTTTTTTGGTTTAAGTACGATCATTTGTTCGAAACGTGATCAAAATGATCAGGCGATAATAATGCCAATACTTGCCGAAGGAGAGCTTTATGCGACTCGCGCGTCACTTGCCTGTGACCACCTTAGCGGCAGCCATTGCGATGGCTGGCCATGCTCAGGCCCAAACAGAAATCACCGTAGCCACCGTTAATAACAACGATATGGTGATCATGCAGAGCTTGACCGATGCGTTTGAAGAGGCGCATCCGGATATCACGCTGGACTGGGTAGTACTGGAAGAAAACGTCCTGCGTCAGCGCATGACCACCGATATTGCCACCGGGGGCGGCCAGTTTGATGTGATGACCATCGGCGCTTATGAAGCACCGATCTGGGCGGAGCGCGAGTGGCTCGAGCCCCTGGATGACCTGCCTGACGAGTACGCTGTCGACGACTTGTTGACGTCCGTACGCGATGGGTTAAGCCTTGATGGCACCCCGTATGCGCTGCCGTTTTATGCGGAAAGCTCGATGATGTACTACCGCAAAGACCTCTTCGAGGAAGCCGGTATTGAAATGCCTGAGCAGCCGAGCTGGAGCGAGGCGCGCGACTGGGCCGAGCAGCTCCACGGCGCGCAGGAAGGGGTGGCGGGTATCTGCCTGCGTGGCAAGCCCGGCTGGGGTGAAAACATGGCCTTCGTCACCACGCTGGTAAACACTTACGGTGGGCGTTGGTTTGATGAAGAGTGGAACCCTGAGCTCAATTCTGAACCCTGGAGAAATGCCATCGAGTTCTATGTGGACCTGCTGGGTAACTACGGCCCGCCCGGCGCCAGCTCCAACGGTTTTAATGAAAACCTGGCGCTATTCTCACGCGGAAACTGTGCGATGTGGGTAGACGCTACCTCCGCGGCGGGAACGCTTTATGATGGTGACGAGTCCAGCGTTGCCGACAACCTTGGTTTTGCCCCAGCGCCCGTGGCGGAGACACCCAAAGGCTCGCACTGGCTATGGACCTGGGCGCTGGCGATTCCTGCCTCCTCCGAGCATAAAGATGCCGCCAAGCAGTTCATCACCTGGGCGACATCGCAGGAATACATTGAGCTGGTCGGTGAAACCCATGGCTGGACCAATGTACCGCCGGGTACTCGCGAATCCACCTACGCCAATGAGCAGTACACGCAAGCCGCGCCTTTCGCTGATTTTGTGCTGAGCGCGATTCAAAATGCTGACCCAACCGATTCCACGCTAGAGCCGAACCCTTATACCGGCGTGCAAATTGTCAATATCCCCGAGTTCCAGGCGATTGGCACCCAGGTAGGGCAGAGCATTGCCGCTGCGTTAACCGGTGATACCACGGTAGAGCAAGCGCTAAACAGTGCCCAGCGCGCCACCGAGCGCACTATGCAGCGAGCGGGTTACAACGACTGATAGGTAAAAGCGCCTACCCGCTACGCGGGTAGGCGTGTTGTGACGGTTTCTCGTTGGTTTTTTCGCGCAGGTATTCCCATGACTAAAACACGTGCTTCTGGCCGCACGGTCGGCGGGCTTAGAACGTTATCGCTTCAAGCCCCCGCTGTAACGTTGCTGCTGCTATGGATGATCATACCGTTAGGGATGACGATATGGTTCTCTTTCCAGTACTACAACCTGCTGATGCCCGGCATGAGCGGCTTCGCAGGCGTTGAAAACTACGAGTATCTGCTAACCGACCCCGCACTTTGGAAGGCAATGGGCAATACCTTGCTGCTGGTAGGCTGGGTATTGGCGATTACCGTAGTGGGCGGCACGCTGTTGGCCGTCTTGTTCCAGCAGGACTTTGCCGGGCGCGGGATTGCCCGAGTGCTGGCAATTTCCCCCTTTTTTGTGATGCCCACCGTGAGCGCACTGGTGTGGAAAAACATGATGATGCACCCCTCTAACGGGGTGTTGGCATGGTTGGCAAACTCACTGGGTTTGCCTGCCGTTGATTGGTTTTCAGCGCTCCCGTTAACCTCCATCGCAATCATTGTGGCGTGGCAGTGGCTGCCCTTTGCGCTGTTGATTCTGCTCACCGCCATGCAGTCGCTGGATGAAGACCAGGTGGAAGCCGCACGAATGGACGGTGCCGGGCCTATCGCGATCTTCTTCTTTATTACGCTGCCCCATTTAAAGCGGGCAATCAGCGTGGTGATCATGATTGAAATGATCTTCCTGCTGACCATTTTTGCCGAAATTTTTGTGACCACTTCGGGCGGACCTGGACTTGCGACCACGAATTTGGCCTATCTAATCTACATGCGGGCACTGCTTGATTTTGATGTGGGTGTCGCCTCAGCCGGTGGGGTGATCGCGATTATCCTGGCCAACATTGTGGCGATTTTCCTGGTGCGAATGGTTGCCAAAAACCTGGAAGACTAGCGAGCGCCCTGGGCACTTGGAGAATACAAATGACACTACTACGTTCCAATACGCCAGCGCAGGCCATTTCCAGTACGAGTGCCAGCGCGGGCCGTGGGTCAGCCGGCATGAAAACGCTGTTGATCACCGTGCTGGGCTGGACGGTTGCTCTGGTGATTTTCTTTCCGATTCTATGGATGGTGCTGACCGGTTTTAAAACCGAAGCCGCCGCGATTGCCGACCCAAGCTTTATTTTTTCGCCCACGCTTGAAAGCTATGAAGCTGTTCAGGCGCGTTCAGGCTATGCGCGCTTTGCGCTCAACAGTGTCGCCGTCGCGTTTGGCTCGACTTTTCTGGCGCTATTGATTGCCATTCCTTCTGCCTACTCCATGGCGTTTTTACCCACCAGGCGCACCAAGGGCACGTTGCTATGGATGCTCTCCACCAAAATGCTGCCACCCGTGGGCGTGCTGGTGCCGATTTACCTGATTTTCCGTGATGTCGGATTACTCGATACGCGCACCGGGCTGATCATTATTTACACCTTAATGAACCTGCCTATCGTGGTGTGGATGCTCTACACCTTTTTCAAGGATATGCCCAAGGACATCCTGGAAGCCGGGCGTATGGACGGAGCGTCGACCCTGCAGGAAGTGTTCTTTTTGCTCTTGCCGCTCACTCTGCCCGGCATCGCATCTACCGGGCTGCTGTCAGTGATCTTGAGTTGGAACGAAGCGTTTTGGAGCCTCAATCTCACGTCGTCCAAGGCCGCGCCGTTAACTGCGTACATCGCCTCATTTTCAAGTCCTGAAGGGCTTTTCTGGGCCAAGCTCTCGGCGGCTTCCACCATGGCCATTGCCCCCATTCTTATTCTTGGCTGGATGACCCAAAAACAAATGGTACGTGGCCTGACCTTTGGCGCCGTCAAGTAAAGGAGTTCTGCATGGCAACCTTACAACTTAACAATATTACTAAGCGCTTTGGCGACACCTCGGTACTCAAGGGCATCGATCTTGACGTGAATGATCAGGAGTTTGTGGTCTTTGTCGGGCCTTCGGGGTGCGGTAAGTCGACGCTAATGCGTATTATCGCGGGGCTGGAAAGCGCCACCGACGGTGACATTGTGATCGATGGCCAGCGCATGAACGAGGTCGGCCCGGCCGACCGCGGCCTGGCCATGGTGTTTCAAAGCTACGCCCTGTATCCGCACATGACCGTGGAAGGCAACATGGGCTTTAGTATGCGCCTGGCCGGCGTGCCTAAAGAGGAGCGCCGCGCCAAGGTGCTGGAAGCGGCCAAAGTGCTCCAGCTTGAGCCGCTGCTGGATCGTAAGCCCAAAGCGCTTTCCGGTGGCCAGCGCCAGCGGGTTGCCATTGGCCGGGCGATAGTGCGCAATCCGAGTATTTTCCTGTTTGATGAGCCGCTCTCCAATCTGGATGCCGCGCTGCGCGTGCAGATGCGTATCGAGCTTGCCCGCCTGCACGACAAGCTCAATGCCACCATGATCTACGTCACCCACGACCAGATCGAAGCCATGACCATGGCCGACAAGATTGTCGTGCTGCATGATGGCGTGGTTGAGCAGGTGGGCTCACCCATGGCGCTCTATCATCACCCGGCTAACCGCTTTGTAGCGGGCTTTATCGGCTCGCCCAAGATGAATTTCTTTAATGTCGACTTGTTAAGCGTATCGCCTGAGGGTGTTCACGTTCGCTTGCCCGGTGGAGGAGAGTGCACGGTGCCCGCCGATGGTCAGACCCTTGAGCAGCACGCAACGCTAGAACTGGGTGTCCGGCCAGAACACCTGGTGCTGGATGAGGCGGGCGCGTTAAGCGGTCAAATTGAAGTGCTTGAGCGTCTGGGCGGGCAAACATCGCTGTATGTGCGTATGGGCGAACTGCTGGTAACCCTGATGGCCGATGGCGATGTGGGCTACCGGGCGCATGAAACCGTGCGCTTTAGCTTCGCCCCGGAGCGCGCGCATCTGTTTGATAGCGATGGCCGTGCGCTGACAAGCCTTACCCAGCATCCGTTGGCAGGGCTGACCCGTCAGGATAACCGTACCCCGGGTGCCGCCGAGGCCCCGGTATGAAGGTGGTTATTTTTGATTGCGATGGCGTACTGGTCGATAGCGAAGCGCTGGCGGAAGGTGTACTGGAAGAGTATCTCGGCCTGTGGCTGCCGGATGTAAACGTTGCCGAGCGGTTAAGCCAGGCGCTGGGGATGACCACGGGCGATATCCTTAAATATCTTGAGCAGCACAGCGCGTATACGTTACCAGATAACGCCACCGAGCTGATGGATACGGCTATCGAGGAGCGCTTGGCGTGCGAGCTTAATCCCATGGCGGGCGCCTATGACGCCGTGCTTGCGATTCCCTTGGCCAAGGCGGTGGTGTCCAACAGCCGTCGCAAGCGGGTAGTGGCGTCGCTTTCCAGCACCCAGCTGGCCGAGGCGTTTGGCAAGGGCACGTCCATTTTTACCGCCGACCAGGTCGCTAACCCAAAGCCTGATCCGGCGCTTTACCTGCTCGCCGCCGCTGAGCTGGGTTGCCTACCCAGTGATTGCCTGGTGATAGAAGACAGCGTGGCCGGTGTTACCGCTGCCCGCGCCGCCGGTATGTGCGTGATTGGCTTTGTCGGCGCAAGCCATGTGGATGCCGAACAGCCTGGGCGACTTCAACAAGCGGGCGCCTGGCGCATTTTGGAGCATATGCAGGGGCTTGGCGCGCTGGTGAATGAGTGGCAGGTACGTGCCGCCAGCTGATCCGTTGGCTATCAGCATTCGATAATAGCGGGGCGGCAATGAAGCTAACCCATAAAGTGGCGATGATTACCGGCGGCGGCGCCTTTGTAGCCAGTTCCTTACCAGGAGAGCGATGATGACCCAGCTTAATAATCACAATGTGGGCAAACTAGGCTCCCCCATTGGCACTCCCCTTTATGACCGGAGCACGGTAACGCCGGGCATCGTGCATATTGGCGTGGGCGGTTTCCACCGTGCTCATCAGGCGATGTATCTTGATGCGTTGATGAATCAGGGGCTGGCGCTTGACTGGGGAGTCGTCGGGGTTGGCGTCATGCCGGGCGATAAACGCATGCAGCAGGCGCTCGCCGCGCAGGATCATCTGTATACCCTGGTCGTTAAGCACCCTGACGGCGAGTACGCGCCGCGGGTCATCGGCAGTATGGTGGACTACCTGTTTGCCCCGGAAGACTCGGAGGCGGTGATTGAGCAGATGGCCGACCCGGCGATTCGGATCGTGTCGCTCACCGTGACCGAAGGGGGTTACAACTTTCACCCGGTGACCGGCGAGTTCAATCTTGAAAACCCCCAGGTGTGCGATGACCTTGCCCATCCTGAAAAGCCCTCGACCAGTTTTGGCTTAGTCGTTGAGGCGCTGGTACGCCGACGCGAGCGTGGCATCGCGCCGTTTACCGTGATGTCGTGTGACAACATTCAAGGCAATGGCGATGTGGCCAAGCGCATGTTCACAGCCTACGCCCGCGCCCGTGATAGCCAACTGGGCGAGTGGCTTGCTGCAGAAGTCGCGTTTCCCAACGCCATGGTGGACCGCATCACGCCCGTTACCGCACAGGCGGATATCGACGAGCTGGCGCATCGCTTTGGTATTGAGGATGCCTGGCCCGTGGTGTGTGAGCCGTTTACCCAATGGGTGCTGGAAGACCACTTCCCGCTGGGCCGCCCGCCGGTTGAGCAGGCAGGCGTGCAGGTGGTTGAGGATGTCGAGCCTTATGAATTGATGAAGCTGCGGCTTTTAAATGCCAGCCATCAGGCGCTCACCTATTTTGGTTATTTAGCGGGCTATCGCTATGCCCACGAGGTTTGCCAGGATCCGCTATTTGTGGACTTTTTGCTGGGCTATATGCGCGAAGAGGGTTCGCCCACGCTGGCCCCGGTACCGGGCGTGGATCTGGAGACTTACCGCTTAACCCTGATTGAGCGTTTCGCCAATCCGGAAATCAAGGACACGTTGGCGCGGCTGTGTGCGGAAAGCTCAGACCGTATTCCCAAGTGGCTGGTGCCGGTGATTCATCACCAGCTGGCCCACGGTGGTGAGGTCAAGCGCAGTGCTGCGGTAGTGGCCAGCTGGGCACGCTACGCTGAAGGTATCGACGAGCAGGGCGCACCTATCGAAATAGTGGACCGCTTAAAAGACACGCTCACCGCGATTGCCGCCGAAAACCGTACCCGGCCGAGTGCATTTATCGACAACCGTGAACTGTTTGGCGACTTAGCCGACCACCCGCGCTTTCATGAGGCCTATGTGCAAACGCTTAACTCGCTGCATAAGCTCGGCGCACGGGTTACGCTGCAAGCACTTGTGGCCTCCAAAGGAACGCTGTGATGTATATCGGAGTGGATTGCGGTACGCAAAGTACCAAGGTCGTGGTGGTTGATGTCGAACGGGGCGCAATTCTTGGCGAGGCAAGCCGGCCACACCGGCTGGATGAGGGCGAAAACGGGCGGCGCGAACAGGCGCCGTCTGAATGGCTTGCTGCTTTAAAAGGGGCTTTTTTTAGCGCCCTGGAGCGCGCAGGGATAAGCGCCGAGCAGGTGCGGGGGATCGGCATTTCAGGTCAGCAGCACGGCATGGTGGCACTCGATGCTGACGGCGCGCCGGTTTATCCCGCCAAGCTTTGGTGTGATACCGAAACCAGTGCGCAGAATAGCGACCTTGTCACCCGCTTAGGCGGCGAGGCTGGCTGCCTGGAAAAGCTCGGCCTTGTACTGCAAACCGGCTATACCGCCTCCAAAATTGCCTGGCTGCGAGAACATCAGCCGGATGCCTATCGGCGCATCGATAGTCTGTTGTTGCCCCACGATTACCTGAATTTTTGGCTAACCGGCGAGCGCGTGACCGAAGCGGGCGACGCGTCGGGCACCGGCTATTTTGATACCCGAACGCGGCGCTGGCAGTTAGATGTATTCGCAGAGATAGCCCCCGAACTTGATCCGCAGCGCGTACTGCCGCGGCTGTTGGAAGCCTATGAGCCTGCCGGGGTTGTGCGCTCGCTTGCCGCCCGCGAGCTAGGGCTTGGCGATGACGTGGTAGTGTCCTCAGGAGGTGGCGATAATATGCTGGGCGCCATAGGCACCGGCAATATCACCCCAGGGCTAATAACGCTAAGCCTGGGGACGTCCGGTACTGTATGCGCCTACTCGCCTGAGCCGGTTATCTGCGATAACGCCATGGTGGCGAATTTTTGCTCGAGCACCGGTGGCTGGCTGCCGCTTATTTGCACCATGAACGTTACCTCGGCGACTACCCGGATACGCGAACTGTTTGGTTTGGATCTGGCCGCGTTTAGCGAGCAGGTAGCCAACGCCCCGGTGGGCGCTGAAGGGGTTACCGTGCTGCCATTTTTCAACGGCGAACGCGTGCCAATGCTGCCGGAAGCCTCGGCGGATTTTCTGGGCTTGACCAGTTTAAATACCACCCAGGCAAACCTTTGCCGCGCGGTGGTGGAAGGGGCAACGTTTGGGCTGCGCTATGGGCTTGAACTGCTGGGTGATTTAACGGCGGGCGCGAGCCAGATTCGTCTGATCGGCGGTGGTGCCAATAGTCCAATATGGCGGCAAATGGTGGCCGATATTACTGGCACCGAAGTGATTTGCCCTGAGATTACCGACGCCGCTGCATTAGGCGCGGCGATTCAGGCCGCCTGGTGTGATCAGCGTTCTCAGGGCGTTACCCTGGAATCGTTGTGTCAGCGTATGGTTCACCTTGATGCCCAATCGCTTGCCGAGCCCAACCTGGCCCGCGTTGAAGCCTATCAGGATGTTTATACACGCTACACCCAGGCGCTGAAGCAGCGCCACCAGGGCGTATAGCTTTCATTCTTTAAGACGCTCAGTCTTTCAGGTACTCAGTCTTTCAGGCGCTCAGGCATTCAGAGCATCGACGCACGCAGGGAGTAACAGGCACACTGGGAAGCCCAGCTACCCAGCGGAGATGTTCATGAATGCCACCCTGCGTGAACTACTTGAAGCCCAGGCAATACGACCTACCGGCCAGCTAAGGCCTCTCAGCGGCGGGGATAGCGCTGCGGTGTATGCGCTTGAAACTTCCCAGGGTCAAGTGATTGTCAAGCATGACAAGGCCGAGCGGCTGCGCGGTGAGGCTGAAGGGTTACGCGCTCTTAAAGGGGCGTGTAAAACGCTTATCGTGCCCGAGGTGTTAGGGCTGTATGAAGAGTGGCTGCTACTTGAATCACTGCCTACTCAACCCAGTGAACCCGCCAGCGATAGCGTGTTGGGGGAAGGTCTGCGTGAGCTGCATAGCGCTATCGGTGAAGCCCATGGTTGGCATCAGGATAATGCTTGCGGGCGAACGCCACAGCCCAATGCGCCGCTTAAGGATGGGCGTGCTTTTCAACGAGAACGGCGTCTGTTACCGCTTAGTGATGCCTGCTTTCAGCAAGGTTTGATTGAGCAGGCACTACGCACACGTATCGAGCATATCGCCTTCCAGCTTGAAGATTGGCTGCCAGACACACCTGCAAGCCTTCTGCATGGAGACTTATGGTCTGGCAATGTGCTAGTCACAACACGTGGCCCCGCCGTGATCGACCCTGCTGTTTACCGCCATTATCCAGAGGTCGACTTAGCTATGCTGACGCTGTTTGGTTCACCGGGAAGGGCGTTTTTTGATGCCTATTGGGAAGGGGACGCCCCGGCTGATTGGCCAAGGCGAGAAGCGCTTTTTCAGCTGTATCCATTGATTAATCATTTACTACTCTTTGGTGCTAGCTACCGCAGCGGAGTAGAGCGCTGCGTGGCAGTACTGGAGTCTTATTCAAGGTAAGCCAGCGGCTTAGCACCAACGCGCAGAATGATTGCAGAAAATCTTAAGCCTCAATAGCGCTAAAAAAGTGCCTTCATACGATGCTTTGGTCTAGGGTAAAGGGGCACGCCTTGACAATGCTGTGTACATACAATTAGGCAGACTTCAAGTCTAGCATACATACATGAATGTAACTATAATGCCATTCTTTATAAATGGCTTACTTGCAGCACCACCCTTCGTTGACACCTAGAGGCACTTCCATGCGACTGGCACACTGGGCAGTCAATGCCCCTTTACGACCCTTATTATTGGCTGTTCTTACCGCGTCTGTTGTGCTGCCCGCACAGGCGGCTGACCTTGTCACCATTACCCGCGATGCATTGAGCAATAATGCTGCATTGAACTCGGCGCGCGCCCAGTATTCTGGTGTGGAAGCCGCGCGGGATGTCGCGCGTGGCGGGTTGCTGCCCCAGGTAAATGCATCAGGCAACGTGGTACATCACGAACAGTTTGAAAGCCAGTCGTCCGCCAGAGCTCCAGGAGCCGGAACCGACGCGGGAACCGGTGCAGGCGTGGGTGTCGGTGGTGGTGAAGACCGCTACAACAGCCTGTCGCTTACCTTGGAAGCCACCCAGATACTGTTTAACGAAGTCACGCGCCAGCAGGTAACCCAAGCCGAGCGCCAGATTGACCAGCAGGTGTATTTGCTGGCCGCGACTGAGCAGCAGTTACTGATTGATGTGGCGAGCGCTTATTTCGATATTCTGCGGGCCAACGAGGTGCTAGAAGCCAGGCAGGCTCAAGAGCGTGCTATCGGGCGCCAGTTAGAGCAGGCCAGCGAACAGTTTGAAGTGGGCTTGATTGCGATTACCGAAGTGGAAGAAGCGCGGGCAAGCTTTGACCAGTCGCGTGCCGATCGTATTGCGGCAGAAAGCAATCTTCAGGTGGCTTTTGAAGTACTTGAGCAGTTAACCGGCCAGCGTTATGCCGATATCGACTCGCTGGGCGATATGCCGGTTGGCGTACCCACCAACGACCGCGATTACTGGGTCGAGCAAGCCATCCAGCGTAACCCGCAAGTGCTTGCTCAGCAGGCGGGAATCGAAATTTCCCGTGTGGGTGTTGATATCGCTCGTGCTGGCCGTCTGCCGACCTTCCAGGCATTTGCTAACTACCAGCATGCCGACAGTGACCTTGATGCTGTCAGCGGCTATGACGCCTCAAGCCAGATTGGCGTATCTGCCAACCTGCCTATCTACACCGGCGGTAGTACCAGTGCGAGCATTCGCCAGGGGACTTACCAGCTAGAAAGCACGCAGTACGAGTTTGAGTCACAGCGCCGCACCACCATCCAGCAGGTACGTTCGCTCTATACCCAGGTAAGTAACAACGTCGAAACAGTTGAAGCGCGTCAACAGGCCATTGTATCTACACAAAGTGCACTGGAAGCCACGCGGGCAGGCTATGAAGTCGGTACGCGTAATATTGTTGACGTATTAAATGCCGAGCAGAACTACTACAACGCTATCGCCAACTATGCGGAAGCCCGTTACGACTATGTGGTGAATCTTCTTTCACTGCGCCAGCAGTCAGGCCTGCTTGACGTACCGGCAATCGAAGAAGTTAACGCCTGGCTAACCGGTGAACAGGTAAGCTTTACCCTGCCCGATGGCGGTGAAGACGATTATCAGCGTGCCATGGATATTGGGGCTCCGCCCACTCCCGGTATGTAACAAATAGTAATAGACATGGCTTCAGACTAGCGACCAAGCTTTATAAGTTTAGCGTCGCTTAAAAGCAGCGTGGCGCCGTTAGTCAACGTTTCGAAAGATCAAGGGATATCAAGTATGAGAAAGGTGATTCACTCAGGCCGAGCGAGTCTAGTAACGCTGATTGCTGCGCTAGCGCTGACGGCCTGTGGCCAAGAACAGCCTCCAGAGGAACAGGGCGCTCAGCAAGAAGCGCCGCCTCATAAGGTAGAAGTGGCCGAAATGGCGCGCCAGGATATTCCGCTTAACAAATCCTACCCATCGTTGTTACGCAGTGATAGCGAAGTGACCCTGGTGGCCCGGGTAAGTGGCTATCTGGAGGAGCGTCATTTTGAGCCGGGCCAGATGGTGGAAGAAGGTGATTCGCTTTATACCATCGAACCTGATCTTTATCAGGCAACGGTCAACCAGCGCGAAGCCGATCTGCAAAGTGCACGTGCCGAATATTCTCGTGCCCAGCGCGATGCCCAGCGTTTTGAGCAGCTGTTAGGCCAGAACTCGGTAAGCCGTCAGCAGTATGATCAGGCGCAGGCAGAGCAGCGCGTGGCGCAAGCTAATGTTGCCCAGGCAGAAGCTGCCTTAACCAGCGCCAATCTAGACCTTGGCTATGCCAACGTATCAGCGCCTGTCTCCGGCATGATCAGCTTGAGCCAGATCAACGTGGGCAACTTCGTTAACTCCGGAACAGAACTTGCCACCATCACGCCACTGGATCCGCTGGAAGTACGCTTCCAGATGCCCCAGCGCGATGCCTTTGAGCTGCGTCGTCAGTTAAACGAAGCCGGTGATGCTTCCAATATTACTGCGCGCCTGCGTGTGCCAGGCTTAAGCGGTTCAGACGACTCTGAACTGGAAGGGCGTTTAGAGTTTTTGGGCTCGCGGGTGGATGGTGGAACCAGTACGGTTCAGGCGTCTGCCACGTTTGATAACCCTGATGGCGCTATCCTGCCCGGTCAGTTCGTACGTGTGAGCCTTGACGGTTTAAGGCGCTTTAACGTGTTTGCCGTGCCGGAAATTGCGGTCACCCAAGGCTTGATGGGGCCGCGAGTATTTGTGCTGGATGAAGAGGATCTGGCACGCGAGCGCACCATACAGCTAGGCGAAGTGGCTGGCCCCTGGCAGCTGATTGCCGGTGGTCTGGAAGAGGGCGACCGTGTAGTAGTGGGTGACCCAGCGGGTCTAGAACCCGGCATGGCGATTGATCCGCAGCCCTTTAACGGCAATGCCGATGAGCTGGTGGAAAGCGTTGAAGAAGCCGAAGCGAAAGAACAGCAGCAACAGGCTGAAGCCGCGTCAGAAATGACCGACGGCGCTGGCGCAACGCCGCCAGGTGAAGGGGAAGAGGGTGCACAATAATGAATCTCTCTAACTTCTTTATCAGTCGTCCGATTTTCGCCACGGTACTGGCGATTATCCTGACACTGGTAGGCACTATGGCCATGCGGATACTGCCGATCGAGCAGTATCCCAGCGTGGTGCCGCCCACCGTATCGGTGCAGGCTCAGTTCCCCGGTGCGGATGCTGAAACCGTTGCGCAAACGGTGGCGGCGCCGCTCGCTGAGGCGATCAACGGTGTAGAGGACATGCTATACATGACCTCAAACAGCGCTGATAACGGCATCATGAGCCTGAGCGTGGCGTTCAATATCGGCACCGATGGTGATATCAATACCATCAACGTCAATAACCGTGTACAGGGAGCGCTTTCGCAGCTGCCTGAGCAGGTGCAGTCTCAGGGTGTAACCGTTGAACTGCGCTCTGACTCCATCTTGATGTTGATCGCCCTGACGTCACCCAGCGGCGACTACAACAACGTTTACATGCAGAACTACGCCACCCTTAACGTTCTTGATGAACTGCGCCAGGTGCCTGGCGTAGGTAACGCCGAGGTGTTGGGTGGCGGCGAGTTCGCCATGCGTATCTGGATGGATCCCGATAAGCTGGCCCAGTACGACTTGACCCCGAGTGAAGTCGCCAGCGCCATTCGCTCGCAAAACACTGAAATCCCGGCAGGTAACCTGGCGGCAACCCCGCAGGGTGAGCCGCGTGCCTATACCTACACGATCACCGCTGGCGGTCGTCTTTCCAATACGGATGACTTCCGCAATATCTATCTGCGCACTAATCCCGATGGCTCATCACTGCGTCTTCAGGACGTAGCGCGTATCGAATTGGGCGCCTCGTTTTATGGGATCGATGCACGGCTGAATGGCTCCACCATGACGCCTATCATCATTAACCAGCAGCCGGGCGCCAATGCTTTGGCAACCGCCGATGCGGTGCGGGCGACAATGAATGATCTGGCCGGGCGTTTCCCGCCTGGGCTTGAGTATGTAACGCCCTATGACACCACGCAGTTTATCGATGCATCGGTAGAAACGGTATTTCATACCTTTATCGAAGCCTTCCTGATCGTTATCGTTATTCTGTTTATCTTTCTGCAGAACTGGCGTTTCACCGTTATTGCCATGTCGGTGGTTCCTGTCTCGGTCATCGGTACCTTTGCAGGCTTTTACCTGTTCGACTTCTCGATCAACCTGCTCACGCTGTTTGCCCTGGTACTTTCGATAGGGATCGTGGTGGATGACGCGATACTCGTTGTGGAAAACGTCGAGCGTGTGCTGAGTGAAGAAGATGATATTTCTGTTCATGACGCCACGATTCGCGCCATGAAAGAAGTCGGTGGGCCGGTTATTGCTACCTCCCTGATTATGGCTGCGGTCTTCGTGCCGGTTGCCTTCCTGGGTGGTTTTACCGGGCAGATTTATCAACAGTTCGCGATTACCGTGGCGATTTCGGTGGCCCTGTCAGCCTTGATGGCGTTGACGTTTACGCCTGCGCTTTCGGCCATCTTTATCAAGCACAACCTGCACCATACGCGTCAATCGGCTTTCAAACGGGCAATTACGACGCCGCTGCGCCTGTTTGACCGCTTGTTTGCTGGCATCACCGCGGTTTACATGTGGTTTGTGGTAAAGCTGGTGCGCTTTTGGGTACTGGCGTTGGCGTTGACGATTGCGGTCGGAGCGGGTTCTTACTGGCTGTTCGTTAATACACCTTCAACGCTTGTGCCGGAAACCGATCAGGGGATTGTGCTGGTCAGCGTATCGCTACCCGATGCGGCTTCGCTTGATCGTACCCAAACGTATATGGCGAAGCTAAGCTCCGCTATTGAAGATATTCCTGGCGTGCAGTATTCCTCAGCGATAGCGGGCTATGACATTTTGGCAAGCGCGGTGAATACAGCGCGTGGGATTATCTTCGTTAACATGGTGCCCTGGGGCGATCGTGACCTGACGGCCGGCTCTTTGGTCGGGCAGATCATGCAGCTTGGGTCGAGTATTGACGGCGGTTCGGCTATGGCCTTTAACGTTCCGCCGATTATGGGGCTTTCAACGACGGGCGGTTTCACCGGCTACCTGCAATCGTTTGATGGTGCTTCACCTCGCGAGCTTTACGAAGCCTCGCTGCAGATCATGGGGGCGGCAAACCAGCATCCGGCGTTAAATCAGGTGTTCTCCACGTTTAACGTAAACGTGCCTTCGTACCGGGCTGAAATTGATCAGCAAAAAGCCTTGAGCTATGGCGTGGCGCTGGAAAATATCAACTCAGCGCTTGCCAACACCTTCGGTAATGGATTTGTTAACTTCTTCAGTTATCAAAACCGTAACTTTCAGGTGTACCTGCAAAACGAGGATACCTTCCGTAAAACGCCGGATGACGTGAGTAGCGTCTTTGTGCGTGGCGGCAATGGCGAACGTATTCCGCTGTCTGAGTTTGTCACGCTGGAGCGTCAGGTGGGTCCCTCGGTCGTTTCACGCTTTGGGGTATATACCGGTGCGCAGTTCCAGGGGGGAGCGGCTCCCGGTTATAGCTCGACTCAGGCGATTGAAGCCATGGATCAGGTGGTTATGGACACACTAGGCCCGAACTGGGGCATGGGGTGGACCGGTACGGCCTACCAGGAAGCCAACCTGGGTAATACGGCGATGCTCGCCATTGTGTTTGGTATCATGATGGTCTTCCTGATCCTGGCTGCTCAGTACGAAAGCTGGTCGCTGCCGCTGGCGGTACTGACCGCCACACCGTTTGCCTTCTTGGGCGGCATCGGGGGTATTGCGTTACGCGGACTTGATACCAGTGTGTATGTCCAGATCGGTATGCTGGTGGTCGTGGGGCTAGCAGCGAAGAACGCCATTTTGATTGTGGAGTTTGCCGAGCTGCAGCGTAAAGAGCAGGGCAAGTCGATTCGTGAGGCAGCGATTACCGCGGCGGAGCTACGCTTCCGGCCGATCGTTATGACATCGCTTGCGTTTATCTTCGGTACCTTACCGCTGGCATTGGCTACCGGCGCAAGTGACGTCAGCAGCCACCATATCGGCACCACGGTTGCTGTGGGCATGGCATCGGTTGCGATTCTGGGCAGTCTGTTTATCCCCAGTTTCTACGCCATGATTGCCACTGTATCTGATTGGCTGTATCGCAAACGCCACCCTAATCGTGATAATCAAAAGCCAGCGCTGGAGCACGACCAACAGTGATGCTTGATTAAAACGCTAAGTGGTTAATGAGCGGGTGTTGCCTTCGGGCAGCACCCGTTTTTTTAGGTTGGGGTGACCCGCGTCAAGACACTCAGCGGCAGAAAAGGATAGTTTAGACTACCCTAAAAGAGGTAAATCGTTTTCAGCTTGAACTAATAAAATCATCGCAAGCGAAAACAACACCGGGCGATATGCCTGGAGGAGGACACGCCATGCAACCGTTTGTTTCTGCTGCACTGCAGTTTCCCACTATAGTGTTTACTTTCCTGCTTGCTCTAGTCGGGCTTTATTGGTTATTAGTGCTGGTGCGAATCGCCCCGCTTGAGCTGTTTGAGCGTGACAGCCTGCGCGACGACCATATGGCCAGCACATTGGTATCGTTAGGGTTTGCGGGTGTGCCAGCCACGCTGGCCCTAACGTTTCTAATCGTCGTGGCGGGAGCGCTTTCATTAGTCATTGAGCTTTTAGCATTACGCTGGCTGTCGTTGGGTATGCTGCGAGTGCCGGTGGGTGTACTTGTCTTATGGATAGTGTTTGCGATTGCCTCACCCATCGCCGCCATGATGTGTCATATGCTGCAGCGTAATTTGCATCGCTATAAGCCGTTCACACGGCGCTGCCTGTTAGGTGCCACGGTGGTGGTATCTGAACGTGAAGGCAATGAATTTGCTACCGCGGTCATTGAAAATGAACCGAATAGCCGCGTAAGGCTACACTGTAAGCAGGGCGACTGCCCTCAAGAGGGCGAGCGCCGTGTACTGGTGAAATACCTGGCCGATGAAAGCGCTTATCGCAGTGTCACCGAGCAAACATATCTGGATACCCGGGTACGGTTGAATAAACTGCGCCTTAACCATAAAGGTCATGACGCAGGATATTCGACCTAACGCTACACATTACTTGAACCAGCGCCGCCACTGCCTTGTTAGCCATCGTCCTATGGGTAACGCGTCATTGGCGGTAGTGCTGGATGGTCGAGAAGATATTGAGTGGGCGGGTAGCGGCTGCTGAAGGAACTGACGAATGGGGGCCACTTGTTCTAAGCGGTCTAACATTGGCGCATGCCCGCAGCCGGGCGCGGTCAGCGTTACCAGCTCAGGCTGATCTTTTGACATGCGTGGCAAAGTGGCTGCATCCAGCAGTGTCGAGTGCTCGCCACGAATGACCATGACCGGGCAGCGAATAGCTGCCCAATCCTTCCACATATCCCGTGGAGTATCGTGAATAAACTGCTTGTTGATGCGCGGATCGAAATGGTGGGTCCAACTGCCATCAGGCAGGCGGCGAGCACTGCTTAGCAATAGCTCACGCCAGGTCGCTTCTTCCTGAATGCCAAAGCTTGCGTAATGCTCTCTTAGCTCAGCATACAATTCACTCAAGGTAGTGAAGCGATGATGAGTACTAAAGTAGCTTGCCAGCTCAATCAGCCCATTATTATTTAACTCAGGCCCAACATCGTTAAGTATGAGGCGCGAGATGCGCTTGCTGTGCTCAGCGTGGGCGGCCAACTGTATGCCTAGCAAGCCGCCCATGGAGGTGCCCAGCCAGTCGGTTTGCTCAAGCTTGAAGTGATCCAATACCGCAATGGCAACATTAACGTAGTGGCTATAAAGATAATCGTGGGAGGGAAAAAGTGACCAGCTGGAAAGCCCTCTGCCCGGCGTATCGGGAGCAATAACCCGCCATTCATCACCCAGTGCGCGGGCGAAGGCGTTAAAGTCGCCACCGTGGCGGGCTAAACCGTGCCAAGCTACCAGCGTGCGCGGTGCGTTAGGGTTCCAAATACGTATGGCAACTTCTAGTTCGCGTACGCGGATAAATTCCAGGGCGTCCATGGGATGCTCCAAAGCCTGCAGTCATCCCAGTATAGGTAGATTGCTGCATTGCAGCGAATGTCATGGGCTAGCGGTGCATGATACGTATCAAGGTGTCAATCAGTTCGCCGCCACGTTGGCGTATGGAAAACGCATGCGGAGTGCGCAGCCAGTCGTGGAAAAGGCCACCAAGTACCGACTGCATCATGCGGGTCGCGACTTCAGGGGTTAGATCTTCACGCAGCAGCTGCTGGTGTTCGGCTTCCTTGAATACGATCAGCATTTCGGAAAAACACTCTTCACCGATCTCATCCTGCATGGCGAGTGGATTGATATCGCTAAAAAATTCGCAGCGATGCAGTAAAATCGACAGGATACGCTGATGAGAAGGTTGCTCAAGACGTGCTAGGCCCGCATGGCAGGCAAGCCGAATGGCCTCCATCGGGGAAAGCTTTTCGTCGGCTTTACTGACGGCGTCCATCAACGACTGGAACGGCATGCGTACGCGTTCCACCAGTGCCATGAACAGGTCGCCCTTGTTTTTAAAATGCCAGTAGACCGCGCCACGGGTTAACCCTGCATGCCGAGCAATCTGCTCAAGAGACGTGCGTGCGACACCCTTTGCAAAAAATACCTCCTCGGCAGCATCCAGCAGCGCTTCACGAGTAGCAGCCGCTTCCGCTTTGGTCTTTCTTGCCATGGAAACGCAACCTCAGTAATGACACAAGATGATCTTATTTTATCTGATACGCCACGATTTTTACATTCAAAACTGTATGGATAGATGATTAAACGCATTACATGTGTTATCAACTTTGTATGCCTTCCATAACGCACAGGCGCTAACCCTGCGAATGGGCGTTTAGGCTTATAGCATCACTTGGTGAATGCCATCGTGCATGCGTGGGAATACCGCTGGTAATAGGAATTTCAAGATGGCGCGAGCAGCTTTTCAACTCGCTGGGCATACCGTAGAGCCCGGCCAACGTTCACAAATCGACGTGCCGGTTGCGCGTCTTTACACCCATACACCCCTGCATATTACGGTTGAAGTCGTACACGGGCGCAAAGAGGGGCCCGTTATGCTGGTGTGCGGCGGGATTCATGGTGATGAAATCAATGGCGTGGAAATCGTCCGTCGCCTGCTGCGCTCAAAAGCTATCAAAAGCCTGCGCGGCACGTTAATAGCCGTGCCCGTAGTCAACGTGTTTGGTTTTTTGCAGCAGACCCGCTATCTGCCAGACCGGCGTGACCTTAACCGCTGTTTTCCTGGGAGTGAGACAGGCTCCCTGGGGGGGCGAATTGCCGCGCTGTTTCGCGAGCAGATCGTGGATAAGGCCACGCATATTATCGACCTGCACACCGGCGCTATCCACCGGACCAACTTGCCGCAAATTCGCGCGCAGCTAAGCCCAGGTAGTGAAACCGAGCGCATGGCGGATGCCTTTGGCGCACCGGTGATACTCAATGCCGAGCTGCGTGAAGGGAGCCTGCGCCACTATGCGCAAGGACGCGGTATTCCTGTGCTTACCTATGAAGCGGGCGAAGCGCTACGGTTTGACGAGTGGGCCATCGCCCCGGGCGTGCGGGGCGTACTACGTGTGATGCGCCGCTTAGATATGCTAACCGGTGAACAGCGTCGGCGCTCGACGGCGCCAGCAGAGCTTGCCAATGGATCTAGCTGGGCGCGCGCGCCTATCGACGGCATTTTAAGGCCCCAGGTGCGTTTGGGCGCCCGGGTGGCTAAAGGCGAGGTGCTGGGAAAAGTCGCCGATCCGTTTGGCAATCAGGAAGATGAAGTTAAATCGATGGCTGATGGCATTGTGATCGGCATGAGTCGTTTGCCGCTTGCCAATGAAGGCGAAGCGCTTTATCACATTGCCCGGTTTGATGAGATTGAAGAGGCGGAAACCGCGATTGAAAGCTTTCACTCAAGTCTTACGCCTTTGCCCGACGCGCTGTATTAATCGCGTCATATAAAAAGCCTATCGGCTCAATAAATAAGCAATTCAGTCAGATAAATGGCGTAATCCTCCACGCTTGACTATACCTTTGGTGAGTCTTATTAGCTTAAATTAAAAATAACAACGACTGCTCAGTACATAAAATTTATTAAAAACATAGATTTTATAAAAAACGGCGCCCAGGCGCCGTGCCAGCCGTGACATGGAGGAAAGGTAATGACGAGCGGTAATCCTAAACATACGACGACAGGTGCCGGTATTCCGGTTTCAAGCGATGAGCATTCGCTTTCAGTAGGACCCGATGGACCCATCGTTCTACACGATCATTTTCTGATGGAGCAAATGGCGGCGTTCAACCGGGAGATGATTCCTGATCGTCAGCCTCACGCCAAGGGTAGCGGCGCCTTCGGCCATTTTGAAGTCACTCATGATGTCAGTAAGTACACCAAAGCCAAATTTCTGAAAAAAGGCACTAAAACCGATTTACTGATTCGCTTCTCAACCGTTGCCGGGGAAAGCGGTAGCCCGGATACCTGGCGCGATCCGCGCGGCTTTGCGATAAAGTTCTATACCGAAGAAGGCAACTTCGACCTGGTGGGTAACAACACCCCCGTGTTCTTTGTCCGTGACCCGATGAAGTTCCAGCACTTTATCCATTCGCAAAAGCGCCGGGCGGATAACGGCCTGCGTGATCACGATATGCAGTGGGATTTCTGGACGCTGGTGCCTGAGTCTGCCCACCAGGTGGCGTGGCTAATGGGCGATCGTGGCGTGCCCGCTACGTGGCGGCACATGAACGGTTACTCCAGCCATACCTATATGTGGGTGAATGATGAGGGTGAGCGGTTCTGGGTGAAGTACCACTTCAAAACCGACCAGGGCATCAAGTGCATGACCCAGGAACAGGCCGACCAGATGGCCGGTAACGATGCGGATTACCACCGTCGTGACCTGTTTGAAGCCATCAAGCGCGGCGAGTATCCCACCTGGACACTGCAGATGCAGATCATGCCCTTCGAGGATGCTAAAACGTATCGCTATAATCCCTTTGATCTTACCAAAGTGTGGCCCCACGATGACTATCCGCTGATGGAAGTGGGTAAGCTGACCCTTAATGAAAACCCTACCGACTTCCATAGCCAAATCAATCAGGCTGCCTTCGAGCCTAACAATATGGTGCCTGGCACCGGGCTTTCACCCGACAAGATGCTGCTAGCGCGTTCAATCTCCTATGCCGATGCCCACCGGGCTCGCCTGGGGGTGAACTACAAGCATATTCCGGTCAATACGCCCAAGTGTCCGGTCAATAGCTATACCCAGGGCGGGGCGATGCGAATGCATAACGCAACGGACCCTGTGTATGCGCCGAACAGCAAAGGTGGCCCCAAAGCCGATGGCGAGCGCTTCCCGGAAGATGCCGTATGGGCGACAAGCGGTGAGTTTGTGCGTACCGCCTATACCTTGCGTAAAGACGATGATGACTGGAGCCAGCCGCATACGTTGGTGCGTGAAGTAATGGACGACGCTGCGCGTGATCGCTTGGTATCCAACGTAGTTGGCCACCTTTCGGATGGCGTTACTGAGCCGGTTCTAGAGCGCGCTTTTGAATATTGGCGCAATATCGATCAGGAAGTCGGTGAGCGTATCGAGAAAGGCGTGCGCGGCAACTAACCAGCAAACGTAGATTAATTACCGCCCACCACAGCCCGCTACGTTAAGTCGTAGCGGGCTGTTCGCGTTCTTGTGCCTGCTCTTGAGACTGTTCTTGAGAAAGCTCGCTAACCAGCCCAACAGCATCATCAAACAAACGTAACCCGGCGCCTTCTTTATGCGCGTGTTCCGATAGCAGACGCCGAAAACGCCGGCCGCCGGGGCAGCCTTGAAAAAGCCCCAACAGATGACGGGTAATATGGTTAAGCTTTGCGCCTTCATCCAACCGCTGCTGAATATACGGGCGAAACGCCTGGGCCGCCTCAACACGGCTAGCGATAGGCCCCGGCTTACCGTAAAGCAGCGCATCGACCTCTGCGAGTAACCAGGGATTTTGGTAGGCTTCACGACCAATCATCACGCTATCTACGTGTTCAAGCTGCGCCTGACACTCTTCAAGCGTTTTAATCCCACCGTTGATGCCAATATGCAGCTCAGGGCGGTCCTGCTTTAAACGATGCACGCGCGGGTAGTTAAGCGGCGGCACATCGCGGTTTTCTTTAGGTGATAAACCTTTAAGCCACGCTTTGCGCGCATGCACGGTAAATGTCTCACAACCGGCGTCCGCGACTATATCGATAAAGCGCGCCAGGTCGGCATCTTCATCCTGGTCATCAATCCCGATACGACACTTCACCGTGACCGGAATTGACACCGCGGCCTGCATAGCGCGCACAGCATCGGCGACTTTTTCTGGATAGCCCATCAGGCAGGCGCCAATCATGTTGTTCTGTACCCGATCACTTGGGCAGCCCACGTTCAGATTGACCTCGTCATAGCCCCATGCCTCGGCAATCGCCGCGCACTCGGCAAGCTCCCCTGAATCACTACCACCCAGCTGCAGGGCGATCGGATGCTCCACGTCGCTGTAACCCAAAAAACGCTCACGCGGCGAGCCGTGCAGAACGGCCCCGGTAGTCACCATCTCGGTATACAGCAGCGCCCGCTTGGTTAACGTACGCGCAAACGCCCGGTAGTCCCGGGTGGTCCAGTCCATCATGGGGGCGACGGAGAAAGTTCTATCCAGCTCAGGGCGGGCGGTGCCAGACTTCATGCGGGTTTGCTGGGTTGTGTTATCATTCATGACTGTTCATATTTACAGTGGTTGTGCGACGTTTTACATGGTTCGTTGGTACATATTTGGTACTTGAGCCGCTTTTGATTTGGTACATCTGAGTGGCAAAAATGGCAACGATTCGGAAGCGCCGGAAAAAGGACGGCAGTTTCTCATATATGGTGCAGATCCGCATTGCCCGTAATGGTCAACCAGACTACTCAGAGTCAAAAACATTCCCTAAAAAAGCGATGGCCGTTGAGTGGGCGAAGCGTCGGGAACTGGAGTTGGCCGCGCCTGGTGGCGTACTGACTGCTAAATGGAAGGGAGTTACTTTACACGATGCCATTGAACGTTACCTACATGAATTTGCCGATGGAGCAGGGCGGAGCAAGCGCGCCACTATTGAGCAGGTGCAGCGTTTTCGGTGAGCAGACACAAAAGCCCGCCGAAGCGGGCTTGATTTGATCAGAGCAACGTAGGCCAGTTTGGCCACAACGTTAACGTCAGCTCTGTTAACTTCATTGTAAGGTCAAAGAAATACAACACGATTTCAATACTTTTCATCGTGTTAACCTCCCGATATACGGATTGTAGACCGGCTTAATCGTCAACCATTTATTCAACTTAATGTTGAAAATTACACGAGATGTGTTAATTTTCTCCATCAGATAATCTCCTTTACCAAATGTTGAAGGCGCGCTAACGCCTGATACTTACGAAAGGCCCTAGTCCCCACGACTGGGGCTTTTTTCGTTTGTCAGCCTAAACTTAATCAACTTAGCCTGACGCGACGCATACTATATATAGGCTATGGGAAAATCAATTCAAGCATATATGGTATTTTTTCATCCACAGGTTATTGACAGGCTAAGCCCAGCACCATGCCTATTAACAAAAAATCCGCTAGGATTGTATCTTTACTTTTTTAGCTGTTAGTGGGTTTTAAATATTTGTTATTTTTATGTTTTATTGAAAAAAGCCGTATGGTCTCCCTTCACCTTTCTAAACCACTACTTAAATTTGAAAATGGCTTTTATGCTGAGGTACCAAGTCACTGCCTCTACCTCTAGTCAGGGCGCTTGTTCTTGAATCCATAAGCAAAAGCCCGCCTGGTTGCGGGCTTTTGGCGTAACTATGAGTTAGCACAGGTCTGAATTTTGCCAACTTAAGGTAAAGCGTGCTTACTACTCCAATTGCCATTCAGCAAGCGGCACTTCGTTTTGGCAGCTGGTATCTACCTGCGCCAGTGGGTCATCCAGAAATTCTTTAATTACGGCGGAGCGACACTCATTGACCGGGCTATGCCCCAGCGCCTGCATCTCGATAGCCTTGAGATTGGGCATGGTGCCGGTAAGCTCATCGCTCCAGCGAGTACCGCAACAAGGGTCCATCTGGCCATGGATCGCCAGGGCTGGTGTCTCTGTCGTTACGATGTCGTTATGCTCGGGTGGCACGTCACCATCTCCGCCCCACCAAGCACAGAGCCAGATAGGTTCAAAACCAATAATGGCGGGTTCGCGCTGTACCGCAGCTAATGAGTCTTGTGGCGTGGGCCGATTGGTTCCCATGTCGTTACAGGCCTGAGCCAGGAACGCGCCCATGGCATAGTTAGGTGCTTCAGTCACTGGGGTGTAATCGTCAATCATGAAGAAGTCATGCAGCGACGAGTAATCACCCTCCGTTACCTGGGAAACAATGCGAGGCAGTTCAGCATAATATTGCGGTAGCATCAGGTAGAGCGTGTCGAGGAAGGCGGCACCATCAAAGTATAGTGTTTTCTGTTCGTCCTCTGATTCTACTTGGGCAATATAGGGCTTGTCGTCCAGCGCGCGGCGCGTTCTATCAATGGCTAAAAACCATGCAGGGACTTGTTCTCGGCAAGCTTCGCTGTCTTCAACGCACATGGCTAGAACGTCTGTAAATCGACGTTTTAAGGTGTAAAACTCATCCAAGGGCGCTCTATTGCGAAGGCTGGTGTACCAGGGCCAACCAAGAATGGCGGCTCTCACACTGTCGGGATAATAACGAACATAAGAAAGCGCAGTGCCACTCCCTGTAGAGGAGCCGAAAATATTCACGTTATCGTAATCAAGCAGGTTACGAATCTCATCAAGATCGCGTGAGGTTGAGCTTTCCGTATATTGGGCAATTTCAACGGCTTCATCTTCAAGCTTTTGATAGCAAGCAGCGACTTCGTCAGTGATGTGTTGCATCCGCTCCATAGGGTCGAGTGAAGCCGTTAAAGCGGGGGTGTGGATAATGTTGTGGTAGGGGGACACGCCCGCGTAGCCAGGACACTCCAATGATGGGGTGGCATGTTTAAAGCCTCGAGGATCAAACACCACTAGCGAGCGGTTGCCAATATCCTTACGCAGTTGCTCAATGTAATCAGCATTGCCGAGGATGGAGTATCCTGGGCCGCCTGGAAAAAAGACCACGGGGTCGCTTTCCGCATCGGCATCATTTTCAGTTTCCGGATCGATAACGCCTATAGGAAGCTCAATTGTTCTCCCGTTTGGATTGTTCCAGTTTTCCTGACCGTAGAAGGTGTAGCAACTGGCATTGAGGTCTTTTAGCGCTTGGGTTGCACAGGTTGTGCTTTCTAGCCGAGGGATGGTGTTTTCATCTTGGTCTTGTGCGTGAGCTATTCCAGCACCTAATGCAGCCATTAGGCATAGGCTAGCGACGGCCTGATGCTTAGTGGAGGGCATAACATCTCTCCATTGCTTTTGTGTGTTGGCGAGAAGGACGGCAAATACTGTGCCGTAGCCCCACTATAGTTGAGTAAACGCTAAGTAAGAGTATCAACACCATATTGCTGAATAACGAGCCCGGTGGCACCGAAGAGACTACTTGCTTTAGTGTTAACTGTGGTTTACATTTTGATTATGAAAATGATTACCGTCACCGAGACCTACTCGACTTGGTTCGTGAAGTTGCGAGATAGCAGAGCCAAGGCAAAGATTTTGGCCAGAGTGCGCCGCGTTGAGTTGGGGAACTTCGGGGATTGTGAACCTGTTGGTGAAGGGGTATCAGAACTCAGGATTCAATACGGGCCTGGCTACCGAGTGTATTTTGTCCAGCAGGGGTATGAGCTGGTGATCTTGCTGGCAGGTGGTGATAAATCCACTCAGGCAAAAGATATTGATATCGCGAAGCAATTAGCACGCGATTTGAAGGAGGCGCCATGAGCACACTGCGTAAATGGGATGTCGTTGACCATCTAAAAACTGAAGAGGATATGGCGCTATACTTGGAGGCTTGCTTTGAGGAAGACGATCCCGCGCTGGTAGCTGCCGCGCTTGGGGATATCGCGCGCGCCCGTGGTATGTCACAACTAGCACGTGATACTGGGTTGACCCGTGAGGGGTTGTACAAAGCGCTTTCCGCTGATGGGAACCCGAGCTTTGCAACGATCATGACGGTGACGAAAGCCCTTGGTATTTCGTTGCATGCTAAAGCGTCGTAAGGCAGGTAACCCGCATCATGATATGCCCGCTTTTTAATGAACTGCACCCTGATCGCTGGATGAGTATCTAACTTTTGGGTGCAGTGCAATTTACGGGGTTCCTTGCATAATGTTGGAGCCGTTAAGATTGCAGGCCTAAACTACTCGCTCCCTTTAGGGTCGGCTTCATCAGACTTCTGATCAATATTGTCTTTATGAGCGCGCTTTTCCTTGACTACTTGAGCGCCTGGAATGGGCGCTGCTTTGCCAGATGTATTGTGGCCAGGCTCTGAACGGGATTCTTCGTTTTTCTGGTTATCAACGTTGGCATCTGGTCGATAAGGGCGTGGCTCTTCATGCTGTGACGCTTTTTGCTGAGCATCGGCATCATGAGGCGTGTCTTTATCAATCGTCTGTTTAGCTTTTTGAGCTTCTTCGCCCTTGTTACGCTGTTCATCCGATCCATGGTTCATCGCTTTACTCCTATGCTTGCCTGATGTTTGCTTTGAACAAGCCAAATTGGCTCTTTCTATTTATAGACTAGAACAGCCCTTTGAAAACTGCAGGCACAAAAAAGCAGCATCAGATACTTCGAGCTATGTATCCAACCCACACCAATGTTTGTCTTACCGTCGCTTCAGTACCCTTACGCAGGATATGGGCACTATAAACACTCGGCACATCGGATGGCCGAGTGTGTGCAATAGGGATTATGCGCCCTTACGTGCTCTGGTCAGTTCCGCCATAGCGACGCGTGCGAGAAAGCCACTTCGCGTTTTATCCCCAGGGTGGCCGGCCACAAAGTCATCAATCTGCTTGAGCAGTAGGTCGGGAAGAGTGACGTTTATTTTGTGACTTTTACCGAGGTAAGGGGTTAGATCAATATCCACCACAGCCCAAATCCAGCCCTCAAAATCAGGGTTATCCATATGGTGTTCGATGGATGTGGCTTCGGGAATGGGGTCGCCGTATTCCACGGCCACTTCCAACCAGCCTTCGATAGCTTCCTTAGCGTTAATCATCGCCTCTTCAAAGCTGTCGCCTGCTGAGTGGCAGCCGGGCAAATCGGGTACTGTCACGCCATAGGCGTGATCATTGTCGCCACGTTCAATGGCAATGGGAAACAACATGCGTTGACCTCCGTTAGTAGGGGCAGCAGTGGCCAACCTTATTCAAGGCCAGCGCTTTTTCTGATTCCTTTAACCAGCCCGATTTTTAAATCCTTTTTGGGGTGTGGCACGGTCACTGTGCCGGGCTTGGTTGGGTGCCTGAAATGGTGATGGCTGCCTTTTACTCTGACAAGTTCCCAGCCACCCGTTTCCAGTTCTTTAATCAGCTCTCTGCTATTCACCTCCTGCCCCTTTATTTTAATCCTGGAGTTACTGTAACCCCAAAAAAAGGGTTGGTCAATTTTATAACTCTGATAACCCCTTTGGTCGTTGAGGCTATTCGGGCCTGCGTTCGTATTAACAGCCTACGACCTGTAATTCTTGCCATTAGTGGTGGCTCTAGCTGCCTATTTACTCGCCCCATGGTCAGAAAAAGTAAGTATAACGATCATGCTACGTGCTTACTAAAGGCACCCAAACATGCTCATAGCCAATAGACAAAGCAACGCCCACCAGCAGCAACGCCATCAACTGATTAAAGCGCCTGAAAAAGGCAGGGTTTTTTATCCGGCCACCCACTAAGCTGCCAACCCATATGTAGCTTCCGGGGGCTCCTGCGGCAAGTAATGCTAATCCCAGCGACCAAGCCACTAAACTGATCCCTTGAATACCGGCAGCCGGAAACTGCAGGGTGGCGATGGGTAAAGTTGCCACAATGCCTTTAGGGTTTAGCAGCTGTAGCACCAGTCCATCGCGATAGCGTAACGTCAGCGGTGGCTGGGTGATTGAATCGAGATCCACGCGCGCTTTAGCGATGTGTATCGCCAAGTAAATAATATAGGCACAGCCGATAACGCTCACCGCTATCAGTAGCTGGCCGTTGATCCAGGCGGCACCGGCCCAGCCAAAGAGTAAAAACAGTAGCAGCATCGCCGTGCCTACGCCCATACAGTAGCCTAGCGAGGTTTTTGTCTGCCCGTTCATACCGGCATTCAGCCCTAGAAAATTCACCGGCCCAGGCGAATACATTACGCCTAAGGCGTAAGCAATAATGGCTAACATAAAGATCTCTCTATTCAGCAGATAAGATGGCGCTGATATTGGTAGGGCGTTACGCCGTATATGCGCTTAAAGCGTCGGTTGAAATGGCTAAGGTCGGTAAAGCCGTAGCGAAACGTTACCTCGCTAAGCGAAGCGCCTTGCTCAAGTGCACTACACGCCGCATTAACCCGGCAGTTGATTACGTACTGGTAGGGCGTGATGCCTAACTGCTGACGGAAAAGCCGCAGGAAATGAAACTTGGAAAGATGCGCGGCCTGGCTAATCGCTTCAAGCGATAGGTCGGTATCCAAGTGCGCGTGAATATACTCCTTGGCCAAGCCGAGTAGCGCATCAGGCCGGGTAGAGGTATGCCCTGGCTGGTAGGCGCCGCCTAGCTGGGTGATCCGCTCAACGACTTGGTAGAGGGAATTTTCCTGATCAATCTGACTGCCGGTTGTCGTGGTAATAAGCTGAGCCGCGCTTGTTATCCGCTCGCGTAGCGTGGTGTCCTGCACTAATGTGCTGTCGAATCGAAAGTGAAACGCCGTTTCCTGACCCAAGGCGCCTTCAAATAGGGCTTTCACCTGGTCGGGGTGAACATACAGCATGACGTAATCAAGCGTACGGTCACCGCCTGGTTGGCCGTCATGAACGTCGTCCGGGTTAAAGATGATCACGTTGCCTGGCGGGCTGCGGTGATATTGCCCACCGCTGAAAAAGTCCTGACGCCCAGAAAGCGTCACCCCAAAGGCGTACTCTTCATGCGCGTGAGGGTCATAGCGAAAATCGAACATCGCTGCCTGTAGCACTTTCAGTGTGGGTATGTGCTGACTTTTAGTGAACTGAAAGCGGCTTGACGATTGCCCCATTGCTAAGCCCCCTTATCAAAATGATATGGCGCTAGTTTAACGCTTGCGACTTGCCTCAGCTTGTACAAAATTGCGCTTTATGGGCGTTGACTGCCCATTTTGAACGGTCGGTAATCTTCTTAATGAATCATAAAGTCAGGCGAGCTTTGATTTAGTTCTGGGTACTGGCTGCTACGCTAGATCGGTAAACGTTGAATCCCAGTACGGCTAATGACAAGGAGGTTATGGTGAAACCGATCAACTCGTTCGATCCTTCACGCCGCCAGGTAGTGGGTGGTTTAGCGACCGGTATGGCCGCCGCTATTGCCGCACCCGCTTTCGCTCAATCATCCACTTCACAGCCCACTGCCAGCACTGGTGCGGCTGGCGCAAGCTCTACAGGAGGCTCTATGCCACAAAAGCAGGACCCGACCAGTCAATATCCCGCACCGCCGTTTTCTGAACAGCCGCAGGAGTGGCCGGGGCTTGCCAGTGAAATGGACCCACGGCCTGACCACGGTGAGGAGAGCTACCGTGGCAGCGGGCGTCTGGAAGGCCGCAAGGCCCTAATCACGGGTGGGGATTCCGGTATCGGCCGGGCAGCCGCCATTGCTTATGCACGCGAGGGTGCTGATGTAGCAATCAACTACCTGCCTGAAGAGGAATCTGATGCCCGGGAAGTGATTGAGTTAATTGAGGCCGAAGGGCGCACTGCGGTTGCCATCCCCGGTGATATCCGTGATGAAGCATTTTGTAGTGAGCTGGTCGAGACGGCAGTACAGCAACTGGGTGGATTAGATATCCTGGTTAATAACGCCGCCCGTCAGCAGTGGAAGCCCTCGATCACAGAGCTTAGCCATGATGACTTCGATGCCACAATGAAAACCAATCTTTACGCCATGTACTGGATAACCCAGGCGGCGATGCCTCATCTGGAAGCAGGTGCTGCGATTATCAACACCACCTCGGTGGTGGCCTACGATCCGCCTAAAATCCTGCTGGATTACTCAATGACCAAAGCGGCGATCATTGCGTTTACCAAGGCGCTGGCCAAGCAGCTTGCCGAGCAGGGCATTCGCGTTAATGGCGTGGCCCCCGGCCCGTTCTGGACCCCGCTTCAGCCCAGCGGTGGCCAGCCGCAAGAAGCCGTACAAAGCTTCGGTGAAGACGGTCCTCTGGGGCGCCCAGGCCAGCCGGCAGAGCTCGCCGGTGCCTACGTGCTCTTGGCCTCGCAAGAGTCCAGCTTTACCACGGGTAATATTTATGGCGCTGGCGGTGGCAATGGTCATCCATAAGCTTGATTAAGTGCTATCGGTCCAATCCAGTTGGCAGGCTTGGGCCGAATGCCGTTCACTATGGGTTTCTATCATGCCAATAAACTTGGTAAGCAAGGGCGATGCGTTGTCATGGTGCCAGTTCATATATAAGCCAAGCACCGCGTTTGAATCATCGCCAATCGGGCGCAGCGGACAAAAAGCGACTTTATGATTTAATACGGCATTTGCCATGCACTCCGGTAATAGCGCAATGCCGAATCCGCTAGCTACAAGGCCGACCAGGGTATGCAACTGAGCGGCCTCCTGCTTGATCCTCGGGTAAAAGCCTGCCGTTTCGCATAGCGCCATAAGCTGATGATAATACCCGGGCCCCAGTGCCTGGGGTGTAAAGACGAAATCCTCCTGAGCAAAATCGCTTAAATCCAACGACCTCTTGTTAACGCTTGGGTGATCAATGGGGAGTGCCAACAAGATACTCTCTTCAAGCACCTTTCTTGAGCGAATGGAGTTTGGAATGGGCATGTGGCGCATAAACGCTACGTCCGAATTGCCAGTCATCAGCGCTTTAACCTGGTGCGAAGAAGGCATCTCCTGGATCACTAGCTCAACGTTCGGCAAACTTTTTCGGAACTGGCGCAGCGCATCCAATACCGGTTCGTAATACGCCAAAGATACGGTAGTCACCGTCAGTCGCCCTGCAACGCCACCAGCCACATCACGTGCCCGCTGAATACCTGTTTCCAAATGGTTAAGCGTGGTGTAGGCCGTTTCTAAAAAAGCGCTACCGGCGAGAGTTAATGCTACTTCGCGCTTGCTACGGATAAAGAGTTGAAAGCCGAGGCGGTCTTCAAGCCGGGCGATGGCTTGGCTTAAGGGCGGCTGAGCCATGTTGAGCCGAGCAGCGGCGCGGTGAAAGTGCAGCTCTTCCGCTACGGCAATGAACTGCTTGAGCAAGCGGGTTTCGACCATAGGTGGCCTCGGTGGATGAATCGATAGGGCGCTTTAAATACTTTAAACCATTAAAAATTATTTCAGTAATACGCTGTGCATATCAAACTTGTCGCTCATTAATATTAGATAAAAAGAATTAAATGCGTACCTTGAATAACACTTGTTTATCCAGACAGAAAGGAAACAGCGAATGTTATTCAAGAATCGAACAGCCCTAATTACTGGCGGCGCCAGAGGGCTTGGCTGGACCTACGCCGTTGCGCTTGCCGAAGCAGGCGCGAATATCGTGATCAGCGACAGCGGTGCCGACCGGGATGGGGTCGGCATGGATAGCAGCATTAGCGATAAAGCGGCGGCAGCGCTGAGAGAGCGGGGACATCGGGCTATCGCGCACAGCGGAGATCTGGAAGATGAGTCCGAGTGCCACGCGCTGATCGTACGCGCCATCTCTGAGTTTCAAGGGCTGGATATCATCATCCATAACGCGGGCTGGGTCGGCTACCAGGCCATCGATGATGCCCAGGCGGATTTCCTTGAGCGCTCATTGGCAGTGAACGTCTGGGCGCCGATGTGGCTTGCCAAGTATGCCTGGCCGCACCTTAAGTCCTCGACAGCACCGCGCATCGTGTTGACTACCTCTGACCGTGCCATGTATGCCTGCTACGGTCAGAAGGGGCTTGCGGCTTATGCGGCCGGCAAGATGGCTCAGATTGGCCTTATGAATGCCTTGGCGCTGGAAGGGTATGAACACGGCATTCGGGTAAACGCGGTATCGCCTGTGGCCAGAACGCGCATGTGGGGCGAAACCGGCACGCCCTCGGATCTCAAACCGGAGTGGGTGACGCCGGGGACGATGTACTTGGCAAGCTACTTATGCAATGAGAGCGGCTATATCTTGCGTGCCAGCAACGGCCAGTTTAGCGCCACTCGTTTCGAGGAGAATCCTGGCATCGACTACCCGCGCGATTTAAATCGTATTTATGCGGCAAGCGTTGACGAGATGGCCGCTCAGTGGGAAGTCATCAAGGAACACGGCCATGTGCGCTAATGCGATAGCCAAGTGGGCAAGCGTCAAGACCGAGCTTGGTGAAAGCCCCGTTTGGGATGAGCGCACCGGCACGCTCTACTTTGTCGATATCACCGATGGCAAGATACACGCACTCCAGGGTAACGCAGTGCCTTATACGCTGTATGAATCGCACCACACCATCGGCGCGCTGGCGCTCACCCAGGCGGGCAATTTAATATTCGCCGAAGGTGCGCGGGTAACGGTGTTTGATCTGAAAACGCGGCAGATCGTACAAATGTCTGCTGCGATCAGCGCAGAGCCGCATTACCGCTTCAACGACGGCGCCTGCGACCCCAGAGGTCGTTTCGTTACGGGTTTGATGGATGAAAGCCATCGCCCTGAGAGTGGGCAACTTTTCAGCTTTGACACCCAGCTAGCACCTACGCTGTTATATGGCCGCATGGGATTACCTAACGGCTTGGTGTGGAATCATGAGGGTAATTGCCTCTACTTTGTAGACTCGGTAGCACGACAGATCTTACAAGCGGACTATTCGCTGGCCGCCGGTACCCTAAGCAATATAACTATGTTCACAGAGACCCCTGCCCACTTGGGAAGGCCTGATGGGCTAGCCATGGATGTGGAAGGCGGTATCTGGGTGTGCCAATTCAATGGCGCTTGCTTGCTGCGCTATAACGCTTATGGTGAACTAACCGAGCAGCTCTCGGTTCCCGTGCCTAGGCCCACCAGCTGCTGCTTTGGTGGTGTCGATATGAAGACGCTTTTCATTACCTCTGCGCGATTTGGCATGCGCGCGGATGAGCTTGAGCGCTACCCTGACGCTGGCGGCCTATTTGCGGTACGCCTGTCGGTGGCGGGAAGCCCGCGCCATCGTTTCAAACCAGGGTAGCGGAGCCTGCCTACCCGGCCCCCTCTTTTAATAAAAAGGATAGCTATCCATGTTTACCGGCCTAAGCGCATTTCCATTAACGCCCATGAACGAGCAGGGGATTCGTGAGGGCGAGTTTTCCAATTTAGTGGAACGCTTGGCCAAGGCGCAGGTGGACTCTATCGGCGTGTTGGGCTCAACCGGTAGCTATGCTTATCTCTCCCGAGAGGAGCGGACTCGCGTTACTCAGTTGGCGGTAAACAGCGCAGGTAACGTGCCGGTAATTATTGGCATTGGCGCATTGCGCACGCGAGACGTACTGGCGCTGGCCGAAGACGCTCAGAAAGCGGGTGCTAGCGGCATATTGCTGGCGCCGGTTTCTTATCAAAAGCTGACCGATGACGAAGTGTTTAGCCACTATGAAACGGTTTGCCGTTCATTAAGCGTACCGCTGTGTGTTTACGATAATCCGGGCACGACCCACTTTACGTTCAGCGACGAGCTACATGGCCGTATTGCCCATTTGCCTCAAGTACGCTCAATCAAGATCCCCCCGGTCAGTACGGATATCAATGCTGCCCGCGAGCGGATTGCACGTTTGCGTGCCTTGATTCCAGAGGATGTTACCTTGGGAATAAGCGGTGACGCCGTCGCATCCACCGGCCTAATCGCTGGGTGTGACAGCTGGTATTCCGTATTGGGCGGGTTATTTCCTGAAACGGCGCTGGCGATAACGCGTGCCGCCCAAGCGGGCGACGCTCAAATGGTTCAGCGTCTATCTGATCAGCTTGAACCCTTCTGGGCTTTATACCGTGAATACGGGGGAAGCTTGCGGGTTATCGCCACCGTAGCGGAAATACTGGGCAAGGTCAGCACACCCTGTTTGCCGCTGCCGCTCAACACTTTGCAGGACAACCAGCGAAGCAGGGTAGAGCAGGTCGTTGAGCAGCTTGATCTACGGTAGGCGGAAGTGAGCGTGAAGTGGCGTTATTCGGTTAGCTTGATTAGCCGATCCGGATAGTCGGTAAACAAACCGCTCACGCCCCAATCCAATAAATGCTGCATCTCATCGGTTTCGTTAATAGTGTAGATATGTACCGGCAGGCCGTTCGCCTGAGCCTTTAGAATAAACGCAGCATCGATGACTTCTTCACCTCTATAGGTAAAGTTGGTGCCCATGCCTACCGCATATTCAGCGACTGCCTGAAAATCCTCATCGGTGATTTCCTGCGGCCCCGGTATCACGCCTGTCCACTCAACCAGGCGTTCGTCGTCTTCTTCGCTTGGGTAATACCACACCAGTTGAATCAGCGGAATCTTGTCGTTAAGCTCATGAATTGTCAGCAGGCTCTCCTGCGCAAACGACTGAATCAGCACGCGCCCAGTGTCGATCATATCAAACGCTTCCAAGCGCTTAACAAGCGCCGCTTCAACGCCCGGGTTCAACTGGGGTGACTTGGTTTCCAGGTAGTAGCGGGCATCCTGACCAAAGCGGTTAAAGATCTCTTCAAGCGTTAATATCTCGGCGCCGACGAAAGCGTCATCCACCTGATCAGGATAGGCGTCGTTAAACCATGACCCCGTATCCAGGTCTTTAAGTTCGGCAAGCGTATAGTCGTTGATATGGCCTTCGCCATTGCTGGTGCGCTCAAGAGTGTCGTCATGAAAGGCGACCAACTCACCGTCAGAGGTCATCTGGATATCCAGTTCCAGATAGTTTGCTCCCCATTCATGGGCCAGCTCGAGTGCGGCCATGCTGCTTTCGGGAGCGTGGCCGCTGGCGCCGCGATGGGCAATCACCTGAAACGAATCTAGATCCTTTAGCTGTTGCTCCAGCGGAGACGTTTCTGCTAATGCAGCAGAGGCGGTAACACCAGCGAAAAGACCTAATGACACGGCAGTAAATAACGAAGAATGGCTCATAAACGTTCCTTTTAGTGAATGCTCAGCCAATTACCCTACTTCGTTTATTACCTCATTCCAAATGACGCTGTGTGTAAACTTGTGCTCTGCACCAAGCTTCATGTACTGGGTGTGTTAACGCCAGTGCGGCTTTGTGCCAAGTGCTTAACAAGCGCATCGGCCTCGCGAGGGTGAGTAAGGCGCACGATACGAATATGGCGATAACGGGTGTCAATCAAATCGGCAAGATAGCGCCGCTGGTTGGAGCGCCAACTGGTCAGCATCCACCAGAGAATCGAGTCTCGGCTCATAAAGGTCTTGCGAAACGATTCGCGATTGCCCGTACCGGGCCAAAGTTCTTTGCGGCTAATGATGCGCACAATTGCGCGGCAGAGAGATTGGCGGAAAACGCGCCAGAACCCGTAATCCAGCCAGATGATCATATCGACCTCGCGCCACTTGATATCGCGGGTACGGTTAAAGTTGCCGTCCAGCACCCAGCCGCCCGGGGCTGCGCTTAAAGCGGCTTCCAGCGCGACGAAAAATTCATCGTCCGGTGTGCCTTGCCAGTTAGCACGCCAGAAAAGCTGGTCAAGCTGAATATAGGGAACGCCCAGGGCGTGGGATAATTGCTTAGAGAGCGTGCTTTTACCGCTGCCGCTGCTGCCGACAACATTGATTTTCATGATGTAGCCCTGTTCAAGCGGCGCGCTAGTTTACGTAGGTGACAACCTTTGGGCAAATAGACACGACGCCTAAGGCATAAAAACGTAAAGTAGTTGCTGATTGCTATTTTTACTTAAAAGGAGCTCAGTGTGGATACGTTGACTTGGCTGACCTACGTGGGCGTCATCTTTGCCTTAATCATTTTTCCAGGGCCGGTGGCGCTACTTTGCACAAGCCACGGGCTAAAGTTTGGCCGAAAGCACACGACCGCCACCGTGCTGGGCGGCGCCTTGTCTTCGCTGGTGTTAATGGTAGTTTCCTCGCTGGGACTGGGCGCTATCCTGGCCGCTTCGGAAAGTGCCTTTTATATTCTGAAACTGGTTGGCGGTGCCTACCTGATTTACTTGGGCATCGCGGCCTGGCGGGATTCTTCCAGCATTGATATTCACAGCCCTTCAGCCGCCAGCCATCAGCGTGTACCGATGAAAACGCTCTTCCGGCGTGGTTTTATGGTGGGCATCAGCAATCCCAAAGACCTGCTCTTCTTCGCCGCGCTGTTTCCCAACTTTATCGATGTGAGCCAGCCTCAACTGATTCAGTTCGTGATTCTGGCAGTGACGTGGCTGGTGATCGATTTCACCCTGATGTCGACCTACGCAAGGCTTGGCTCCAGCATAAGCCGCTGGTTTCAAAGCCCGCGCCGCTATAAGCGCTTCAATCGCACTACCGGCGGCCTGTTTATCGCCGCAGGCGGCACGTTAATGGCGTCCAATCATTAGAGAGAACCATTGTTTTCAACGCCCAGCGTCAAGGAGAGACTCAGTGGCGAATATCATAGTATGTGCCGATGGCACCTGGAACCAACCCGAAGAAGACCTGGAAGAAGATTACCCCACCAACGTATTGAAGCTGGCGCGAGCCATTTCTCCCTTTGCGGGTGAGATGCGCCAACACGTCTCTTATGGGTGGGGAGTCGGTTCGTACCGTAATCAAATCATTGGTGCATTAACCGGCGCCGGGATCGAAAAGAACATCATCGATGGCTACCGCTATATCGTTCACAATTACACCCCAGACGACGACATCTATCTGTTCGGTTTTAGCCGTGGTGCTTACACCGTGCGCGCCTTGAGCGGACTCATCAATAACTGCGGCATTCTCAAGCGCTCGGAGGCCGGCCGGATCACCCAGGCCTGGGATATGTATCGAGATCACGCGGACGAAAACTGGCCGGGCGGTCAAACGGCCAGGGCATTTCGGAAGGCCTATTGCCACCCTTCGCAGCGCATTCACTTCATCGGTGTGTGGGATACCGTAGGTGCGCTGGGTATACCGCTAAGCCTGTTGGGCGGGCTGTTCAATAATGAGAACGAGTTTTACGACACCAAGATGGGCAGCAATATTGCCACCGCGCGCCATGCGCTCGCCATCGATGAGAAACGCGAAGACTTCGAGCCTACCTTGTGGGAGGCCCGTGAAGGCGTTGATTTGAAGCAGGTATGGTTTGCCGGCGTACACAGCGATGTTGGCGGTGGCAAAGCGCCGGATGAGAACGGTATTCAAGCTTCCGATACACCCCTTGAGTGGATGCTAAAAGAGGCCGGTGCCGCGGGTCTGGCCATCGCACCCCATCTTTACGGTAACCTGACCAACGGTGCGCGGGGCGAGCTACATCATTCCCGGCGACATGTGTACCGGTTAAGAGGCAAGCTCGACCGTCCACTGGTCAACGAAGGCAAGCCGACGTTGATTCATCAAAGCGTCAAAGAGCGCTACCAGCGTGATGAAAGCTACCGGCCGCCCAATCTGAAGGCGCTGGTAGAGGAGCGCGGCTGGGTAGGTATCGAGCTGGACCGCTGATCGTATCCACCGCTGCCTGAGGCCAACCGTGTTCGGCTGATTCAAGCGGCGGTTCAGGCGTGGGCTGCAGCGTTATTTAAAGCGTGAGCGTTTGCCCGACTCGTAGCAGAGCTGATCCCTTGGAAAGTCACCGGGGAGTTCGCTCAATGCCTTGCTGGCTGCGCGCGCGCCCATCCCTGGGGCGACACGAAGCCCGTGGCCTTCATCGGCCTTGAGCGCGTTGATACTATTGGTATTCAAGACCATAGGCCAAATGATGCCGTAATATTTATGAACCCTGACGTTATAATCACGCGAAAAAACCAGCGTCGGCTCATCGGCTTTAGTTTGATCCGATGGTTGAGTATCAACGACTTCAACGAGACTATTCTCGAATGATAACCAGTAGAGTGGTATCAGACCGAGTGTCCAACCGGCAATGAATTGAGCCGGATCCAAATAGCTACCGTCTTCGACAACGCTACTCTTCACGGTCAACTGATAGCGATAGTCACCCGATGAGCATTGCGTCATGCCAGGCAAATAAACGCCTCTTGTATTCTTCAGATCGCCACCGATAAATCCCGCGCAGCCAGATAGTGTCAGGGCGAATACGCTGGCGGTACATAACTTGGTTACGCTTTTTACCTTCATTTAGCGTCCTTGTTAATTAGCATTGGCTTCAGCCCTTTATAACCAAGTATTTGAATCCTCAATGCGACTGACCTCGAAGAGTTTCCTTGGGAACAGATATACATTGTTAAGTTTACCGAATGGCAGGCCAGCACGATAGCTAGGCCCTCAATGCGAGAAATCGTCAGGCAAAGCCAGCGGGAGTGGTGCCATAGCATTCGATTATTTTAAATAAGAATAAGAGATCTTGTTTTTATTCCTTTTTGACGGGTTTTGTTTGCACTAATATAGTGCGCCCAACGAGTTGAATTACAGGGCATCAAGAGCCTCAAGAAAAACCTAGGACGTACTATGAGCGAGCAACAGGGCGCGCACTTCAAGCGCAGCATGCAGACGCGCCACTTAGTGATGCTCTCGTTAGGGGGCGTGATTGGGACCGGGCTGTTTTTAAGTTCCGGCTATACCGTGCAGCAGGCCGGGCCAACGGGTGCCGTATTGGCCTATCTGGTCGGCGGCATCGTTGCCTGGCTGGTGATGATGTGCCTGGGGGAACTGGCGGTACATATGCCGGATTCAGGCGCGTTCAGCGCCCATGCCAGCCGCTATATCGGCCCCGGCACTGGCTATATGGTGGCCTGGATGTATTGGCTTACCTGGACGGTGGCGCTGGGCTCGGAATTTACCGCCGCGGCGGTGTTTATGGGGCGCTGGTTTCCCGATATCCCCGGCTGGTACTGGAGCGGGCTGTTCGCGGCCATCGTGTTCGGCGTAAACGCCTTTACCTCACGCTTCTTTGCCGAGTCCGAGTTCTGGCTGTCGCTGATCAAGGTGATCGCGGTGGTAGTGTTCGTGATCGTCGGCGCGGGCGCGATCATCGGCTGGGTGCCGCTGCAGGATTCAAGCGGCGCCGCGTTGGCATCGCCCGGGCTTTCCGCCTTTTGGGGCGAGGGCGCCATGTCGCCTAGCCTCCTGGCCATCGGTACTACCTTGCTGGCGGTGATGTTTGCGTTTTCCGGCACGGAGCTTATTGGCATTGCCGCCGGGGAAACCGTGGACCCGGCGCGCAATGTGCCCAAGGCGATCCGCGCCACGCTGTGGCGGCTGATTCTATTTTTTGTGGGTACCATCATTGTAATTGCGGCATTGTTGCCCCAAAGCCAGGCCGGGCTTAGCCAAAGCCCGTTCGTCGCGGTATTCCAGCGCCTGGGCGTACCGGGCGCGGCGGATATCATGAACTTCGTGATCATCACCGCGCTGCTTTCGGCGGCCAATTCCGGGCTTTATGCCTCATCGCGCATGCTCTGGACGCTTTCAGATCAAGGCACTTTGCCCAAGTCGCTTGGTCGGCTCAACAAGCGCGGCATTCCCATGAACGCGCTGCTGCTCAGCATGATCGGCGGCTTCGGCGCGCTGTTTTCAAGCGTGTATGCGCCAGAAACCGTCTACCTAGTGCTGGTCTCGATCTCCGGTTTGGCCGTGGTGGTGGTGTGGATGGCGATTACGCTCAGCCAACTCAACTTCCGACGCCAGTACCTGCGTGAAGGCGGGCGGCTGAAAGATCTGGTATATCGCACCCCGTGCTACCCGTGGGTGCCTCTGATCGCGTTTGCGGCCTGTCTGGCTGCATGCATTGGCATCGCTTTTGACCCGCAGCAGCGAGTAGCGCTCTATTTCGGGGTGCCGTTCATGGCGCTCTGTTACCTGGTGCATTTTGTGCGCCATCGCGCGGTCACTCAACGTTCCGACCACCCAAACATTGCCGCTGAGGAGAAGACCGTATGAGTGCGTTGAACCCGATCAAGGCCCTGCTGGCGGAAGCGCCTTTTATGGTCATCGACGGAGCGTTGGCCACCGAGCTTGAAACGCTCGGCTGTGATCTCAACGATGCCCTGTGGTCGGCGCGTCTGCTGGCTCAGGCGCCGGAGAAGATTCGCCAGGTGCATCAGGCGTATTTTGAAGCCGGTGCCGACTGCGCGATTACCGCAAGCTATCAGGCCACGGTGCACGGTTTTATGCAGGCGGGAATGACGGCCCAGCAGGCCCGTGAGCTGATTCAGCTATCGGTCACGTTGGCGCAGCAGGCTCGCGATGCGGTGTGGCAGCCGGGGCAAACCGACCGCCCCAAGCCGCTGGTTGCCGCATCGGTTGGCCCGTATGGCGCTTATCTAGCGGATGGCAGCGAGTACCGCGGCGGCTATGATCTGGATCGCGCCGGGCTGGTTGAGTTTCATCGCGAGCGGTTTGAGCTTCTGCTGGCTGCGGGCGCTGATCTGCTGGCGGTAGAAACCCTGCCCTCACTTGAAGAGGCGCTGGCGATCACCGACCTTCTGGCTGAACATCCGGGCGCTCAGGCCTGGATTACATTCTCGGCCAAGGATGGCGAGCACATCAGCGATGGAACGCCGATTGAAGAGTGTGCCGCAGCGCTGGCCAACTGCCCTGGCGTGGCGGCGATTGGCGTAAACTGCACCGCACTTGCGCATATCGAATCATTGATTGCGGCGATCAAACGCCGGTGCGGCCTACCCGTATTGGTGTATCCCAACTCGGGGGAGCTATATGACCCGGTGACCAAAACCTGGCATCCGGCCCCGTGTGATCACACCGTCACTGGCCCTTCAGGCTTGGTTCAAGGGGTTGAGCATTGGTTGGCGGCAGGGGCGTCGGGTATCGGTGGCTGCTGCCGAACAACGCCTGCGGATATTCAGGCACTGGCCCAGTGGCGGCAGTCGCGCTAGCTCGCCTGGGCGCTTTTATTCTTTTCTCGCTTATTGAACTGAAGCGCCCAACTCCCGCTTAAGCCACTTGGCCAACTGCTCACTGCGCTGGCTGTTGTGGTGGCGGGGTAGCCATAGGCAAAGCTTGGCGGGGGTTTCGATAAACCCCCAGGGCGCGGTGAGTCGTCCGCTTTTCAGGTCATCGTCCACCAGCAGTTTTGGCGCAATCGCCACGCCCAGGACCGCCACGGCGGCTTCGATTAAATAGTAGAGATGATCAAACCCCTGGCCTTGGCGTAAGGCCTCTTCAAGGTGCGCAAGCTCAAGCCCTTGCGCGGTGGCCCACTGTGGCCAGGCCTGGGGGCGCGAGGCGGTGTGTAAAAGCTTGCCGGAAAAAAGTGTATCCGGCTGCGCTGGATCGAGCTTTGCTTCCAAACGAGGGCTGACCACCGCGCAAATTTGCTCGGCCATTAGCTCGACAACGTCTACCTCGGCGGGCCAGGGCGGCTCGGAAAAGGCCAGGGTAGCGCTGATATTTTCCTGCTTGGCGGGCAGTTCACTTTCGCTCACTACGACCTGCAGTTTGAGCTGGGGCAGGTCGCGTTGCAGACGGTCCAGCCTGGGAATCAACCAGCGCGCCAGCAGGCTGCCGGGGCAGGCCAGGGTGAAGGGCGCCTCTTCCACATCACGCTTGAGATCCGCGCAACTATCACGCAGGCGGGTAAACGCTTCGCCAATGCCGTGATAAAGCCTTTCGCCGTGGTGAGTCAGTTCAATGCCACGGCCCGCTTTGGCAAACAGCGCCACGCCAAAATGTTCATCCAGGCTGCGCAGCTGGCGGCTAACCGCGCCGTGGGTCACGCTAAGCTCATCGGCCGCGGCGGTAACACTGCCTAGCCGGGCGGTGGCTTCAAAGGCGCGCAGGGCGCTTAAGGGTGGCATGCTCTGTTGCATCGACTGTTGACTCCAGCTCACATATTGATGACATCTTATCGATTTTTATCTCCGTCTGCTTGCGCTACTTTCAATGCAACTGTTTACCCCGCTTTGAGAGGCCATCATGAACCAACCTGCGATCCAGCCTGATATCAACGGCCTGTTTGGCCAATTCGGCGGCCGTTTTGTGGCCGAAACGCTGATGCCGCTGATTCTTGAGCTGCAAGCCGAATACGACACCGCCAAGGATGACCCCGAATTCCAGCGCCAGCTCGCCTATTTCCAGAGCGACTACGTAGGGCGCCCGAATCCGCTCTATTTTGCCGAGCGCCTGACCGAGCACTTTGGCGGCGCGAAGATTTTTCTCAAGCGTGAAGAGCTTAATCATACCGGCGCGCACAAGATTAATAACTGTATCGGCCAGGTACTGCTGGCCAAGCGCATGGGCAAAAAGCGCATCATCGCTGAAACCGGCGCCGGTATGCACGGCGTGGCTACGGCCACCGTGGCAGCGCGGTTTGGTTTGCCCTGCGTGATTTACATGGGCTCAACGGATATCGAGCGCCAGCAGCCCAACGTGTTTCGCATGAAACTGCTGGGCGCTGAAGTGATCCCGGTCACTTCCGGCACCGGTACGCTGAAAGACGCCATGAACGAAGCGCTGCGCGACTGGGTCACCAACGTGGATGACACTTTCTACATCATCGGCACCGTGGCTGGGCCGCACCCGTATCCCGCCATGGTGCGCGACTTCCAAGCGGTGATTGGCCATGAAACCCGCGCGCAAATGCAGGAAAAAGAGGGCCGTCTGCCGGATTCGTTGGTGGCCTGTATTGGCGGCGGCTCCAACGCCATGGGGCTGTTCCACCCATTCCTGAACGATGCCTCGGTCGAGATGATTGGCGTTGAAGCGGGCGGCAAGGGCGTTGAGAGCGGCCAGCACGCGGCAAGCCTGAACGGCGGTGCGCCGGGCGTGCTTCACGGCAACCGCACCTACCTGCTGCAGGATGAGGACGGCCAGATTATCGACGCCCACTCGATTTCTGCAGGCCTTGATTACCCCGGCATCGGCCCAGAGCACGCCTGGTTGCATGAGCAGGGGCGCGTTGAGTATGTGTCGGCCACCGACGATGAAGCGCTTGAAGCCTTCCAGACGTGCTGTCGCCTGGAAGGGATTATCCCCGCCCTTGAAACCGCTCACGCGCTGGCCGAAGTCGCCAAGCGGGCGCCGAAACTCCTCAGCGACCACTTGATGGTGGTTAACCTGAGCGGTCGCGGCGACAAAGACATGATGAGCGTGGCCCACTACCTGGGAGACAAGTTCAAATGAGCGCACTGAAGGATACTGTTATGAACGACGCCATGAATCCCAACGCGCGCCTTGCAGCACGCTTTGCCGCGCTCAAAACCGAAAACCGCCCGGCGCTGGTGAGCTACGTAACGGCAGGCGACCCGGATATGGCGACATCGCAACGCATTCTGGACGGCCTACCCGCCGCCGGTGTGGATGTGATCGAGCTGGGCATGCCGTTCAGCGACCCCATGGCCGATGGCCCCGCGATTCAAAAAGCCGCCCTACGTGCCCTCAAAGAAGGCCAGACCCAGGCCAAGACTCTGGAAATGGTGCGCGCCTTTCGTGAGAAAGACGCCACCACGCCCATTGTGCTAATGGGCTACTACAACCCCATTTACCGCTATGGTGTCGAGCGCTTTTTGACCGACGCTGCCAGCGCCGGCGTAGATGGCCTGATCGTGGTCGATATACCGCCTGAGCATGACGACGAGCTTTGTCAGCCCGCCGCCCAGCACGGTATCGATTTTATCCGCCTGGCCACGCCCACCACGGACACCAAGCGCCTGCCCAAGGTGCTGGGTAACGCCTCCGGGTTTGTCTACTATGTTTCGGTGGCAGGCGTTACCGGCGGCAGCGCTCCCACGCCCGAAAAACTCGAGCGCTCCGTCAGCCAGCTACGCGAACATACCCAGCTTCCCATCGCTGTTGGCTTTGGTATTCGCACGCCCGAACAGGCCGCCATCATTGGCCGATTCAGCGATGCGGTAGTCGTTGGCTCCGCGCTGGTGGATTGCATCGAGAACGCCGTAACGCCTGATGAAGCCGTCAACGGCGTGCATAACCTTGCACGTGCACTGGCTGAAAGCGTTAAAGAGTGCCGAGAGGTGCACGAGCCGCAAGTCAGTTAAATGACGTAACACAGCAAACGCATACCAGGAGCAGGCCATTAAGCCTGCTCTTTTTTTGCCTGTATTTGAGTAAAGACTCGCAGGGAGTGAGTTATCATCCATAATTGAATGTAAGAGAACAGGTTTAATTTAATATAATTCAATTGCTTAGAGGGTTTTTGTAACGAACAACAATGCCTTTTTTAATTTAAATTAAAAAAATACCCTCTCTCATCGTTAGCGGTTATATTGCACCGCGAGAGAGCTACTGGTCGCGATATACCCAAGGTGACAAGCGCTACTCTTCACCTCTTTTCCCATACTAAAAACGAAAGGAAATGCCTAAATGCGTATTAAAATGCTTTTAGCCGCACTTGTGATGCTGGGTAGCTCTTCATTGGCAATGGCCGCCGACTATTACGTTGATATTACTAACCGTACTGGTTACACCATCATGTATATGTATGTCAGCCCTGGCGATTCACAAAATTGGGAAGACGATGTGCTTGGTAGCGATGTGCTCATGGACGGAGTAACGCAGCGCGTTACGTTAACCGGCTATAACAGCCCTAATTTCGACATTCGTCTGGTTGACGAAGATGAAGATAGCTACACCTTCATGAACCTAGATGTATCCAGTGAAGATATCGTCGTCACAATGGATCACCTGGATTAAGTTGCTACGCCTCTGCTGATTCCAATTGGCAGAGGCATTTGAACGGTAAACAACACACGCATCGCCTTGGCTATTTGTGCAGACTTCGCCAACCCCGCCCACGCAGAAGCGGCCGCCGCACAGCAAGCGGACGTGTATATCGCCAGCGCACTGATTTCAGAAACGGGCTATGAAGTAGATGCCGAATTGCTTGCGGGTATCGCCAAACGCCATCAATTTCCCGTACTGCTTTCCAACCATATTTCTCTAACGGGCGGCTGGCAAACCTGCGGTAAAAGCGGTGGCTGGAAGGCGTCAGGGGAGTTGGTTATTTCTGCCGAAGGGAGTGATCCCACTATCGTGTTGTGTCATGTGCGCCAAGGGGCGCTTACACAAAAGAAAATAGATAGCAGATAAATAAAATAAGTCCTAAAATTGGTGTTTAAAATAGAGCTTTTTTGGAGGTCGTGATGCATCAGATACTAGCCGATTTTTCAGTCAGTATCTCTGAGCTGAAGAAGAACCCTTCGGCGCTGCTTTCGCAGGTCAGTGGCTCACCCATAGCAGTACTGAACCATAATAAGCCTGCGGCTTACCTCGTGCCTGCTGAAACCTATGAAGCCATGATGGAAATGCTGGAAGATTACGAACTTGCCAAGCTTGTAGAGGCGCGTCGTGATGACAAGAGTAAAGCGGTGACGGTATCGCTAGATGACCTATAAGCTAAAATTTGTACCGGCGGCGTTGAAAGAATGGGAAAAACTCGGTGCTCCCGTTCGAGATCAATTCAAAAAGAAGTTGGCTGAACGGTTGGAGAATCCCAGAGTACCCGCAGACAAGTTAAGTGGATACGACGCGGTTTATAAGATAAAACTGCGTTCAGCAGGGTACCGTTTGGTTTACGAGATTATTGATAACGAGTTATTTGTCTACGTGCTGGCCGTAGGCAAACGCGATAAAGGTAAAGTATATAGCTCGCTTAAACGGCGCATGTGACTCCACCACCCGAACTTACTGTTCCATATGAATGAAAAAATCATGGCATTGCCATGGTGGCAACTACCCAATTTTTTAATCAAGAGGACGTAATGGGAAAGCTTATTTCACTGATTGTGCTGGTCGCGCTGGGTTATACCGGGGTGTATTTCTATTACGGCCATGCCGTTAAGCAGGAAGTTCAGCAACAGTTGGATAACCGTGGCCTTTCTGCGGTCAGCGTTGATAACGTCGAGTACGGCGTGCTGGCGCCGATTAGCACCTCTGCGAACCTTACCGTCAGCGTTACCTACCGCGGAACACAGGCTGACCTGGATTTAACCGTGGAAGGCCACCCTGTGTTTTCGGATGAGGTAAGCGTCAGGCTCGATGGCCTGCAAGCACTGCGTGTGGGCATCGGCTTCTAAAATCAAAAAAATCAACACGCGCTCAGCCGTGCGCCTGGCAGTATATTGAGATCAAGCTTTCGCTTCACCGAATGGGAGGGAAACCCTCTTTCCGGCGCTTGATGCCTTGCTGAAGTGGGCAGAGCAGAAGGATGACTTTGCCAACCCTGCCCAGCAGAACGATCTGGGTGATGTTGCTAATTATTGAAAGCCTAATGAGCTAACGCAACGTGACGGTTAAAGATGACGACCGTGTGTTCCGTTGTGCATATTAACGACGATGCACCGCAAGTGAATCCTCCGGAGCGTCATGCCGGTCATTCAATCCGTAATCGCGGATGATGGCCGCAACGCGCAGCCGATAGTCGGCAAAGATCTCCTGTCGGCCCGCTTTCTGAATGGAGCGGTGAGGTTCGAACGTCCGCCACTGCCTGACGGCTTTTTCGTCTCGCCAGAAGGAGAGCGATAGGATCTTCCCTGGGTGGGTGAGGCTCTCAAAACGCTCTATCGAAATAAAGCCGTCAATGTCTTTTAGATGCGGGGCCAGAGTGCTAGCGGCGTCCAGGTAGTCGTCTTTTCGATCCTTATGAGGTAGCGCTTCGAATATCACGGCAATCATAAGGCACTCCATGCATCTGTCGGTGCAATACCCAGCGTGCCATCTACCGCTTCAACGAAGCTGCGTTCCTCCTTGAGGATAAAACGCTGAGCCTGCGCCATGGCAAAGTTCGCTCGCCCGCCTTCGTCAGCCTGTAGCCGGAGGCGGTAGGCTTCATAGGCGGCCAGGCTATCGAAAGCGACGAGGCCCCAGGCCACACTATTCGATCCCTCATGGGGAAGAAAATAGCCGATGAGGTGGCCGCCGCAGCGGGGAATGATTTCCCCCCAGTTTTCGGCGTACTCCTTGAAGGCGCTACGTTGGAAGGGATCAATCTCGTAGCGAATCACACAGGTAATCGTCATGGGGTATCTCCTCTGGTTTTAAGGACAATACCGCATTGTCGGCCTCTTATGGTTCGACTAGAATCGAACCATGAGCGAAGGCCCCAATATCGTGCGCATCGCAGCGCTTATCGGAGATAACGCCAGAGCCGAGGTTCTTTCTGCTCTGATGTCAGGCCGTGCGTACACCGCCACTGAGCTGGCAGATACTGCTGGGGTAACCAAGCAAACCATCAGTTTCCATCTTGGCAAGCTGCTGGGGGCTGAGCTGATCACGGTGGAAAAACAGGGTCGCCATCGCTATTTCATGCTGGCCGGGCCAGAAGTGGCTAGCCTTCTTGAAGCGCTGATGGGTCTGACGTTTAAAAGCGGAGGCGATTCCCGCTTTACCGGCCCGCGCGACCCTGCACTGCGTAAAGCTCGTATCTGTTACGACCACCTAGCCGGAGAGTTAGGCGTATGGGTGTATGAGCGGATGCTTCAAACGGGTATCTTTCAACAGCACTCAGGAGGGCTAGACCTTACTAAGCATGGCCGGGTGTGGTTTCTTCAATTGGGTATTGATACCGACGCGCTTGCGTCTTCAAAACGCTCACTGTGTCGAACGTGCCTTGACTGGAGCGAACGCAAGCATCACTTGGCAGGCGCGCTTGGCAGTGCGCTGCTTACCCGTATTCAGGAACTGGGATGGGCGAAGCAAGAGAAGGATTCACGCGTGATTGCGTTCAGCACTTCAGGCGAGAAAGCGCTGCGGGCAATATTCTCATCTCAAAGTACGCCATTGGTTTCAGACCAGCCATCGACCGCTCCACGGCCTGTTGAAATCGAAAACATTCAAGCTATATAGCATACATAGCCCATCTGTACTCTTTGAGACCTAGCCTGATGCACTACCGCCCCATGAAAATTGAAGATTACGACGCCGCCGTGGCGCTTTGGCTGAGCACGGAAGGCGTGCGGCTGCGCGATGCGGATTCTCGTGAGGGCATCGACAAGTATTTGCAACGCAACCCAGGGCTGAGCTTTGTCGCCGAGCAGGATGGCAATTTAGTGGGCACGATAATGGCGGGACATGACGGCCATCGCGGTTTTGTGCAGCATCTAGCGGTCGCGGCGGTTTGCCGAAAGCAGGGTATTGGCTCCGAGCTGGTCTGCCGCTGCATGAACGCGCTAAAGAATGAAGGCATTCAGAAATCGCACCTGATGTTGCTGGTGGATAACGATGCTGGCAAGCGCTTCTGGAAGCGCCTGGGCTGGGAGTTTCGTACCGATATCGAACTTCACTCGTTTATCTTGAGCAGCGGCCCCAACGCTTGAGGCCCCGCTTTATACGTGTTGGTGCTCGGCTTAATACCGTCAATAGCCACCCTGGCCGTTAAGTAAGCTCAAAATGACCGGAAGCGTGATTAGCGACACCAGCAAGGATGCAATGATCGCCAGCGAGATCGTCTCCTGGCGGTATTCGTACTTCTTGGCAAACACGTAAACGCCCGCGCCAATAGGCTGTGCCGCCATAACAACGGCTGCCGCCAGCCACAGCGCATCCTCTTCCCCCATGCCGAAAAGATACACGCCCGACAGCAGCGTGATGGCAGGCTGCACGACAATCTTGAGCAACAGCATGGGTGCGACGATGCCTAACGCATCGCCGGTTATCTGCTCTTTGACGTTAAGCCGGGACAAGCCAAGCCCCAGCGCAAATAGTGCGGTCGGGCCCGCAGCGCTGCCCAGGAAACCGGCAAACGCTTCCAGAAATGCCGGCAGAGGAATACCGAACAGCACGAAGAAAAGCCCCGCCAGCACGGAAACGGTAAGGGGGTTGGTAAAGGTCGTCTTGAAGGCTTTCCAAAGGCTGGTAGCGGCTGGGGTATTGCCTGCGCGGTTGCTGGCAAACAGATCCCAGCTGATGATCACGGCCATTATAGCGGGGATATTATGCAGGATCGTCGCGATGGCCGCCGGTAGCGCCGCCTCCTGCCCGAACACGGAGATAAGAATGGGCACGCCCATATAGCCGGTCGTGCCATAACAGGCGCCCATGCTCAGAATGGACGACTGGGGCAGCGCAATGCCCTTGTATCGGGCAATCAACCCGGCCAGCAGGTACACGCAGACGATGCCTATCAGTGACGAGGCGATAAAGCCCCACTGCTTGAGTTCGTTGATATCGGCCCTGGCAATGGCTAAAAACAGTAGAGCTGGCAGCGCGACATACAGCACGTAGTCGTTGATCAGCTTATCGGAACTGCCGCTATCGGGTTTTACTTTGCCAAACAGGTAGCCAAGAAGAATGACCATGAAAATCGGGATGACGACCAGGAACATAGCGCTTTCTCATGTTGAAGAAGTGTCGGCGTGGGAAACGCACTCGATGGCGGTCATCATCAAAGCTGGCCGCTGTTTTGTTAAATGAATTGTGCCAAGGTTATAATCGTTTTTATCGATAGCGGTGCACATGCGCGGGGCATCTATGCAGTCTGAACACCAAGACGCTTTTTCCTTGAAAGGGCGGGGTATTACGCTCGAACAGCTGCGCGCTTTCGTGACTGTGGCGCAGTACGGCGGGTTTGGTCGCGCGAGTGACGTGCTGGCGCGTACCCAGTCGACGCTAAGCGTTGGCCTTAAACGTCTTGAAGAAGATATTGGCTTTCGCCTCATTGAAAGGCGCCAAGGGCATGTGATCGGGCTGACCGAAGAGGGCCGGCGGCTGTTACCGGCCGCCCGCGATATTCTTCAACGTACCAGCAGAGCGATCAACTCGCTGAAGGCCTCAAGCCTTGAGGGAAAAGTAGCGCTAGGAGTACCGGATGACTTTGCGGTGGGTAACCTTCACCGTGTGATATCGCTCTGCCTTGAGGACAACCCGGGGCTGCGCGTGGAAGTCACAGCGGCCTCCTCTGCGGTGCTTTCGCGAATGGCAGAACAGCAGCAGCTGGATGTAGTAATTCTCAAGGGCGTGGCGGGCCAACCGGTGGTATCGAAAGCCGAGCAGGTCATTCAGGTCGAGCCGCTTTACTGGGTAAGCGCTGGCGCGATCCATTTCGATGACCTGCGCGATATTCCGCTGGTCACGTTTCTGGACGGGTGCGTGATTCGAAGCAGTGCCGTCATGGCGCTGAACGGTGTCGGGCGCTCGCACTACTTCGCTTATGTCAGCGGGTCGTTCGATAACATCAAGAAAGCGGTCATCAGCGGGTTGGGAGTGGGCATCCTGCCCAAAAGCGCGTTATCGGAGGAGCTGTGCGTACTTTCTGAGGCGAACGGCGTCCCGAATTTGCCCTCCATCCAGTTGGTGCTCAGCGCTTCGCAATCAAGCGAGCTGTACGAGCAGTTTGCCCGCTACCTGAGCCGTTCGCTGATCGAGTAACTCGCGCTTAAAGCCCCAGCGCCCCCCGGCGCAGCCAGCCGTGCACAAACACCAGCTTTTGCAGCGTCACTTCTGTCAGCACGAACGGGTACACATCCGAAAGCCCCATGGAGCGGTTGACGTTGTTTACCCCGGCCACCACCGCTGTGGCGATATGGATCAAGCGCTCGGCATCCGGTTCGGCGTAGGCGTCCCATTTCTGATCACGCGGTAGCTCGGGCAAATCCATGCCCGAAGCCACGAAGCTGTCGGTGATATCGGTCAGGTGCAGAAGGTGCGAGACGGTTTCCGCCCAGTCTTCATGCGGGTGAGCCGAGGCGTAGGTCGAGACATAGTGCGCGCGCCAGTCCTCTGGCGGGCCTTCATGGTAGTGATGCTGGAGCGCCTCGGTGTAATCGGCACGCTCATCGTCAAACGCCTTGCGAAAGGCATCCAGAAAATCTTCCCGCAGGCTTAACCGCCACCACAGCATATGGGCGATTTCATGGCGCATATGGCCAATCATGGTGCGGTAAGGCTCTTCCAGCTCTTCGCGGCGTGTTGTGCTCAGTACCGAGTCCGCCTCGGCCACGCTGATCGTGACCACGCCACCCACATGGCCCATGGGCACCGGCGTGGCGCCTTCGGCCAGCATATGAAAGGTGGGCGGTGCGCCCGGGTCTTCCGGCCGAAACCAGTGCCAGCGGCCCAGGTTATCGATCACCCAGCGCTTGGCGGCCTCGGTCAGCGCCCAGTTGGGAATGGCGTCGGGAATCTCCGGGTCCGGCGCCAGAGCGGTCATCGCACAGGCGCGACAGAACTCACCCTCGTTAGGTGCAATCCAGTTGCAGCCAATCACGTCACGGTTGGCGCAGAAGGGCGGCATGGGAATAAACGCTCGCGCCTGGGGGTCGTAAGCCACCGGGACGCCATCGGCGGTCACCAGGTTATCAAACCACAACGAACCGGCACCGACCGGGTTGGAGAAAACGCGCATGGGCCGGGTACTCATAAGAAAGGAGCCTTGAGTCTAGGCAGGGATGCGCGGCTACGTCCAATGCCTTCACGCTTATCGTCTGCATACGCTGTAGGCGAAGGCTTTAGCCCGCAACGATTTCAGCGTGTTATAAATAACCGCATACGAATAACACGTCTGCTTAATATTCTCTCGAAAGGTGCCCCATGGCGATAAGCGAACCCCGCTGGGTAGAAGAGTTGCCGCGACTCTATGCTCACCTCTGGGCATGCCTGACTCAAGGCGTCAACGACCGCCACGCTGCGGCACGTCATCCCACCTTGGCCACTGTAAGCGCCAATGGTATGCCCCAAGCCCGCACGGTAGTGCTGCGCGAAGCCGATCAGCAGGCCGCCACGCTTGCCACCTACACCGATATTCACTCCGATAAAATCGCTGCCCTGCGCGCCAACCCCGTGGCCGCGCTGCACGTATGGGATGCCGAGCAAATGCTGCAATGTCGCATCGAAGCCAACGTCACCATCCTGAATGGCGACGAGGTCAGCGAGCGCTGGCAGCGAATACCCGAACACGCCCGCACCGCCTACAGCCGCGGCCCCGCGCCGGGCGAGCCGATTGCGGATTCACTGGACTACACCAAGACCCCGGCCGAAAGCGCTTTCGCGGTGCTGTGGCTCGACATTCAAGCGATAGAAGCGCTGCACCTGGGCCACCACCACCGCCGCGCGGTGTTCAAGCGGGCGGATAATTGGGCAGGGCAGTGGCTGGTGCCGTAATGGGCGCGTCGGCTAACGCAAATCGCGAGCACTTTTTTTGTAGGAGTCGGCTTCAGCCCACGACGATGTAGGCTACTCAGTCGCGACGACTTTCAAATTCCAAGGAACCCCATGCCCCACGCTGAGCCTACCGAGCAGGATGCTCCACGCTTCACCACCCCTGCCGGTGAGATAATCGGTTGGCGGGATCGCGGCGTTATCCGTGCCACGGGTATCCGCTACGCCCGCGCAGAGCGCTTCTGCGCCCCAGAGGATGAGCCGCCTGCCACCATGCCCATTCAGGCCACTCAGTGGTCCCCCGCTTTGCCACAAAACAGTATTCCTGAGCTGGATGAGGCCTTGGGCATTACCCCCCAGGAGGCGGCCTACTGCGAAGGTGAGCTGCATCTGTCGGTGACCATTCCGGATAGCCCCGCCACGGCGCCGCGCCCGGTGATGGTCTGGATTCACGGTGGCTCTTACGTATTCGGCGCGGCAGACCTCGCGGTATACGACGTACGCCCGCTGGCGCTTGAACAGGACGTGATCGTGGTAGCGGTCAACTACCGGCTCGGCCTGCTGGGTTTTCTGGGCGGCTATGCCAATCGCCCGGCAAACCTGGGCCTGCTCGATCTCATTTCGGCGCTGCGCTGGGTCAACACCAACATTGCGGCCATGGGCGGCGACCCTAACAACGTTACTCTGTTTGGGCATTCCGCCGGAGGCGATGCGGCGGCCCATCTAATGATTGCCGAGGGCATTGATGGGCTTTTTCAGCGCGCCATCATCCAGAGCGCGCCGCTAGGCATCAGCCGCAACCGGGCGAAGATGCACGGCAAGATGAGCCGAAAGGCCGCTGATGTAAAAGACGATACGCCCTTGGAAGAGGTTCTGTGCGCACAAGAGCAGGTGGTTAAAGCCGCCCAAGGGTTTGGGCTGAGATCCGCCATGCCGTTTGGCACCCAGTACGGCCACTACCCGCTGCCCATTGAGGCCGAGGTAGACGCTGCCTGGCGCCGCGCTGCGCCGAAATTCGACATTTTTATTGGCTACACCTTAGAGGAAACCGCGCTGTTTCTAGTGATGTCTCGCAACCTTTCGCGGCTACGCCAGTTTCCATTAATAGGTGAGCGGGCCACCAGGGCGATGGTGGCTGCCACCACGCGCAAAATATACAAGCGCGATGCCCTCATGTTTGCCCGCCGCCACGCGAAAGCCGGTGGCAACGCTTACGTTTATCGGCTGGATTGGGGCAAGGGCCACTATCCGTTTGGCGCCTCCCATACCATTGAGCTTCCGCTACTGTTGGGCGAGCCCGCCAGCTGGCAATATGCCGATATCGTTAAAGACGTGGAACAAACCGATCTGCTTGAGCACGGCCAACGCCTGCGCGAGCTATGGGCAGATTTCGCGCGAAACGGGCAACTGCCGCCCACTGGTCAGCTTGAACCGCAAATAGTGCAGTGGTGGCAGGCCAGCTAGTTAGCGACAAGCGCATTCTCATTATCATGAATGCATTTGCCGACTGGCCCCAGGAGGCTTGCCGATGACGCGCTTGAAAGCACGACTGAATGCCGCTTGAGACGTATAGCCGAGTCGTTGGGCGACCACGTCGATAGATACTCTTTCTTGAGTGAGCCATTGATTGGCAAGACGCATCCGCAGTTCCGTTGCATAGCGTAGGGGTGGCACTCCGATGGTGGTTTGAAAGCGTTGTGCGAAAACTGAGCGAGAGACATGCGACTCCGCAGCCAACTCTGCCACTGTCCATTCACGGCCAGGCTGGCGGTGCAGCGCCAGTATGGCACGAGCAAGACGTGGGTCACGCAATGCCGCAACGAGACCAGAGGCGTTTTCACAGCCGGACTCGATCCAGCCGCGCACCATCATGGCTGCCGCAACCTCCGCGAGCCGAGCCAGAATACCCGCGAAACCGATACGACCGGCGCAGATTTCCCGTTTCATTGAATCAAGCATAGGCAGCAAGCCAGGGTAGCGATCCCCCAGCGTGTCAGCCACCATGACGGTTGGCATCAATTTACCAAGCCCCTGCATGCCGCCTAGATCGAACTCCATGCAACCGTAGAAAATGACGGCACTGGGTGTCGGGTGAGTACTGGGGCATGTGTCTACCCCGCTGACGGCTTCGCCAAGGGGCGCAGCATCGAATGTGTCGATGCTCTGAAATGAAACCTTCGCATCCGATAGAAGCTGATGCCTCCCCCCTTGAGGTATAAACACAGCGCTTCCAGCGGACAGTTCATGCAACTCACCATCATCTGTACGTAAAAAGGCAGTACCAACCGCCAGAAAGTGGAAGTAAGCGTGTCCTGGCTTGTCTTCGAAGCCTAAACCGAAAGATGGGCCTGTCTGAATGCGGCGGTATTGGACGCCACGCAGGCGCATGCCGGTCAGCAGTTCGCTGATGAGATCAGATGACAGGGCAAATTTATCTTTATTGGTCATTTTAGGCGTTTCGATCAAAAAAATGAGATTTATGATCATAGATCATCCAGGTTTACAGCTCTAGACTTTCAGCTTCAAAAGTTTCTAGAGAAGTTTCGAAATGAGTAATGACGTTTTTGATGCTGGAAAAATGGCCGATACAGGCGGTGCGGCCAGCAGTGAACCTGCTGCACCGGCGTGGATGGCGGTGTTTTCACTAGCAATGGGCGTGTTCGGGTTGCTGACGGCGGAGTACTTACCCGCCAGTCTGTTGACGCCGATGGCAACAGACCTCGGCGTGTCGGAGGCACTCGCGGGTCAAGCGGTGACGGTGACGGCGGTGATGGCTCTGTTTGCCGGGCTGCTGGTGCCCAGGTTAACGCGCAGTTTCGATCGGCGCGTGGTCTTGCTGGCGTTTACCATCCTAATGATCGCCTCCAACCTGCTCGTGGCGCTTTCCTCCAACCTGACCGTGCTGCTGGTGATGCGCATTCTATTAGGCATCGCGTTGGGGGGCTTCTGGAGCATGGCGGCAGCCGTGGCCATGCGGCTAGTGCCCGCCAATTTGGTGCCGCGAGCACTCTCCATCATCTTCAGCGGCATCGCGATCGGAACGGTGGTGTCCGTGCCACTGGGGAGCTACCTGGGTGGGCTCTATGGCTGGCGCAGTGCCTTTATCGCCGCTGCAGCTGTTGGCGGGATTACGCTGGTCTTTCAATGGTGCACGCTACCGCGTATGGCGCCGCGCAAAATGACGCATACCGCATCGGTGCTTGAACTGCTCCGCCGCCCGGGTATTGCGATTGGCATGATGGGCTGCGTACTTGCCCATACGGGCCAATATGCCTTGTTTACCTATATTCGACCGGCGCTTGAAAGCGTGGGTGACATTGATGTCGACGGTTTGGCGCTGATGCTTCTGGGGTTCGGTTTCGCCAACTTCGTCGGTACGCTGCTGGCCGGCTGGCTGATGGAACGTAGCCTGCGCGCGACCTTGGTGCTGATGCCGGCACTGGTAGGTGTGGCAGCGTTCGGCATGATCTTGCTACCCGTCCAGGGAACCGCGCTGATGCTCCTGGTCGCGCTGTGGGGCATGGCCTTCGGCGGTGTACCGGTGGCTTGGTCCAACTGGGTTGCGCGCGCCGTGCCCGATCAAGCGGAGACCGCCGGTGGAATGGTCGTCGCGGCGGTGCAATCATCCATCGCCACCGGCGCTGCATTGGGTGGCCTTGTTTTCGGCTTTAGTGGCGTCACCGGCGTTTTCATTACCGCAGGCGCGGTGATGTTGCTCGCCGCACTCGTGATTGCTCTGCGCGTCCGGGTCGAACTACCGCAGCACGGTGCAACCACCGGCGCCGGAATACATGTTTGAATGACTTTTTAACCCAGGTTTGTTCCGGGGAGGGGACAGGCATTACTGGCACCACCCGGAGCAGCACACTGAATGTTGAGATACGGCCAACGCCTGCGAGCGCTATGAGCTGACGCCGCGCTTATCGTATCCGCCTATGGCCGTGAGAGCGCTGGCCCTCGCTTGCTCAAGAAAGAGAAGAGAATAGAAGAACCGAAGCCTGAACATCCTCCCGGTCAGCGTCCTCACAAAGGCTGGCGTTAGTTTCCCACAGCCCAGTCCCGCAATATTCGCCAAGGTCATACTGGCTCAGTATCATAAGCAGCCTAAACCAAGCCACAGAAGTCATCATTCATGTCGTGCCCACCTTGCCCAAACTGCCAATCCGAATTCGTCTATCAGGATCAAAGCCTGTTCATTTGCCCCGAGTGCGCCCACGAATGGAACCCTTCTGAAACAGAGTCGGAAGACGCTGTGACGGTCAACGATGCCAACGGCACGCTGTTAGCGGAAGGCGATAAGGTAACGATGATCAAAGACCTCAAAGTCAAAGGCAGCTCGCTGGTACTCAAGGTAGGCACCAAAGCCGTTATCAAGCGGCTCAAAGACAGCAAGGATCATCAACTGGACTGCAAGGTCGACGGCGTTGGCGACATGATGGTAACCGCTCATTTTGTGAAAAAGGCCTGAACCACGCCTGGAAGTTGTTGGTCAACGTCACTAATCAGACCGCTATCCACATTACGACGCAGTAAGATTAAGTTCATCCACCACCACTGCGTCACACAACATATCCGCAAAGCTTGCCAGGGCCGGTGTCCAGGTTGCCGGTTCGGGGGCGACAAAATAGGTATCAATGTGGGCAATAGAAGCGGGCAGAGCCAGCGTGTGAATCCCGAACCGGTGCTTGTGAGCGTCTACCGTTCCACGCGGTAGCACCGTGTAGCCCATCCCAGCAGCGACACAGCCCAACATCGCATCCAGCGAGCCGAACTCGAATATCCGGCCCGCATTGACACCATAGGACGCCAGCAATAGCTCGATACGCTGGCGGTAGCTGCACCCTTGGCGAAACGCCATGAAGGCAGACGCCAGCAGCGCTTGTGAAGAGGGCATCGTCGTCATGGGCATCGAACCCACTAACACAAGTTCCTCGCTAAATGCTTTAAGCACGTGGGAGCGGCTATGCTCAAGCCGCCCAGCCACGAAGGCACAGTCTACCTGCCCGTTTAGCAGCAGCTCGACCAGCTCAGCCGTTGGCCCGGTCTTGAGCTGGATATCAACATCAGGCTGCGCTGCGTGATACGCCGCTAGTATTGGGGGAAGGCGCAATGCCGTTGTGGTCTCCATGGCGCCTATCCGTAGCCGCCCACACGCCTTCTCCTGACCCTTGAACAGCGATACCGCTTCATCATGGGCAGTCAACATGCGCTCAGCGTACTCCACCAGCGCCAAACCAGCGCTTGTAGGGCGAACACGTCCCGCACGATGAATAAGCTGTACGCCTAACTCCTCCTCAAGTTTCTTGATGTGAGTTGTCACGTTGGATTGCACCGTGTGCAAGCGTTTTGCCGCTGCCACGAAACTGCCTGTCTCGGCCACCGCCATAAATAGTCGTAATGATTTAAGCTGCATACTCACCTTTCTGCCAAGCCAGCGTTATCTCAAAAAAAGATAGTAGCTATCAAAACAAATCGTTTCTAGGAATAACTCCTCATCCGTAGTCTGGCTGTGTACTACCGCGCTGCCCACCTTGCCTGAAAGGCGGCACAAAAAGGACACAACCTGATGAGCCGAAAATTTACTTCCCACGATTTGCCCGCCCTGATGACCGGCATAATGGCGACCCTGGCGGGGATCGGCATTGCTCGCTTTGCCTACACGCCGCTATTACCAGCGATTATTCAGGAGGGTTGGTTTACCGCAAGCCAGGGCGCCTACCTGGGGGCCGCCAACCTGCTGGGCTACTTTATCGGTGCGCTTGTCGCCCACGCCCTGAGTGAGCGCTTTTCTACGCGCTGCGTAATGGCGGCAAGCTTCGCAGGTATCGCTTTAAGCTTTGTGCTTTGCGCTGGGGAGGGCGGTTTCACCTGGTTCTTCTTCTGGCGCCTGGTGTCGGGCATTGCGGGCGCCATCTTAATGGTGGTTGGCCCTTCGCTGGCGTTGGCGGCCACGCCCACAGAAAGACGAACCCGTGTCGGTGCCATGGTGTTTACGGGGATTGGCCTGGGCGCACTGCTTTCAGCCTTCATCGTGCCATTGCTGCTTGAATTAAGTCTCGCGTTTACGTGGGGCGCGTTGGGGCTGCTCTGCATTATGGCGGGGCTTTTATGCAATCACAGCATCACTCGGCTGGCGTTACCTGCCACGGCCAGCCCAACGGCCAATAAATCCAGGGAGTATTCGGGGGTAAAGGTCGTCGTGTGGCTGGTCATTAGTGCGTATGCCCTGGATGCGGTTGGGTTTGTGCCCCATACCGTGTTCTGGGTGGATTATCTCGCCAGGGAAAACGCATTAGGTAACCAGGCCGCTTCATTTCAGTGGGGCATCTTTGGCTTAGGGGCGGTGTGCGGGCCGCTAATGGTCGGCGCCCTGGCGCAGCGAGCAGGTTGGCATTATGGTTTGGCGATTGCTTTTGTAGCGAAGGCTGCCGCTGTTCTGCTGCCGGTGTTCTCGCTAGCACTGATCAGCCAATCGGTTTCCTCTTTTATGGTAGGGGCGATGATTCCCGGCATTGTCGCACTCACCTCGGGCCGCCTTGCTGAGTTGGTAGGGCCAACCGCGCACAAGAAAATCTGGGGGCAAGCCACCGCCGCTTTTGCTGCTGCCCAGGCAGTGGCTGGCTATGCCATGTCGGCACTCTATGGCGTTTGGGGCACTTACTCGCCGCTGTTCGCCATCAGCGGCCTCATGCTCGTCGCAGGCTTTTTGCTGGTACTGCTTAGTCGTGCTTTGCAGCAGCGCAACGCGGCGCTTACTGCTCAAAACAGGAGATAATAATGGAACTCTACCTAAACGTTACATCGCCCTACGCGCGCCTGGTGCGCATCGTGCTACTAGAAAAAGGCCTGAGCAAAGCCGTTACGCTGAAATGGTGTGACCCCTGGGTAGACGACCCCGCACTACTCAAGGCCAACCCTGCCGGGCGTATTCCTGCGCTAGTCACCGAGGAAGGCACTACGCTCAGCGAATCAATGCTGATTGCTGTTTACCTGGATAGCGCTTATCCGGAGAAGCCCGTGTTGCCAACGTCTCGCTTGAGCGAGGTGATGCACTTGGCGGGGTTGGGGCAAAACCTCATGGAAGCGGCTTTTACGATGGTGATTGCCAGAAAGCACACCGGCAATGAGGTCGACAATAGCGTGCTGGGCCAACGGCGTTCGCGGGCCGTTCAGCGGCTGCTCGAACAATTGAACCGAGAGCTTGGTGAAGCACCTGTGGACGCCATTAATCTTGGTGAAATCGCTGTCGCAGTGGCGTTGGATTACCTCGCTTTCAGATTGCCGGAGGTAGCGTGGCAGGAGATCTATCGACCGCTTGCTTCGTGGCACCAGGGTGTGATCACACGTTCGAGCTTTCAGGCGACTGCGTTTACCACACCGTAACGATGATCCAGCGACGAGGAGAAAAGGCCACTGCAACGCCAGCGCTACCGATTAAAAAACTAATCCGCCGCGATGGGATTAATCTAAGTTAACTGCTAGTCTCAGGATATTAGAGCGAAAAACTCCGCAGGGAACACACGATGCAGAATGCTTGCCAACGGTTCACCCTACCAAGCAGCTCATACAAGGGCAGGCCAACGGCATTCTGCTGGCCGGCTCTACGGACGGTTGCCCCCCGCGAACGCGGCTATCTGCCACGCCACTACTTTTCATGCAAAGACGTGCCGGTAGACGACTTATTCAGCGTTTCTGAAAGCATGACTTATCGCCTTTTTTAAAGGGCATACAGTATTTTTTTCGCTGGGTAAGATTCAGAGTGTTACTTGGAGTTATGAGCAATCAGCTGAGTCGATGGGGGCGGGATAGGATCTTATGAGTCAATTGATAAATGACATCTTTCGACCCAAAGCGGACTATTAATAAATTTCAGTGGCCGACTATAGACGACGGTCGGTAACAATTGTTATCGAACCTAGATTCCTCTCGGCTCTCGGTCGAGTCGTATATATATAAGCACGTTACTAACATAACAACATTAGCTTTTGGGGGCGCCCTATGTGCTGTCTGGGTGCGCATCCTACATTTCGTTTGCGAGGCGCTTTAATGGCAGAAAAAAAACCAGATTCTCTTTCGTCCGGAGATATATCGCTTCGGTTTATAGAACTCTGCCAGTTTCGTCGGCTGGGCAAAATTCGGCTAGAAGTTGACAAAAAAACAACCATCTTAGTTGGCGCAAACAATAGTGGTAAAACCTCGGTTTTAGCCGCCATCCGCCATTTTCTTGCGGATCAGTCTTCTTTTGGCGCATTCGATATCAGTATCTCGCAATGGCCAGAACTGCGAGCTCTAGGTAGAAATTGGGAGGCGCTGACCGAAGATCCATTAACAGTAGCTGGCGCCGAAGGGCTGTGGGAAAAGCAGCTCCAGATAATTCTTGCGGCCATGCCAACATTGGATCTCTGGTTTGATGCGGAGCCCGGTATGTACCACTACGTCGCACCATTCCTTTCCAAGCTCAGTTGGAAAGGAGGGGCTGTCGGTGTTCGTCTGCGGTTGGAGCCAGCCGCAAGCATAGATGATCTAAAGCAACTGGCATGGGCTTATAACAATGCGCGTTTACCGGTAAAGGACATGGGGGCGGACTCGCTAGCATGGCCAATTGACCTGCTCGATTTTTGGTTACGTGAGCCATCTAAGCTTGGCCATGTTCGCGTATACAAGCTAAGTGCAGATAATAACCCAGTGACGAGTCCTGCGACTTATGCTACTCAGACACTCTCTGAAGATGCCAATCCAATTGAGCGTAAGCACCTATCTAGACTCATACGCGTTGACTTTGTAGCTGCCCAGCGTGGACTTGGAAGTGAAGAAGCAGGGTCTAGGTCTGTTTCGGGTCCGCACCGAGTCGGAATGTTTTCAAATCAACTTCTCAAATTTGCCCAGCAGCACTTAAACGTTTCCAGCACTGGACACGGTCACCGTGCGGATCTTATCCAAGCCGTAGCTGAGGCACAGAGAGATTTGGATGAGAAGATTCATGACGCCATCGCCGATTCAGTTGAGGAAGTGAGGGAGCTTGGCTATCCGGGCTTACATGATCCCCAAGAGATTCGCTTTCGAACTCGCATTCAGACGGCGGATCTGCTCGATCATGGAACAGCTGTCCAGTACAGTATGCAAAAGGATTCACTAGAAGAGCTCCTACCTGAACACTCTATTGGGCTCGGTTACCAGAATCTCCAGTCCCTTAGCTACCAGCTAGTTTCCTTTAAAGCTGCTCGCCTCCAGCCTGAAAAAGGTTCTCCTGAACCCATTCACTTGGTGATGATTGAGGAGCCTGAAGCGCATCTTCACGTTCAGGTGCAGCGCATCTTTCCCGATAAAGCGCACAAACTTATCAGCCCTTTGAAGAGCGTGTCCGGCCTTAAAAGCCAGCTGCTCATTAGTACGCATTCTAGCCATCTTGCTCATTCAGAGAACTTCGACCGACTCAGGTATGTACGTCGCATAGCCAAGAGTGCTACGAATTCATTTCCAGCGACCGAAGTGGTCAATCTTGGACAGGTCTTTGGTGATGACAAAAAGACCCGTCAATTCGCGGAACGCTACTTCCGTGTTCAGCACACGGATCTGTTGTTCGCCAACGCAGCTGTTTTCGTTGAGGGTAGTGCAGAGCGAATGCTTGTGCCGCTCTTTATTGAGCGAGACTTTAAGGCATTGAGGAGCAGATATGTTTCCTTTTTGGATATTGGGGGGAGCCATGCTCACCGACTCAAGCCACTCGTCGAGAAACTCCGTATTCCTACGGTCATCATTACTGACATCGATCCCTCTAAAGAAAAAGAAGGTAAGCCCAAGAAAAATGGAGAGCCTAGCAAAAGGCTCATGGCTGTTGCGAACACGGGGCAAGGTGGGCTTCACTGCGGTAACCAAACTCTTCGTGAATGGCATCCGAAACTGGAACAATTGAATGATTTTAAGAACCCGACTGAAGCTCAATTAGTATGGAGTGAGGTCGCAGATTGCCTTGTGCGTTTCGCTTGGCAATTACCTGTAGAAGAAGCTGATGGCAGCTGGCCCAGCACGTTTGAGGATTCACTAGTCCTGACGAATTTGCATTGGTTTAAGAACCTGATGGATGAAAAACTCGATGAGGATGGTGAAGAGATTGAAGCACCGAAGGGGGCACTAGGCTCGGTGTCAAAAAGGGTTGCTAAAGCCGAAAGCACTCCAGAACTGCTGGTTGCACTTCATGCGCTTATGCACGGTTCGTTCGATAAAGGTGAATTCGCTGCTAGTATTTTTGAAATGATCTCTTCGGATGAGCCGGTCGTGGCTCCTAAGTATATCACGGACGCACTGACTTGGTTGGAGCAGCAGCTTTGTAGTGGTCAAGTAAAACTGGCCACCGCTTTATAGTTAACCCAGTACTTTTCCTCTGCCTGGTTCGGACTCATACCACCGTTATGCTGGTGAGGCCTAAGCTGGCTGTAATACCCGATTAAATAGTTCACGATATGATGCTGCCCCTGCAAGAATGAGCGATAGCCATACGTTGGCACCCATTCAACCTTTAAGCTCCTGAAGAAACGCTCCATTGGCGCATTATCCCAGCAATTACCACGTCGGCTTAGACTTTGTTTTACCTGGCATTTCCAGAGTGTCTGACGAAACTTACGGCTCGTATAATGACTGCCCTGGTCGCTGTGGAATATAACCCCTTTTGGCCGCCCACGGCTCTCATAAGCCATTTTCAATGCGCTGCTGGTGAGTTCGCTATCGGGTGATAACGACATCGACCAGCCAATCGTTTTCCTAGCAAATAAGTCCATGACAACGGCTAGATAAGCCCAGCGTTTGCCAGTCCAGATATATGTGACGTCGCCACACCAAACGCGGTTGGGCGCCTCAACGTTAAACTGACGCGCTAAGTGGTTCGGTACCTCAACATGTTCGTCACCTGTTTTCTTGTAGGTGTGCCCAGGCACTTGGCAGCTAATTAGGCCAAGCTTTTCCATCAGGCGGCCAGCGCGATAGCGACTTAACGGCACATCCTGCCTTGTCGCCATCTCTGCGATGCTGCGCGCCCCTGCAGAGCCTTCGCTCTCGCGAAAGAGCTCTCTGACCTTGGCTATTTCCTTAGTCTTCGTGGCACACACAGGTCTTTTTGAACGTTGTCTCCAGTATTTAAAGCTGCTGCGATGCACGCCAAACACGTCACACAGTTTTTTTACCGGGTAGCTCGTCTTGAGTTTCTCGATTAGCGAGAAGTGTTCAGGGAGTCCGACATCAAGAGAGCGGTAGCCTTTTTTAGGATGTCTTTTTCCATCTCAATGTCACGGATGCGCTTTTCAAGCTCGCGAATCCTGAGCTGATCGGGTGTCATGGGCGTTGCTTTAGGGCTTTGGCCATCACGCTCTTGGCGTAACTGACGAACCCATTTATCCATGCTCGAATACCCCACATTCATGGCTTCAGCCGCTTCACGAACCGTGTAGTGTTGATCGACGACCAGTTGTGCTGCTTCGAGTCGGAATTCAGGGCTAAAATTACGTTTTGGTCTTGTTGCCATGCTGCCACCTATTTGTCTCTTGGTGCATATTAACACCTCTAATTAGGTGGCCAAATTCACTATGCCACTACACTTGAGCCAATCCAGGAGTCGATGATATGAGTGTGGTATCTGCTGTTGCTGACAACAACCGAGATGCTGGGGTTGTCGAAGAAATCTGTGGGTATCTCACAGAGGAAACTCCTCGCAGTTACTTCTTATTTGCCGGTGCAGGTTCTGGGAAAACGCGTACGCTAGTAGAGGTGCTGCGTCGGATGACAGGCGTTTTGGAGCATGAGAATGGCAATCGGTTTGCGCGGAGCTTGAGGATGTATGGGCGCTCGATACGCGTGATCACATATACCAAGAATGCTGTCTCAGTAATTAAAGGGCGTCTAGGCAACAACGACTTAGTAGTTGTTTCTACTATCCACGCTTTTTGCTGGGAGCTCATCAGCGGATTCAACGATGACATCCGTACAGCGCTTATCGCTCTCGAGGAAGCTAGGCTTGAAAAGAAGATGGCGGAAGCTCTAGCGAAACCAAGAGGAATAACCGCGGCAAAGCAGCGGGATCTGGATGAAATCAAAAAAGGTATAGAAGGGTTCAGAGAGACGAATGTGTTTATCTACCATCCGGATCGCGAGACGTATGGCCCCGGTGCACTTGCTCACAAGCACGTCCTCGATGTAACAGCATGGCTCCTTAAGAATGTGCCTACGCTCCAGACCATCCTCAAAGATCGTCATCCAGTTATACTCATTGATGAGTCACAAGACACGATGAAGGGTATGCTGGATGCCTTGATGAATCTTGCGGAGTTAAGGAGTACTAATCTGACTCTCGGGCTGCTGGGCGATCATCGGCAGCGTATCTATACTGACGGGCATTCCGACCTTCCGAGTTTGGTTCCTCCGGGCTGGGCGACGCCCGAGCTGCAGATGAACCACCGTAGCCAGCGTCGAATCGTCACTCTCATTAACAGAATCTGGGAAGCGAAGCTTGAGGGTCGAACCCAACCTGCGAAAGGCGTGGAGCAGTGCTCCAGAACCGAGAAGACTGGTGGGGTTGTTCGTCTTTACGTCGGTGACACTAAGCTTACTTCAGAAGAGAAAGTTCATGGCGAACGCTGGTGCTCAGACCAAATGCGAAAGGCAAGCGATGCAGCTGCCTGGGGCAAGGGGGAGTATCAACTACTCGCTTTGGAACACAAACTGGTTGCAACGCGAGGCTCGTTCCTCGATGCATTTGGTGCAATGATCTTGCTTGATCCGAATGCTGCCGCACCCACGGGTAGCGGTGACAACAGAGGTCCTGCAGCAGTACAAGTTTTATTGAACGAACTTGCTCAGTTAGAAGCATGTATTAGTGCCGATGGTAATGTAGATGAGTTTAAGGCCACAGAAGTTTTTCGGCGCTACGGTCTTCTCGATGATATGCCAGTAGATATGACTGCGCGAGAATGCCGTGCCAACGAAATGCTTCAAGCTATTGAGTGTTTTGTAGCTGCCTGTAAAAACTCGATTTCGACTGTGGGGGATGTGCTTGAACCTGTCTTTGAATCGCCCCGGGTTTCGTAGACACCTCTAGGCCTTATACTAAAGGTACCTAGGAGGATCCATGAGCCGTCCCCGT
>NZ_JABUZA010000080.1 GCF_014897985.1 Halomonas colorata
ATAACTTGTCACCGGTTGAGTATGAAAGGCGTTACTTTAAGAGCCTAACGGGTGTCTAGAATATCCGGGGCGATTCAAACCTTACTTATTTCGCAGTCAACTTCTATAGCGATATTAGGGTAAATTTTTGAAAACCCTTTTAACGCTTTAGGTAAAAAAGCAAGCTCGAGATCGCTCGGAATGCCAAGTCGAACCTTTCCTGTAATGTTTTCTCCGGCTAACTTTTTTATAAGTGAGTCATTTATATCTAATATCTTCTGGGCAGAATGATAGACATTTTCCCCGTCGGCAGTTAGTGCCAAATTGAAGCCACGAAGAAATAACTTTGTATTCAGTATCTCTTCCAGTTTTTTGATTTGTAAACTAATGGCCGGTTGTGAACGTCCCAAGAGTTCACCTGCATTGGTAAACCCACCAAGATCCTTGATAGTAACAAAGGTTCTCAAAAGTTCGGTTGGAATATTTTTCAAAATGGCCTCGCATTGGTAATAGTGATGCCTGCATTTGCCCTTCTAATTGGCCGCAACCGCAGGCATAAAATACCTTGTTAAACATGCTATGAAAATACGCTATGGCGCCTAGCTTGACATATCTAAAGTGTAGGGCCATGAAAGCCATTTGGCACTCATTCAATGTAGATCGATCCACCACATCCTTTCCACTATCAATTCAATAACAAGAGAACGAAAAGATGAACTCATGGGCATTATCCACCTTTCTAGTTTTAAGCATTTATATGCTGGTGCACGCTGGCGCCACTTACATGCGACGGGAGCTTAAACGCAAGCAAAAACTCCAACAAGACCAACAGGGGAGTTAAGCGCTATGGACGGTTATCAGATTTTCAACTGGGGCCTGTTGTTCATCACTTTTGCACTGATGATCTATTTGGGCTACCTGTCATCTAAAATGATGAAGAACGGCGACGAAGGTGGTTTTCTACTGGCAGGACGCTCTCTAGGTGCTTTCGTCGGCGCTGGTACTATTGTCGCTACGGGCTTCAGTGGATGGGGCTTCGTAGGCTCACCCGGTGCAGCCTATCAGTTCGGAGCGATTGAGGTGCTTGGGAACTTTTTCTTCGCTCCAGCGATGATGATCGCAGTGCTATATTTCGCCAGTTTCTTACAGGCAAAGGCGGCGGACATGGGTAGTAATACCATTCCAGAATATGTCGCTCAGATTCACGGCGGCGGTGCCTTGGGTCGCGCAGTGCAAGGACTCGCGGCGCTGATCACCATCGTATTACTATTAGTCTTTCTAACCAGTCAGATTAAGGCTGTGGCATTGCTGGGTGCTAACTGGCTGGATATAGAACTTACTAACAGCGCACTGCTGATGGTGGGTGTCATTATTATCTATACCATGCTGGGTGGACTTGCCGCAGTGGCCTGGACCGATACAGTGATGGTTGTTGGCATGTGTCTGGCCGCCATCATAATTATCGTGCAAATCTTGACCAGTATCGATCTAAGTGAATGGGAAAGCACGCTTAACGCGATGGATCCGGAATTGTTGAACCCTTCCACTGGTGCCCACTATGGTGATAGTCCGGCCATGGTTTTTTTGGTGCTGCCTTACGCCTTCCTGTTCGCTGCAGTTCTACCTTTCATGGCGGTACGCTTCTTGGCTTTCCGGCCGGACGTGAAGTTGCATAAGATGGGTATCTACGTGGCGATTTTCGGCGCGCTGTTAAGCCTGGTACCGGTGGTGGGACTTTACATCAAAGTGCAGGTGCCTGACTTGGCTGACCCGGATAACGCTATGCCGGTCTATCTCGAACAGTTTATGCCGCCAGCTTTGGAAGGCCTGATTACCCTGTTCATTCTTTTTGCCATGAAATCGACTGCCAACTCGCTACTGCATACTGTGGCTTCTGCAGTCTCTCATGACCTACGACTAGCATTATTCAGCTATATCAAAAACCCTAGCCGGGTGCTGTGGATCAACCGTTCGGCGGTGGTCATCTTGGGGTGCGTGGCACTATTGATGATGCTTTACGCTCCACCCTTCATGCTCTCTTGGCTAGGCATCTTGGGGACTGGTACTTTGTTGGCCAGCTTTATTGGTCCGGTTTTCATTTCAACTTTTTGGCAAGGATCCGCTTGGGGCGCGCTGGTCGCAATGATTACAGGCTTTTGCACCAGCGGCTATATGATGCTGTTTGTTGACGTGGGGTGGCTGATCGGACCACTGACCGGTTGTGCGGTTTCATCCGTTTTTTACGTGGCTATATCGCTGCTGACAAATAAAACTAAATGTATTTATTCAGAAAGTTTAAGATAGATTGAAGTTGAAATAATACTTACTTTGCGCTTCTGGCATGCCATCGTGATGCGTCTCTATCGAATTATATCTTCTGAAAAAGATATGTTCGAATATCGAGAGCTTTTCGGTGGCAGCCCTTTCCCACTTTTTAAGCTAAAATTTTGATTATAAAAGAAATTTATATCGTGTAGTATTAATTGTTTTGAAACAAATCTTTTTGGATAGTGGGGTAGGTAGAAAGAAGCTAGTTGATGATGAGCTTAGTCTCTGGAGGCTTTATGGATCATAAATCTTCAAGTATATTTAAAAATAAAAACAGACCATATGTTTCTTCACAGGAGGGGGCTGATAAAATTAAAACGACTAAGAAAGTTGTTTTTATCCTGCTTGAAAACTTTTCAATGATGGCGTTTACCGGGGCTGTTGATGCACTGGTGACTACAAACTTAATGAAGACCGCCACTATTTATGAAATCACGGTTGTGGGTAGCAATGCGGGGTCTACTGTGTCTGATCTAGGCATTGAGATTGCGAACGACTTCTCTCTGCAAAGCTTTAAGTCAATTGATTTTCAGGTAGATGTTCTTATCGTGTGTGGTGGATTGCGAGTTAAAACGCAAGCCAGTTTATTGCTACGAAGTATATTAAGGAGAGCGGATGCTCAGGGGGCCGCGCTTGGAGGGCTTTGGAACGGAGCTTACTTTCTTGCGGAAGCTGGTCTTTTGAGCGGTTACCAGTGCGCCTATCATCCAGACGGACGAGCCATGATGGCAGAGCAGTACTGGAACGTATCTGTAACCAGCCGTAGTTTTATTGTAGACCGTAGTCGGCTAAGCTGCGCTGGCGCTAGCAGCTCTCTTAGTATGATGCTGGAAGTGGTGCGTTTAGACTGTGGCAACGAGGTGGTTGGTGCTGTCGAGGAGATGCTAAGTTGTGACAAGGGTATCGATTTGCCGGATGTATCGACGCTCCGTATCGATCAAAACCACACCCTGCCCGAGAAGCTTAAAATTTCACTTCAGCTGATGAAAAACAATATTGAAGAACCTCTTTCTATCCCTGAAATAGCCAACTGGGTCAACATTTCAAGGCGCCAGCTTGAACGCATGTTTTGTAACTACGTAAGTGCTAGCCCTTCACGATATTATATAGAGCTTCGCTTGACGCGCGCTCGGCAGCTTCTTCAACAAACTAACAAGTCCGTGACGGAGGTAGCGGTGGCGACCGGCTTTTCGAGTTTTTCCCATTTTCGAAGCTGTTTTTATCGGCACTTTAATATTACGCCGGGTCAGTTCCGAAAGTCGTGCCAAAGGGGCGAATATTTCCTGTAGGTTTAAACCACCACGAGCGACATGAAGAGGGGCCATAAAGACCCCTTTAAATGAGTTGCCAGCGCCAATTTAGTCACCCGACCAGCCCATAAAGATAGGCACGTAGACGACTAACAGCAGCACCCCGATCAAGCCCAGCATATACGGCACGATGGCCCGCGTAATGCGCTCAAGCGGCAGCTGCGTGACGGAGGAAGCAACGTACAGGTTGATCGCCACCGGCGGGGTAATCATGCCTATCGAGAGTCAGATAATTTCCCCATTTATAACCGGGGTGATAAGTAGAGTTGATTAGGCAGTCATTGTCACTTTCTGTTTCGGTGTTATCCCACCCAATGCCATATTCGGTCGCTCGTGGTTGCACGTCCAGAGCCAGCGTGTGGCAAAATCCTGTACTTCAGCGATCGAGTCGAACAAATAATGACTCAGCCAATCATAACGGGCTGTTCGGTTGTAGCGTTCGATGTAGGTATTCTGCTGTGGCTTGCCAGGTTGAATGTACAGCAGCTCAATACTGTTCAGCTTCGCCCAACGGGTTAGTTTGTCACTGATGTATTTTGGGCCATAGTATTTGCTGAATAAGTAGGTTGGAGCCAGCCATCTGTACCAAAATCTCTGATGTCAATCAGTGGATTTAGGAGATGTACACATGGCTGACAACATAAAGAATAGCTTTGTGAAGGTAATGATCGCCATCGACATTGCCAAAACGTCCCATGATGCGGTCACTTTATGGCCGTCAGGTCGTAACAAAACGTTTAAGTTCCCTAATACGTTAGTGGGTTATCAGAACCTCATTAATGCAGCAGAAGTACCTGCTGAGGGCATTCTGATGGCCTTTGAGCCGACGGGACTGACTTCCATCAGTGGCTCCGGCTTTTCACGAACTAGGCGTTTCTTGGGTTTTATCCGCAGGTTCAGTTCTAGCTCCCGATAAATTCGGTAAACCCGTTTGTGATCCCAGCCAAACCCTTTGACGTTTCTCAGGTGCAAAAAGCTCAGGCCGAAGCCCCAATTTCGCTAGTTATGGGTCAATCGGATCAGCCAGTCGGCGATCTCAGCATTCTCGCTGCTGAGCTTGGGCCGGTAGCAATAGCGGTCTCGCTGATGCTGAGCATCAAGCAAGCCAGTCGAATACTGATGCGCTTCCCATTGACGGCTTTCTGCGCCATCTTACGGCGTCGAGACGGCTTCACCACTTTTTTCGATGGCTTCCTTGAGGGTGTCCGCTTTCAATCGTTCCTCAGCGTACATCTTCTTAAGCTGTCGGTTTTCATCCTCTAGCTCTTTCAGCCGGGCCATCATGGACGCATCTATGCCGTCGAATTTAGCTCGCCACTTATAGAAGGTTGCATCACGGCATAGCTCTGGAACCGGTGCGCCGCCTTCGGCTTGCTTGAGGATCGACAGGATCTGGCTGTCAGAAAAACATGATTTTTTCATGCAGAATCTCCCTGCGTTTAGCTTACGGAAAATTCTACTTTTGAGCACCTTGGTTTTTCGGGGGGATTACCATGAGATCTCCCTTTAAACAAGGTTAGCTGGCAATTGCAGAAAACTTAAAGTGTTCGTTTCGAGGGATAGGTCAGGCAGTCCAAAAGGATCGGCTCGGCGGTATTCAGCGTCTATCGGTTGCTGCCGGTGTCTAATAAAAAATATATTTGAACAAATAAAAATATAACTCATTGTTTATAGGGGGTTTTATATTTTTGACAATTTATTTTTTTAGTGATAGCTTTATATTAATTGATCGCATATATAATTTTAATGAAAATAACCTAAAGCGATAAGTCGAAGCTTGACCGGTGGCTTTGTTGCTAGCTCATAAAAACTAATCCCAAAAATACTTATTACCGATAAGTCCAACAAACAAAGGATTATGGCTATGAAAAAACCTGTAATAAAAACCAAAATTGCTCAAGGCGTATTAGGTTCTGTACGAAAAGTCGGCTCGCAAGCAGCGGCCTATGCACGCCACGCATATCATCGCCCTAAAGCTGCTTG
>NZ_JABUZA010000081.1 GCF_014897985.1 Halomonas colorata
ATAACTTGTCACCGGTTGAGTATGAAAGGCGTTACTTTAAGAGCCTAACGGGTGTCTAGAATATCCGGGGCGATTCAAGCTTTTTGAAATAAACGATTTGTAAAGGAAGTCAAAATGAAGCTTGGGCTGGATCTGGAGAACTGTTACGGCATTAATAAGCTAGTGAAGGAGTTAGACTTCACCAGAATTGATGGCATTTACAGCGTGTGTTCTTTGTATGCGCCCAACGGAACATTGAAAACCTCCCTGGCCAAGGCACTAAAGGACATTGAAGAAGGCAGGCAGTCAAAGGACATTATCTTTCCTGAGCGAGCAACGAAACGACTTGTTACTTTAGATGGCCAGCCTGTTAATGCTGGCCAGATAATGGTCATTAATTCCTACGACGAAAGTTATAGCTCAAAGCAGGTCTCCACACTATTGGTTAACGAGGCCCTAAAACGCGACTATGACGAAGCCCTAAAAGAAGTCGATGATAAAAGAGCCTTGCTAATAAAAGATATGGCCAAGTCTTCGAGAAAGCAGAATAAAGCGATTCCGGAGCTGATCTGTGAAGCATTTGATCGGCCAGAAAAAGAGTTTCTTGACTTGTTGGCAGATTTGAAGCTTCAGAGTACACATGATTATTCCAGTCTTGCCGATTTTAAATATGGAGATCTTTTTAATCCAAAGGTTCTGGATCTCGCATCCACAGACAGCTTTGATCAGGAACTGACTGATTATGTGGAAACCTATGAAAAGCTCATTAGCGAATCAGCGGTTCTGTCGAGGAGTTTCAATCACCAGAAAGCGGGGAATGTTTCAAAAAACCTCTCCGATACAGGCTTCTTTGATGCATCTCACAGCGTCAATCTTTCAATTAATGGCCAAAAGAAAGAAATAACGTCAAAAGACCGTTTGAATGAAATTTTACAGGAAGAACAGAATAAGATCTTTAAGAATCCAGAACTGAAAGAAAAATTTAGCAAGGTCGATAAAAAGCTAACTACAAAAGAGACTCAGGCCTTTCGGGATTTTATTTCAAATCACCAAGAGTTGTTACCAGAGTATAAGGATGTAAAGAGCTTCAAGAAAAAACTGATTACAGGCTATCTTCAATCACACCAATCAGCTTGGGATGGCCTTGTTTCAACCTACAAATCGAATCAGCAAAAAGTTAAATACATCATTGATCAAGCGAAGCAGCAGGAAACGATTTGGAAGGGCGTTGTCGATATATTCAACAAGCGTTTTTCTGTGCCATTCAAGCTTAGGGTGGACAATCAGGATGATGTCATTCTTAACGATGCGGCTCCATCTATCGAATTTGACTTTGATGATGGACGCGGTGTTCAGCAGAAGGTTAAACATGAAACCTTGCTCGATACGTTGAGCCAAGGCGAGAAGCGCGCACTTTACATACTGAATGTTCTTTTTGAAATTGAAGCCAAAAAGAATGCGGGCGCTCCGGTATTTATTGTTATAGACGATATTGCTGACTCCTTCGATTATAAAAATAAATACGCAATCGTTGAATATCTTCGTGATATTTCGCAAGTGACCCATTTCTATCTTTTAATTCTTACACATAATTTCGATTTCCATAGAATTGTAGGCGGCCGGATAATTGGAAGCAGGAACCGCGTTGCACGTCAGAGGCGAATGCTGGCGACTAAGACAGCCTCAGAAATAAAGATTAACCCTGAGAAGTACCAGAATGATGTATTCGTCGCTTGGAAACGAGATATGCATCAAAATGAGCATTACATGCTTGCCAGTATTCCATTTGTTAGAAATCTTGCTGAATACTGTGGACACGATGCCCATTACTTAACACTAACATCATTGCTTCATCTAAAGGCAAATAGTCAAAACATCACTGTGCAGCAATTACAAGATATATATCGTGCTATACTTGTAGATAAGTCTTCACTGATCCTACCTGATGGTGCATCACGTGTGATTGACAAGATATTTCAAAAGGCAGACGAATTATCAAACGCTGCGCATGAGTCACCAGAGCTTGAATCCAAAGTCATTGTTGCAATAGCCATCCGATTAAAAGCGGAGCAGTTCATGATTTCACAGATAAATGATCAGACTTTTGTCGACGGTATTGAATCTAATCAGACACGAGAGCTGTTTGATAAGTATGTCGAAAAAAATCTTGGCGAGACTGAGAAAGTACGCTTATTGGATCAGGTCAATCTGATGACTCCAGAGAACATACACCTGAACTCATTCATGTACGAGCCCATATTAGACATGTCTGCATTGCAGTTATACAATCTATATATAAGCATTCAAAATCTATGAAAAAAATATACAAAATTTTCATAGCTGCGCCAATTAGGATGTTTTAAAATTTTTAATTATTTACTATTATCGATGATCTTTTAAATGCCTTAACATTCTTGAATCCAACGGTTGCAGAGTATAGCAATATTTTCTAATTATGACTATAATATGAACTCACATGCGGTTTTGGTTTACAAGGGAGAAAGCACATGCGGTATCAATACTTTATAATGGCATTACCTGTTATCGCAAGCATAATATTGACTATATATGTTCACCGTATAACAAAGCATAAAAATTAAACGTACTGTATAGCTTGCTTCTGTCTATTTTAAGTTTCATTTATAATGAGACTAAATACTAAATTAATTAATAATTGAAGTTATAATGTTTCATTTTTTGAGCAGAGAGTCGAAATTTTACATGTACTGAGCAATAAATTTTTGTGAAAAGCTACGGAAGTATGAAATGGTGGAAATGCTAAAAAAATCAAACAATTACACTTTTTCACAAATTAGTACTTGTAATAGTAACGAAGAAGGCCAGCTTCTGGTTCAGGAAGTCATTGAGCATTTGAAGTACCGTGGTCCGGTCACACGCTTGTTAATCAGCGATCTTAACCGCCCAGCGGTCAGTCGCGCGCTCGCCAAACTGCGCTCCAACCAAGAATTCCAGCCGCTTTTTCAGGCAGCGCAAGCTCGTTCACGCGCTGACTGGCTGTATGGCATCAACTTGACGCGTGCCTGGACGCTCACCGGCCGCCAGGCGGGCCATGATGGCGTGCTTTCCGTGGGCCGCGTGCAAACGCCGGTACTCGGGCTGATCGTGCGTCGCGATAACGCCATCCGAGATTTCAGGCCTCACCCGTTCTACCCACTCTGGGTAGATCTACAAGTTGAAAAAGGCCAGCTACGCGCTTGGTGGGCGCCCAAGGAAATCCAGCCTCTAGATGACCAAGGCCGCCTGATTGACCGCACACCGGCTGATGTACTAGCCGCCCAGTTGCCGGGTGCTGCAGGCCAGCTCACCAAGCTCGACCAGCAAGAAAAACGCCAGCCGCCGCCGCTGCCCTACTCGCTCTCCGCCCTTCAGGTAGACGCCGCCCGACGCTTTGAGCTTTCTGCCCAGATGGTGCTGGATATTTGCCAACGCCTTTACGAGCAGCACAAGCTGATCACCTACCCGCGCTCCGATTGCCGCTATCTACCCGAAGAACACCTGGCCCTTGCCCAGCGCAGTTTAACCGGCGCCTGCCAAAATGATGACACGCTCAGGCAGTGGCTAAACGGCGCTGATTTTTCGCTACGTTCAAAGGCGTGGAACGACAAGCAGGTAGGCGCCCACCACGCGTTGGCCCCTACCGGAAAGCCCGCGGATTTCAGTCAGCTCTCGGCCACCGAAGGCCACGTGTTTCGGCTAGTGGTGCGCAACGTGATGGCCCAGTTCTATGGCCCGCTGCGCACCTTTGAAGTCAAAGCTGAGTTCACTCTGTTAAACGAGGCGTTTCGTGCCCGCGGTCAAAGCATCCTGGCCCCCGGTTGGAAACCGCTTTTCACCACTAAAGAAGAAGCGCCACCGCTGCCACCGCTTACCCAAAATGAACGCTGTAAAGCACTAGGTGCTGGCGTAGAGGAAAAGGAAACCCGTCCACCCGAGCCGTTTACCGATGCCAGCCTGATCAAGGCAATGATGAATATTGGTCGCTATGTGGATGACCCGAACGTTCGCAAGACCTTACGGGATACTGATGGTCTGGGTACCGAAGCCACCCGCGCCGGTATTATCGAAACCCTAGTACAGCGCGGCTACCTGGTGCGTAAGCAAAAAGCACTGCGCGCCACCAAGCTCGGCAGTGCGTTAATCGCCGCCCTGCCCAGCGCCGTCAGCACGCCGGAGCGCACGGCACTTTGGGAGCAGCGTCTGCGCGCCATTTCCGAGCAGCAAGATGATGCAGAGGCTTTTCAGCATGCCCTGCTGGATGACCTTCGCGCCCTGCTTAATCAAAGCGATGCGAACAAACTCAGGCAGAGTTTGCAAACGGCTCAAGGTGCAGCGGGTAGCCCGGCAAAGCGTACGAGTAAGCCGAAAAGGCGTTACACGAAAAGAAAAAGCACCGTGGGACCAACCAAAAGCTAAGGATTAATAATCAAGCGAGCTCTTTAATAAACCCTTTATGAAGCTCGTTTTTACTCCGGCCGATAATGTTTAACTAATTATTATTAGGCATAATTGTGGCTCTATTCTAATAATTAAAGAAAGATAACGGTATAAATTACGGAGTTATTAAGCCGAGAGTTCCGTTAGCCTGCCAGGCACTGCCATCACCCATTCGCGAAGCGCCAAAATCGTTGGGTCGTTGCGGCGGCTTTCAGGGTAGGCCAAAAAGAAGGCGCGGTCTTCAAGCTCGGGGCCAAAAGGTTGTATCAAGCGCCCGTCGGCCAATTCATCTTCGATAAGCTGACGGCTCATCAGCATGACACCCTGGCCCCCCACTGCCGCTGCAATGGCGTGGCTTTCATCAGAGAACGCAAGGCCGGCGCCGACATCCAAGCCAGGAATCTGGACGATCTTCTGGTAACCCGGCCAATCCGTGGGCGATATAAATACACCCTGTGGCCGAAAGTGTATCAGCGGGTATTTCGATGCATCCTTGCCCGCCTGCTGAGCAAGCTGTGGGCTGCAAACCGGAATCAAAGTGGTATCAAAAAGCTTCTCGGCGACTAATCCCGGCCAGCGTCCATCGCCATGGCGAATGGCAAGGTCAGCGGTTATCCCATCGAGCAAAACGGGCTCGTGAGACGCATGAATACGCAAGTCGATGCCAGGATGGGATTCACGCAGCCTGTAAATCCAGGGTAGTAGCCAGCGCACCGCCATCACCGGCGTGGTCGTCAGCGTAATGGCTTGCCGTTCGGGTAAGGCACTCAGGCGTCGGATGGTATTACTGATGTTGTCGAAAGAGGCTTCAAGTACCTGCTGCAACTCGCGGCCTTGCGGCGTCAATTCAAGCGTAAACGCGCCACTAACCACATCTTCTCAAGCGGAGTTTTGCTGACCACACTGAGGTTTCTTCATCCAGGAGACCCTCATGATCCAAGAACTCAACTCCATGCAGGCGTTTTGGCTCGGGCATCTGTATCACGCCTCGGTGCGCGAGATTC
>NZ_JABUZA010000082.1 GCF_014897985.1 Halomonas colorata
AATAGTGCCTAAATTTGCAATTTTTTATCAGCTCAAGTGAGCGTTGACGAATATCGGTAATTATTCAGACCTTCCTTCTGTATCTTTCGTGATAATCATCTCCCTTTCTCTACTGCTATCAATTTACTTCAAAATAGAAATTGGTGATAACTTTTATTCTTGCCTATCGCTTCTTTTAATTTCTGCATTCGCCTATATTTCACTAAGGAAATATATTAAAAAGCACATAAAAAAAGATGAACTAAAACACCATAATACCATGAAGGTAAATTTGGAGAGATTAGGCGTTTCTGCTTTATCTGGTTTCTTTGTCCTGTGCGCCTCTCTATACACAATATTTGTGGCCAAAGCAACTTTGCAATTAAGTGCTTGGGATGGAAGCAATTATGATACATACAAATCTATTTTTTATATCACCACCGGCGTGCTAGCAACTTTTATACCAGCTTTTTTTTATTTTCTTCCAAACGATAATGAGTTTAAAAAGAAAATTCAGGCCGTAACATTTGGAATATTTTTGTTTTCAGTCGTTCTGATATTAATTATACCAGCAACGGCTGGTGTTGCAGCTTTTAATGTGGCAGGTTTACTAGGTATGAATGACTCTACTAACAGAGTCTACTACTTGCCTGACATAAACTCTCGTCGAGTTTTCTTGGACAAGACGTGGAGAGCGAAGGAAGATAAATATAGCAATGATGAATACATAGTTGCTAAACAGCTGTACTCTGCCGGTGGTTCTGTACTACTTTGTAATAAAGATACTGTTTTTAAGCCTGAGGAAGTTGAAAGCCTTAGGAAAGTAGCAGCATCATGCCTTATGGTAGAAAGCTCCTGGTTAATAAAAATTAACAATGAATAGTAATCTTCATACGGCTCTGGCCTTAAAATTATTTTGAATCGTGCTCAATATTTTAGGGTTAAACCGCCTTTCACGCTTATGAACCCAGCTATAAATTGACGTTGACTAATGGGCAAAGAAGATAGAAAAATCGGCAGGCCAATAAAACTGGCCCACCGCTTTGATAAATTAGACTTTAACTATTCTGCTTGAGAGGTTGCAACCGTTGGGCCAGACATTAATGCAATAGTAGCGGTACCCAGAGCTGTCGCAACAGCGGCGAATAGATAGATCTCATTAAGCCCAGATGTCGACAGCACGATAGCTCCAAGCATTGCACCAAGTCCTATCGCCGCATTAAAAATGGCGACATAAATTGCAGAGGCCGGTAGAGCGTCATCACCAGCTTCCTTAAGAATCCAAGTCTGGAATCCCACCAAAACAGCGCCGATGCCTCCACCCCAAATAATAAGCATTAATACCGTGCCCCATAGGCCCATAACATCCGATAACATAGACAACAGCCACAGAGCTGCCGAAGCGAGGCAAAGGGCAACCATCAGAACCGATTTGAGCCAGCGGTCGATCAAGCTAGCGGTCACCACATTTGCTGCCAATCCAGCACCACCAAACGCCAGAAGTAAATACGCAATCACTGATGGCGTGATCTCGCTTTGCCTAACAAGGTAGGGCTCGATGTAAGTGAATGCCATGAAATGAGAGGTAACTACAAGCGCAGTGGCGGCAAAGATACACATAAAACGCTGATTAGATAGAACACGTCCCATGGCAGCGGCACCGAAACCTTCGTTCCCAGGAAGCTTAGGCAGTGTGGCGAAACACACGACTGCGACACCAAATGACAATACCGCGACAGCAGTAAAAGCTGCACGCCAACCATTGAGAGAGCCCAACAAATTCGCTAGCGGCACGCCCAGCACGCTGGCAGCCGATACGCCTCCAAAGATGATGGATGTGGCAAGTCCTACGCGATGGGGAGGCACAATCTGAGCACCGATAGTACCGATCATTGCCCAGAAGGCACCATGTGCTAACGCACCAATCACTCGCGCGCCCATGAGCGCAGGGAATGTTTCAGCCATGGCGGCAACCCCACTGGACAGAGCAAGGATTAACATCAGGCAAACTAAAAGTGGACGCCGCGGCATGCGGGAAAGAACGACAGCAGAAAAAAGCGCAGCTGCAACAGCTATCCATGCATAGAGAGTAACAATCAGGCCCGTCTGCGAAGTAGACGTTCCGAGAGAACTACCGATATTAGAGAGCAAACCAATCGGCGCCAGCTCCGTGGTAACAATAGTGAAGCTACCTACGCCAAGAGCCGTTACAGCCACCCAGTCTTGCCAAGTTGTTTTTTGAGCAGACATGCCAACCTCCTTTTCTCTGTTCAAAAAAGTTAGACGGACGTGAAGGCGGATTTCGCCGCTGTAATAGCATTCATCGACGCGGGGATACCCGCATAGACCGCCACCTGCAGAACGATTTCGACAATCTCTTCACGAGTTACCCCAGTATTCAACGCGGCTCGCATGTGAAACTCGAGCTGCCCCGGAGCCGTACCCATTGCTGCGAGCATAGCGATAGTGAGCATTTCGCGCGTATGTAGCGAGATCCCTTCACGAGCCACTACATCGGTAAAAGCAAAACCCAGTAGTATCTCAGTTGCGTCGTCGTGAAACTCATCAAGATTTTGCGCAACGCGTTCAGGTGCACTAGGCTCAAGCCTCTCAAGGAGGGATAACGCTTGGGTACGTCGATTAGAAGTCGGAACACTCATACGTTCACTCCTTTCATGCCTTCTGAGGTGTAGCGTTCGCCTATTACAGGCAACGATGCCGTGGCCTTTTCGAGTTGCCGCTGCTCGTCCACACTGAGCGTGATGCTCGCTGCAGCGACATTCTCTTCGAGATAGTGCAGTTGCTTGGTGCCGGGTATCGGCACGATGTCTTGCCCTTGTGCCAATAGCCAAGCCAGCGAGAGCTGGGCAGGTGTGCAACCCTTATGCTCTGCCAGTTCAGCAATCACGTCGGCAATTCGCCGGTTGGATCCAATCGCTTCCTTTGCAAAACGAGGTAAATTAGCGCGAAAATCATCATTGTCGAGTTCAGCGGTGTTTTGAAACCGGCCAGTTAGGAATCCGCGGCCAAGCGGAGAATAAGGAACGAAGCCAATACCTAGATCACGACAGGTCGGCAACACGGCTCTCTCTACTTCGCGCGACCAAAGAGAATATTCAGTTTGCACTGCAGTGATAGGATGTACTGCATGAGCACGACGCAGAGTTTCAGCGCTGACTTCACATAAGCCTATACGAGCAATTTTCCCAGATTGGACAAGTCGCTCCAGCCCACCAATGGTCTCTTCGATCGGTTCTTCAGGATTGATGCGATGAATATAGTAAAGGTCAATTTGTTCCACACCGAGCCGACGAAGCGAGGCTTCACAAGACTGGCGCGCATAGTCAGCGCTATTATCCAAAGTCCGTTTGTACTCCCCTGGGTCGCGCACAATGCCGAACTTGCTTGCAATTCGAATTTGAGACTTGCTACGTGAAAGGAACTTTCCAATCAGCTCTTCGTTATGATGCGGCCCATACATATCTGCTGTATCAAAAAAGTCGACCCCAAGCTCTACAGCTCGCTCCAAAACCCGCAAAGACTCACTATCATCTCGAGGCCCATAGAACTCGCTCATACCCATGCAGCCCAAACCAATTGCCGAAACGGTGAAGTCTTTTCCAAGCGTTCGCTTTTTCATAACGACCTCCTTAATCATGGAGGTTACAGCTTGACAGGATCAAAAAATGGAAAAAATGCAAGATATTGACAAAGAGATTTCCATTATCGGAAATAGCATGCCCCGAGGACTGGTTTGGGACGATACTCGGGCATTTCTTGCCGTAGCGCGCTGCGGAACGCTGAGTGCGGCTGCTTTGGAACTCAACATTGGCATAGCGACACTCTCACGTAGAATCGAGCGGCTCGAAACTGCCCTGAAACTTCCTCTTTTTATACGTCAGCAATCGGGCTACCAGTTAACTGAGGATGGCGCCGATCTCGTAGAGAAGGCTGAAGTAATGGAAGCGGCTGCACAGGCTTTCTCATCGGGCGCGGACACTCAAGCGCAGATAAGTGGTCAAGTGCGGCTAGCCACAGCCGAAAATCTGGCTACGGAGTTAATACTGCCAGCACTCCCGGCATTTCGAGCGGAATATCCAGAGCTTTTAGTGGAAGTTGTGACTGATATCTCGACCATTAATTTGCATCGAAGAGATGCCGATCTTGCGGTACGGATGGTTCGACCCGAAAGGGGCAATGTCACTCTGCGCCGTCTGGGTACCTTAGGGTACGGCCTTTATTGCAGCCCGGACTACGAGTCACGCCGAGAATTAAACCCTGATCAGGGTGACTACGATACGGATACCTTTATCACTTGGGGGGAGATGCAGACACATCTTCCTGGCGCTCAATGGGTAGAGCGGATTCTACGAGGACGCAAACCAGCCCTGACCACGACTTCACTTGCTACACAAGTATCCGCAACTAAGGCGGGGCTTGGGCTTGCCGTGCTGCCTCACTTCATTGCACGCGATAGGGGACTAATCTGCATCGACTCAGACATTGGGGTCGACCAGCCAATCTATCTAGTTATCCAAACAGACCTTGCAAGATCGCGGCGTGTCAGAGCACTTGCTGACTTTCTCACAGATTTGGTGGCTCGACATCATGAACGGCTCAGTGGATAAGCGACGTATCTGCTTACCATTCAAATTCTCCTCCCCATAGATTTAGCCAGCATAAGGATGTTGGTCATCAATATTTTCCATTTTTGAAAAACTAATTAAGAAAATTTGTTAAAGACTGACCTTTCTAAAAGTCGCAATCTTTCCATGGCACTCCGACGGAATTGGCGAGTTTAAACATTCCATTCTCGTTGAGAGCTTTATCTAACTGCAACGATTCGCCATGGAGAAACCTATGCCTTCTCAAACCCTTTTGATTTCTCGGTATTTCGTAAAATCCGGTCAGGCAGACGCACTCGCTACCAAATTAGGAGATAATGATGCGTCTCGCATTTTTATCTCACTTGACGAGTCCGAAGTGTTAGAGCTTCGGGCTCTCGAAGCCAATCTTTGAATCGCCCCGGGTTTCGTAGACACCTCTAGGCCTTATACTAAAGGTACCTAGGAGGATCCATGAGCCGTCCCCGT
>NZ_JABUZA010000083.1 GCF_014897985.1 Halomonas colorata
CCCACAAGGTTAATTCAAGCTCTCAAAGCCACTAAATAGTAGGTGCATCTTGAGATGATAGAAGCCCGTTTAAGCCAACAGAGATGTTTCGAAACCTGCCCCGGCCTTGTGGGAGCAGGCTTCAGCCAGCGATTTATCTAGGCTTCTCCTAACAAACCTAAACTGGCTGCGGGTGCTTGGCGGCGTAGCCCGCGTGAGAGCGCATGGCCGATGATGCCGATCAGTAGCGCGCCTCCAAACGGTAACGCCAGCCATAAGGTGATGTGCAGTCGCGGCGTCAAGTCGAGCCAGTAAATGTAAAGTGCGGCGGTTGCCACCTCCGCAAGTGCGGCGCCCATTAAGCCGCTGGTAAAGCCAAGCAGTGCGTATTCTGCGCCTTGAATACGGGAAATCATTCGATTACCCGCACCAAAGACACGCAACAAGCCACTTTCATGGGCACGAATAGGCTGACTTGCGGTTAAGGCGGCGTAAAGTACGCTGATTCCGGCGAGTAGAACTAGCATCAGTACAAGCTCTATTGCCCGCGTCACTTGAGCCAACACATCACGCACTTGGCCTAAAATCGCATCAACGTTGAGTAACGATACTCCTGGGAAATCACTTACCAACTGACGTATTAGCCCTTCCTCATCATCGGGTAAATGGAAGGCGGTGATATAACTATGGCCAAACTGCTCCAACACGCCGGGCGGGAAAATCACAAAGAAGTTAGGCTTGAAGCTGTCCCAGTTAAGACTGCGCAAGCTGGTAATGCGCGTTGTTAGCTCATCGCCACCTATGGAGAAGGTTAAGGTATCGTTGAGCGCTAGCCCTAATCGACTCGCTAGCTCCTCTTCCATGGAAATAGGCACTATATCAGGCTGCGGAGTAGCATCCACGGCGCCCAACCAGCCTTGCGGCTCAGCAGGCACGCTTTCTTGTCGTGTAAACCACTCCCCAGCAACCACCTGATTGCCTTCTGGCAGCTCAGCCTGCCAGGTAAGGTTGAGTTCGCGTCTCAGAGAACCATCGCCCCTGGCATCCTCGGGTACGGCCTCCATTGGCGCCTGATCGTTTATCGCCGTAATCCGCCCGCGTACCATCGGGTAAAGCGTGCTTTGCGTATCCACGCGCGGAGCCACGGCCTGTTCAAAAGGGTCGCGCTCAGCGGGCTGGATATTTATCGCAAAGTAATTAGGTGTATCGTCTGGCAATTGCGACTGCCAAGTCGAAAGAAGATCACCACGCACCAGCACAATCATTGCCATGGCAAAAAACGTTACTGAAAACGCCAAGAGCTGACCGACACCTGCTTGGCGGCGACGTGCTAATTGACGCGCGCCCAAACGAAGCGCCTGCGCCCACTCTCCACCGCCGGCTAGCTTCTTTACGCCATGCAAAATACCATTAAGTAACAGCGCACTAACGCCCCACAGCACTGCCAGCAGCACACCACCGCCCAATAATAGCGAGATTGCTAAGGGCAGGCTGCCTGAATAAAGCCATAGCAAGCCACCAAACACGCTAGCCGCCACGCCCGCCACAAGCCAAGCCGAGGGCGGCAAGGGGTCCAGCTCACGGCGCAACACTTTAAGGGCACTAACCCGCTTAATACGCAAAAGCGTTGGCCCGGCAAACCCTACCAGTACCGCCAGTGCGGTTAATACCCCTAACCAGAGCGGCGTCACTCCTGGCGGTGGCAGCGTCATGGGTAAAAAGCTAACCAAAAGGCGCAGCAGAATTGCCTGACCGGCTAAGCCCAGTAATGCGCCAATCACCGATGCCACCAAGGCAAGGCCGATCAATTGAAGGCTAAACAGCACCATAAGCTGCTGTTGACTCGCGCCAAAGCAGCGTAGCAACGCGGCTGTATCCAGGTGGCGCTCGACATAACGCCGCGCCGACATGGCCACCGCGACGCCGGCCAGTAAAACGGCTGCCAACCCCGCTAACCCCAGATAGCGGTCGGCCCGCTGTAACGCATTGCCTAACTGCGGCCGGTCCACGCGTACGTCGCGAACGTCAACACCTGCGCGACGCAGTTCCGCCAACAGGCCTTGCACTTGATCCAACGCTTGCGGCGGGCCTGCCGCCAGTAGTTCAAACTCGACTCGAGAGCCCTCCTGCACAAGCCCCGTAGCCTCAAGGTCTGCCGTATTGAGCATCAAGCGGGGATTAAAATTACCAAACCCGCCGGACTGGTCAGCTTCCCGCTCAACAATACCGCTAACCGTTAACTCGGTTTGACCAACCTGAACACGGTCGCCCAGCTCTATTTCAATCAGCTGGGCCAAGCGCGGGTCTACCCACGCCTCTCCTGCAAATGGGCCTCGGGCCAAGGGTTCGGCACCATTGCCTACGTCCACATATGAAACGCCATAATGCGGATAAATATCATCGACCGCTTTAAGGCTTGCTGGTTGGAAGCGCTCGCCAAGGCTAATCATGGAGACCAGATCGACCTGATCACTTAGCGCAAAACCAGCCGCCTGCAAGGTATTGCGCAGCTCGTCTGAAAAGGGGCTTCGCTGTTCAAGTACTAAATCTCCTCCCAGCATTTGCCCTGCCTGACGCTCAAGACCACGTTCCAGGCGGTCGAGGAAAAAAGCAATCATGGTGGAAGCGGCCACGGCGAGCACTAATGCAACAAAAAGCGCACGTACATCAGCAGAGCGCAAATCGCGCTTTAGGCTTCTTGCGGCCAATCGCCAGGGAATATCACTCATTGCCCGCCTCCCACCGTATTGGGATCCAAGGGCAAAAGCTGGCCCTGGGCGAGTTGCAGGCAACGATCACAACGGCGTGCCAAGGCATGGTCATGGGTGACCAGAATAAGCGTTGTGCCAGCTTCCCGGTTGAGTGTGAACAGCAAATCAATAATCTGAGCCCCGGTGTCGGGGTCCAGATTACCGGTTGGCTCATCGGCAAACACCAGTTTGGGATCGGTGACAAACGCCCGGGCAATGGCTACCCGCTGCTGCTCACCGCCGGAAAGCTGCTTGGGCAGATGATCCACCCGCTCCCCCAGGCCCACCTTCGCCAGCCAAGCCTGTGCAGTGTGGTCTTCTCCTGCACGTGGCGAAAGCTCCAGCGGCAGCAGCACGTTTTCCAGGGCGCTTAGCGTAGGCAGCAGCTGGAAATTCTGGAAGACAAAGCCTACTCGTCCAGCCCTTAATGCGGCACGGCCATCTTCATCCAACCGGCTAAGCGGCTGACCGAACAGTATGAGCTCGCCGTCACTGGGTGTATCAAGGCCGGCCAATAGGCCCAGCAGGGTTGATTTACCCGCCCCGCTTTTACCTAGTATTGCAACGCTCTCGCCCGCCGCTACGCTTAACGACAGCTGATTTAAAATAGCGAGCTTACGCTCACCGCTGGTAACCGTTTTGGTTAGCTTATCTGCCTGAAGAACAGGTCGGCTCACGGGAGTCGCGGGAACCTTGCCGCTTGTTAGAGAGCCGGTGTTGGGTTGGCTCACCGCTTGCGATGAGATACCAGCGGTGGAAGACTGTGTAGATTGATCCGAGGAGTGAGGCATGAAGCGAAGCATCCCTGTGGCATGGCATAAACTTAACCGCATGGTAACCGGCGGACTGGTGGTTCTGATAGTCACCTTAAGTGCCCCAACTATCAACGCAAACGAGCGCCCAATCGTATTGGTCATGGGCGACAGCTTGAGCGCGGCTTACGGCCTGGAGAATGACCAGGGGTGGGTAACGCTTTTAGAAAAGCGCTTGAGCGACCAGGCAACGGTGGCCAATGCCAGTATCAGCGGCGAAACCACCTCCGGCGGCTTGCAGCGGTTTAGCGATATTCTAACCAAGCAACAGCCCAATATTGTCTTGCTGGAGCTGGGTGGCAACGATGGTCTGCGGGGCCTTGCGCCTACTCAGATGCGCGACAATCTAGCCCGCATGATTGAGCAAAGCCAGGAAGCCGATGCCCAAGTGTTATTGCTGGGGATTGATATTCCTCCCAACTACGGCCAGGCCTATCGGGATGCATTTACCGGCGTTTACTACTCCCTGGCAGAAGAGTATGACGTGCCGCTAGTGCCCTTTTTATTGGAAGATATCGCGCTTAATCAGGCGCTCATGCAAAGTGATGGGATCCACCCAACCGCCGATGCCCAGCCAATTATTTTAGATAACGTGTGGCCTGAGCTGGAACCGCTTCTAGACAATATCTACCAAGCATCAGCGGAGTAGTTATTTATCATTAAGCAAATGTAGAACTTAATCGCGGCAGCTTGTAGTCTTAGCATACCCTTTTGTGATGATGGCGACTCATGCCCGCGCCTTTTAATCCTTCCCCTTTCAAGCTTTCTCGCCGACAGTTCCTAGCAACTGCTGGCGCTTTGCTATTGGGTTCGGGTTTAGGCATTCACCCAACGCCTGCAGTGGCATTTGACCCCCAACGCTTACGCCAAAGCATGCAGCAAGCTTATGGTCAGGCAGGCCTTGCCGTGCTTGAAGAATGGTTTGCCATGCTGGAGCGCCTGCGCGGCCAGGATGTCCAAATGCAGCTGCGTGAAGTCAACGATTTCTTTAACCGCCGCATCCGCTGGGTTGACGATATGGTGGTGTGGGGGGAGGAGGACTACTGGGCGACTCCTCTTGAAGCAATGGGCAATGGCCGTGGAGATTGCGAGGATTACTCCATTGCCAAATACATAACGCTCAAACAACTTGGGGTACCGGGTGAACGGCTGCGAATGATCTACGTGCGTGCTCGTATTGGACGCAGCCAGATCACCCAAGCCCACATGGTCTTAGGGAGGCTCTGAAAAAGTCTCTGCCTTCAGCGATAATACGAACATCGTCAACTGCATAGGGTTCAGTGCTGCCATGGA
>NZ_JABUZA010000084.1 GCF_014897985.1 Halomonas colorata
AGAAGAGTGTCTGAATTTTCGATTTTTTGTCGGCTCAAGTGAGCGTTGATGAATATCGGCAGTTATTCAGACCTTCCCTAATTCTACCAAAATGTAGGCGTCAGAGGAGGTCTCTACCGCCTCAACGCCCTACCAGTAGGTAAAAGAGTATTGGCTAACATTAACGATAAAGAAGCAGAAACTAACTTTCGTGTCCTTTTAAATAACTTTTCAGGCATCCTTCAACATTCTTCTAAGTTCAGTTATAGACAAAGCAGGCTGTCGCAAATGAGTTAAACGGTGACATGTTGGACATAGTGATATTAAATCACTTAGCTCAGTTGTAGTTTTTCCAGACTCTGCAAGTGGAAATTTATGATGACATTCTATTACATATTTACCATTAACACTAAGCTTAAAATTGCAAGCCTGACACTTATAATCGTCTCTTTTTTTGCATTCATCAGCTAAAAACCTAGCTCTCTTAAGTTTAAAATATTTAAAATCTAACAAATAACCTTCGACCGCCTTAGGTGATTCAATACTTTCAAAATAAGAAACTTCATTATCTTTAGCATAAAAGCTTTTTAACAAAGATAAATAATAAGACGCATTTACAGACTTCTCGGAATAATCTGTTGTTTTATAAGAGCCATTTTCTCTATGTCGTTCAAAAAACTTTCTCGCATTACCCGACTTCCGACGTATTCCCGAGCCACTTGGGATAAACACAAGTTCATTGCCAACTACTTCAACGTTAAATATACTTCGCCCGCCAATAGTTGGATGCTGCTTATTAGACTGTGAAACAACAAAATCAATAAACTCTTTAAACTGAGATTCAATCATATAACCCCCTGAATGACTAACATAATTATATAGTCAGTTATATAAAATTCTTGGATGCGCATAACTTTTAATAGCTTTACACAGCCCACAAAACTAATTATAACTAACTATTGTATAAAACACTGAGCTAGCAATAAAGATATAAATCCAACATTCGCATGCCCGCTCGTTTTACTTTATTTTATCATACTCTATTAATAAATTATGATTAGGTCGCGCAGAAATTTTATGACCCCACATGCTACGCAGACATATGTTTTGGTGAGACATTGAGTCTAGTGGCATTATTATCGCTCGCTGAGCGTGCTTTTATAAAGAAAGACGCTACGTACCGCACAGGTTCGGATGCTTGGAATAGGATGGCAGGATTGAGTATGGGGAGCTATTCGAGGTGGCTAGCGCTGACCTTCATAAGAGCCCACCCATGCGGGTGTTATTGGCTTGAGACTTGCCAATTCAGCTTAGAGGGAGGGATTAGGGAGGGATAATGCGGAAAATATCCATAAGCCAGCTGTATTAATTTTTTAGGGAAAAGGTCAACTAAATTAAATATTTAATCGCCCCATAACAACATCCAACGAAACTGGATTTCAAATCAAAAACACAGCACTAGAAGCAAACAAAATAAGATCCTAAAAATTAAATCGCACCATAAAAAACTTCTAATTTATTGTAATAAATTCCTTCAAAATCATTACATTAAGCACTGTTTACCGCCATAAAGCTAATGCATTATTCGATCTACGGACGGCTGCTTTTACGCTATACTGCGGCATCTTTTTTTCGACACCCCTTACGACATCCCGTCAGAGCTTCTTATGCCCTTTGCAAAACTAGGCTTATCCAGTCCTTTGGTTCAAGCGATTACCGAACTAGGTTACAAAACACCAACGCCCATCCAGGAACAGGCGATTCCTGCCATTCTTTCGGGTAAAGATTTAATCGCCACCGCTCAAACCGGAACCGGCAAAACCGCTGCCTTTGTTCTGCCTCTGCTAGAACGGTTCAGCACAGCGGGCACGTTACGCGGCAAACGCATACGTGCGCTGATCCTGGTCCCAACCCGCGAATTAGCGATTCAGGTCGAAGCCAGTGTGGCTCAATACGCTAAACACCTGCACTTAACATCTATGGCGGTGTATGGGGGTGTTGATAGCGAACCTCAAAAAGAGCGCTTGATTGAAGGGGTTGATATTCTTGTCGCCACACCGGGCAGATTGCTGGATTTGGCTCATCAGCGTGCGCTGCACTTTGATGAACTTAAAGCCATGGTGCTGGACGAAGCAGACAGAATGGTCGACATGGGTTTTGTCGACGATATCAACAAAATCATAGAACGCCTGCCTGAAAACCGTCAGAATCTGTTGTTTTCGGCGACCATGACCGGCGACGTTCGGGCGCTGGCCTACGGTTTTTCAGACAGCAAGATGACCGATCTAGCGTCTGAAATATCCATTTCTCCCAACGAGCGCGCCGCCGCCAGCATCAAGCAATGGCTAATCGCGGTAGACAAAGACGCCAAGTCGGCCTTGTTGAGTCACTTGATCAACGAGCAAGAGTGGGATCAGGCGCTTATTTTTACCGAGAAAAAACACAATGCCGCGAAGCTTGTTGCCCAATTGGAAAAACGCGGCATCATCGCAGATTCCATTCATGGCGGTAGAAGCCAGGCCATGCGCGAACAAGTTTTAGGTCAGTTCAAATCCGGCGAGCTCAAGTACCTGATCGCTACAGGGGTGGCCGGTCGTGGTTTGGATATCGGTGAACTGAGCCGTGTAGTGAATTACGATTTACCCTTTCAGCCAGAAGAATACATCCACCGTATTGGCCGGACCGGCCGTGCGGGTGCCTCGGGTGAAGCCATCTCTTTGGTCGACATCAGTGACTTTAAAAATCTTTGTGCCATTGAAAGGCGATTGAACAGCATCATTGAGCGTAAGGAAATCGAAGGCTTTCCGGTTAAAAAAGCACTACCCGCTTCAAACTTGAATTATAAAAAGAAGTAATCGCTAATACGTAACAAAGAAGCTCACCTATTGAATGAATAAAAGGTGAGCTTCCCTGCTGTTTTTTTAAACCGGAGTCCATCCACCAACACATTGATAAGCACAGGGGCCGACAAACTTCGCTCTCACTACTCGGGGGCTGAAAACGCTTCCAGCAGCTCGGCATTGGTTGGATATTTCTCCAATAGCTCCAATAACTTCTGCGCGCCCTCGGTTGGCTTAAGTTGTGTCAACGCGCGACGCAGTGTGCGTACTTTTTCGATATCCTTTGCATCGATCAAAAGCTCTTCACGGCGGGTGCTGCTCTTGGCGATATCGATAGCCGGAAAGATCCGTTGATTGGCCACCTCGCGTGACAGCACGATTTCCATATTGCCCGTGCCCTTGAATTCCTCGAAGATCACCTGATCCATACGGCTTCCCGTATCCACCAGTACGGTAGCTAGAATAGTGAGCGACCCACCGTTTTCGATCTTCCTCGCGGCGCCAAACAGCTTGCGGGGTATTTCCATCGCTCGGCTATCCAACCCACCAGACATGGTACGACCATTGCCCCGCTGCTCGGCATTATGAACGCGCGAGAGCCGCGTTAATGAGTCGATCACAATCATCACATCGTGGCCCTCGCCGGCTTGCCTACGCGCCGACGCCAGAAGCTGGTCGGCCATCCGCACGTGGTGGGTGTAGGTTTCGTCCGACGATGAGGCGTGCACCTCGGCCGTCACGCTACGCTTGAAGTCCGTTACCTCTTCCGGGCGCTCATCGATTAGCAAGGCATACAGCTTTATTTCCGGGTGCGCCTCGGCCACGGCCTGGCAGATATGTTTGAGCAGCGTCGTTTTACCGGAGCCGGGCGGTGCGACGATCAAGCCACGCTGCCCCATCCCGATGGGCGTAATCAAATCCATCGCCCGCACGCTGCGCTGGGTGGAACCAGGCTCCAGGTGAATGCGGGGGGAAGGATGAATGGCAACGCCGTTTAGAAAGCGTTTTTCGGGGTCATCGGTGAATTGATCTTCAACGTCGTTGGCGGGCTTGACCTCTTGCTGCCGTTTGACTTTCAAGCCTAGTGTTTTTCTCGTCATAAGATCGATGGATCGCCTTGGGTAAGCTGAGTGCATAGAGTAATGGCTGGGCTTTGAAAATGATATTAGCCGCGTAATGACTCCACCCCGATAGTCACTGTATGTTAGTCCAAAACATTTCTACCCAAATAAATATTGCATTATCATCAGATGATCTCAGCGCTACTCTGACAAAGGTGGATCTCTAAGCTCGACGTCTACCTCATAATCTACATAGCGAGTCTCGCCGCGATACCACAGCTCAATACTTTCCGGTCTGCCGTAGAAATAAAATGAATCGCCCCGGATATTCTAGACACCCGTTAGGCTCTTAAAGTAACGCCTTTCATACTCAACCGGTGACAAGTTAT
>NZ_JABUZA010000085.1 GCF_014897985.1 Halomonas colorata
CCGCCATCGCCAGAGCCACAAAAAAGGGATCCTCAGATGAGAATCCCTTTATGATCAAAAACTATGGGACAGCAATGGGGTCGACCGCCCCTTTATATTGGCCTGTGGTGATGGCTAGCGGAATAATGTCGGCGTTTTCTGCAACGCTTTTAAGGACAAGCGAGTCATCAGACATGGCCACGACATGACGTAGCCAGGGCTCTAATCCAAAGCCGTTATAAAACATAATATCGGCTTTTTCGATGGCCAAAACGTTGGGCGGCGTTAGCTCCCAGTTATGGACATCAGCACCGGTGGGCACGATAACGCTTACCTGAATATCGTCGCCTGCAATGCGCTTAACCAGATCTTCAAGGACTGGAAAAGAAGCGATGACATTGAGTGTTGAGGCGCTTGCTAGCGGTGATGCGCTCATAAAAATACTTAACACGAGCGTGCGTACCCAGGTCACTCGCTTTTGCATTTTACGCTCCCACTCGATTAAAGGCTCAAGATAATAAAGACTGCTGCGCCCTATGGCTAGTTCCTGAGCGTTTAAAATTGGTTATAAGCTGTTGTTATTAATAGTATAAGACTTGTAGAAGGAAACGTTTAATTGGTCGATTTGCAACTTATTTATGCTTAGAAAGGATATTGTGATCATGGCGCGTGGTGTTTAATCCACGAGCATGCTAACTAAAAATAGTAATGCTGATCACCTATTTCCATCATAAAAAGTCTGTTCCATAACAATCTGTTTCATAACAAAGGGCCTGAGAATATCAAATTAGAAAAATATAAGGTTGGAAAAATGTTCTACCCTTGAGGTTGTTTCACCCAAGGAGAAGGACGATGAGCGAATTTTATAAAGTGCAGGAGCGCAACGGTGAATTTCACGTGATTGATACGCGACCCGATGACTCTCAAACCGATGAAACCTCCGTGGTTTCCTATTCCACCCGCCAAGAGGCCGAAGGCGAAGCCAAGCGTCTTAACGAAAACTCTTTAGGTTAAATTACTTAGGCTACGGTACTCGGCACCAACGTCAAAACAGAAAGCCTGCGGGCTTTCTGTTTTTTAAAGGCTGCTGTTTTAAATTGAACTGTTTGGAAAGAATTACTTTTTCTTTCTCATGAACGGAAAAATCTTTGCCATAGCGTTGGCGAGCTGTTGATCAATGGGTGTGTGGTCCAGGCTCACCGCGGCTCGGGCAGCGGTATACGTCCCTTTATACTCTCGGGCGATTTCGCTATCGGGCACGCTGTCAGGTATTTTTTCCTTGTCCCGAATTATATCGATGACGGCCTTATCCATGGCGTTCTCCTATTAAGTGAATGCCTTCTTCAGCATAGACCAGTACGGCTAAAAATTTGCAACGTCGCAACGGCCATAGCGATTACCTTCATCCAACGATACAATCCCTTGATTAAGCGCATCTGCAAATAATGGTGTAGGTGAGTAAAGAGCTGAGTAATAAGGTGGGTATCTCGGGTGAGTTATAAGGTAATCAGTGGGTTATGATTAAAAAAGTCTTGATGCTCGATAACTATGACAGCTTCACCTTTAACATTGTCCAATATCTAAGCGAATTGGGCGCTGAGGTGGTGACCCACCGTAACGATGCGATTAGCATCGAGCAAATTGAAGCGCTGTCGCCCACGCATCTGGTTATTTCCCCTGGCCCCTGTACGCCAAACGAGGCCGGTATTTCAATGGCGGCAATTGGCTATTTTGCCGGGAAGCTACCTATTCTGGGTGTCTGCTTGGGACATCAGGCCATCGGTCAGGTGTATGGTGGCCAAGTGATTCGTGCTCCTAAGGTGATGCATGGTAAAACGTCAGCTGTTTTACATTTGAACCAAGGTGTCTTTGAAGGTTTGGATAACCCGGTTGAAGTGACTCGCTATCACTCATTAGTCGTTGATAAGGAGACACTGCCCAGTTGCCTGGAAGTGACCGCTTGGACAGTAGACGATGATGTGACGCCAGGTTTGATCATGGGGTTACGCCATCGCACAATGGATGTAGAAGGGGTTCAGTTTCACCCTGAATCAATACTCACTCGCCAAGGCCATGAGCTGTTGGCTAATTTTTTAAAACGTGGCTGATTGCCTGTTTCACACGCTTTAGAGGCTCCTCTGCTCATGCAAATGCGAGATGCAATTAATGCGGTGATACACCGCGAGAACCTCCCTTTTGATGTAATGCATGCTTTGATGCGGCAAATAATGACGGGCGTTGCCACCGACGCTCAGGTGGGCGGCTTGCTGGTCGGGCTTGCCATGAAGGGAGAAAGCGCTGAGGAGATTAGCGCGGCCGCCCAGGTAATGCGCGATTTGATGCGGCGCGTTCAGCTTAATGCTGAAAACGTGGTGGATATTGTCGGCACCGGTGGTGACGGCGCTAATTTGTTTAATGTATCCACCGCTTCAAGCTTTGTAGCCGCGGCGGCAGGCGCCCACGTCGCGAAGCACGGAAATCGCAGCGTTTCCTCATCATCAGGCAGTGCGGATCTTTTTGATATCGCAGGCATTTACCTGGATCTTAAGCCCGAGCAGGTAGCCCGCTGTATTGAGCAGGTGGGGGTCGGCTTCATGTTTGCGCCTAACCATCACCCAGCAATGCGTTATGCCATCGGCCCGCGTCGTGAAATGGGTGTACGCACGCTATTTAATATTCTGGGGCCGTTGACCAATCCGGCGGGTGCGCCTAATCAGGTCGTGGGTGTGTACTCCCCTGAGCTGGTGCCGCTTATGGCCGAAGTGCTTAAAAAGCTAGGCAGCCGCCATGTCATGGTCGTCCACTCTGATGATGGGCTGGATGAAATCTCCCTGGCCGCACCGACTCAAGTCGCTGAGCTTAAAGACGGTGAGATTACCCAGTACACGGTTACGCCTGAAGTATTGGGCATTGAGCGCCAAAGCCTGGCAACACTAAAGGCGGCCAATGCAGAAGATAGTCTGCGATTGGTGAAGGCAGCCTTGAGTGGTGAGGGAGCAGCTGCCGACATGGTATCGCTCAATGCTGGCGCCGCGCTTTACTGCGCCGGCGTAGCCGATAACTTGAAAGAGGGCGTAATGATTGCCCAGGATGCGCAGGCGTCTAAATTGCCGCTCGAGAAACTCAGAGAGCTTTCTCACTTCACCAGCGTTTTTAAAGGGTAATTGATCGCCATGACTCAACAGACAACGCCGACTATTTTAACGCGTATTCTGGCGCGTAAAGATCAGGAAGTCGCGGAGCGTCAGCAGGCGGTTTCTGAAGCTGACTTGCTGGCCTTGGCCGAGAAGCAAAGCGCCCCGCGCGGCTTTATCAACGCACTTAATCAGCGTATTGCAGCGGGCGACCCGGCGATTATCGCGGAAGTGAAAAAAGCCTCACCCTCCAAAGGGGTTATTCGTGAAGAGTTTCATCCTGCGGATATTGCCAAAAGCTATGCCCAGGGCGGCGCGGCTTGCTTGTCGGTGCTGACCGATGCTGACTTTTTCCAGGGCCACGAAGATTATTTGATCGCTGCGCGGGATGTATGCGAGCTGCCGGTCATTCGTAAAGACTTTATTACCCACGGCTATCAGGTTAGCGAGGCACGAGCGATTGGCGCCGACTGTATTTTGCTGATTGTGGCGGCTCTTGATGATACCCAGCTGCGTGACCTGCACCAGCAGGCCAACCAGCTGGGTATGGATGTACTCGTGGAAGTACATGATGGCGAGGAGCTTAACCGGGCGCTCAAGCTCGATTTAGCGCTGGTGGGGATTAATAATCGCAATCTGCATACCTTCGATACCAGCCTGAATACCACGCTGGATTTACTGGCGCAGATTCCCGATAACGTCACCGTGATCACCGAATCGGGTATCCATACTCGAGACGATGTTCAACTGATGCGCGACCATCGCGTCAATGGCTTTTTGGTAGGTGAGGCCTTTATGCGCCAGCCCGACCCAGGCCAGGCGCTTAAAAACCTGTTTTTCTAACCCGCCGTTAGCTCCTCTTACTGACTGTCAGCACTGCGTAGCACGTTCAGCAGGGCCTGCAGCGGGTGGGGGAGCACTAGATGGGAAAAGCGCTTTACCTGACTTCGGCACGAATAGCCCGTCGCCAGCAGTCTTCCCGCGTTCCCGGGGGCGTCCA
>NZ_JABUZA010000086.1 GCF_014897985.1 Halomonas colorata
ACAAGGTCTCGCCGGAGTTACTTAGGCCTCTGCGTGACGTGAAGTAGGTCAACTACGTCGTAGGATGAACGCTTACCAAGGTGGTGACGGTCGGCGTGGACGAAACCGCCTCCCGGCGCGGTCATCGCTATGTCACGGTGTTCCTCGACATGCAGCGCAAGCGGGAACCGGTTATCTTTGCCGTCCCAGGCTGCGGCAAGGATGCCATCCAGGCTTTCAGCGCCTTCCTGGCGGCCCATGGCGGCGACCCGAATAATGTGGTCGAGGTCGTCTGCGATATGTCGCCAGCCTTCCTTAGCGGCGTGACCGAGCACCTTCCCAAGGCCGAGGTAACGGTCGACTGGTTCCATATCGTACAGACCTTCACCAAGCGGCTGGACGAGGTACGCAAGAAAGAGCGCCGGGAGCAGGGGCACCCCAAGTCGCTGCGCTGGGCCCTGCTGAAGAACCTGGATAACAAGAACCTGACACCCAAACAGCTTTCGGCGCTCCAGGAGTTGGTGGCCGATCAGAGCGCCACGGCCGATGCCTGGGTGATCAAGGAGAAGCTACGCTGGATCCAGAAGGCTCCAACGCCCAGAGCGGCTCGGTGGCGCATCACGAACTACCTCAAGGTCATGCAGGCGGCGGTGTCTGAAAAGTCACTGCTGAAGCCGATGGGGAAAGCCCTGGCGACGCTTGAGCGGCACGCCGACGCGGTGGTCAGACGCTGGCTCTCGGGACTGACGAACGCAAGACTGGAAGGAATGAATGGTCTGTTCCAAGCGGCTCGGTCACGAGCACGTGGCTACCGGAACGAGGCCAACTTTATCGCCATGATCTACCTGATTGGCAGCCCGGTGGGCCGCCTATTCGATCAGGCCAAATCCACGTGAAGTGACGAAGAATGATCTTGCCCAGTAACGATGGACACCTCAAGAATGTAATACACTGCAACGAGGTGAACCATGGCAAGATCGACGACATCAATGAAGAAAAAATCCTATACCCGTTACTCAGATACCTATCGGCAAGAAGCGTTAGCGCTTGCTGATCGCATAGGCGTTGCCGCAGCGGCTCGTGAACTGGGCATACACTCGAGTCAGCTTTATCAGTGGCGTTCTAAGGTTCAGCAACAGCAAGATACATCTGAGCGAGAGCGGTCGCTGGCAGAAGAAAACGTTCGTCTGAAGCGGCAATTAGCCGAAGCCAATGAGGAGCTGGCTATCACAAAAAAGGCCGCGGTGTACTTTGCGAAGAGCCTGAAGTGAAGTACGCCTTTATCCATCGTCATCGCCAGGCTTTCAGTGTTCAGCGCATGTGCCATGTTGTTGGGGTCGCTCGAAGCGGCTACTACGCTTGGCGACAGCGCGAAGGAGGTCTGTCTCTAAAGCGCAGCCAGCAAGCCGTTCTCGATAAGCGTGTGGCTGCGGCGTTTCACCAACGTAAAGGCCGCTCAGGCGCCCCGAGATTAGCTCTAGACCTGCAAGATGACGGAATACCGGTGAATCGCAAGACCGTGGCTGCCAGCTTACAGCGACAAGGCCTGCGTGCTAAAGCTGCCCGTAAGTTCAAGGCCACCACAAACTCTCGACATTCGCTACCTGTTGCGCCAAACCTGCTAGAGCAAGACTTCAGGGCTTCAGCCCCTAATCAAAAGTGGGTGGGTGATATCACCTACTTGGCGACGGGTGAAGGTTGGCTTTATCTTGCTGTGCTAATTGATCTTTACTCTCGCAAAGTCGTTGGTTGGGCAATGAGCGAGCGTATGACGGCAGATCTTGTCTGTGATGCACTACAAATGGCGCTATGGAAACGTAAAATGCCAACAGGCGTGATCGTCCATTCAGATCGAGGTGGTCAGTACTGTTCGACGCTGTATCAGTCGCTACTGACGCGACATGAACTCAAGTGCAGTATGAGCGCGAAAGGCAACTGTTATGATAACGCCTGTGCCGAAAGCTTCTTTCACAGCCTCAAGGTGGAAGCGATCCACGGCGAGAACTTTAAAACGCGAGATATGATGAGACGCCAGGTGTTTGAATACATCGAACTGGACTACAACAAGCAACGACGGCACAGTGCTATAGGGATGATCAGCCCAGAGGCGTTTGAAGTCCGAATGATCGCTTAAACGAGTGTCCACTGTTGCTGGGTAAGATCAGAACCCACTTTTTTGGGGAAGTAATGAGCCTAGTGCCGTGTCATTCAAAAGTTAAAGGAAAAGAGGTTAGCCATGGCACAGACACGATCTATGTACCCATTGCGGTTGCCAGATGAGCTTAAAAGCGAAGTTGAGCGTTTGGCAAAAGTGAACGGTCGGAGCATGAACGCAGAAATGTGTATGCGTATTCAAAATTCAATAAATCCAGGTCTCTTTGAAAGGCCAGATACTATGAGTAGTACCAAGTGTAGTACCAGTATTCACGAGGCCCTTGATGTAATCGAGGAATCTGGGATCGTCATTGTTGGACGTGAGCAAATTGAAGGTATAGCCGCTAAAGACGACAGGGAAACAACGCAGTTGATAGCATTTCTTTTGTCAGTAGGGCCTAGTTACGGGATTTTCTTCCAAAAAGATCATGCTAAATACGACAGGGCTAATTTCGCTAGCAGGCTCGGAAAGCTTGGTTTCGACACAGATTCTGCTCAAGTTGTCATAGCAAACCTGCGCCCGATGCCAACGCCTGACTTGGTATCACTCAGTGATTGAGAAGGACTCAATCACCCTACAAAGTGCTGACAGCGCATGGCTTGAGCGGAAATTCTCAGGACACCATTGTGTAAACGTAATGTTAGAGAAGGCATCCATGGCAGATTATGATGAGGATTGGGAAAATCGTGAGCTTGAAGCCCGCTTGGCGGATATATGGGAAGCGATTGAGAAAGAGTCCCAGGTGTTACGCCACGATCCCGATGTCAGGGACGAGGGAAGAAAGGTCTTTACGCAAACCTTGCTCAAAGTGTTTTTTCTGGGAGGAGTGTTCTACCCATCTGCTGTGATCATTCCCACAATAGCTTGGTTCTGGATAGACGGAATTGAAGTGCCATTTCAGGAAGCTGCTTACGTTATAGAAGTTATGTGGGGAACATTGGCTTCGGGATTTTCGGGGTGGCTTGGGGCAACTCGTCTACCTGAACTTGTTCCCTACTATAAAAAAGAAGCTCAAAGACGAGTGTTTGAGAAGGCGCGGAATGGCTTGTTAGAACATCACCATGTCGTTTTTTGAAGGGCAGCTAAATAAATAGGAAGCGGAGGTTTGTGTGCACAGTAAGACGAAATTAGCTGTTTTTTTCATACTTGTTTTGGTGGGTACCCTTGGCGCCTATGATTTTGTTAAATCGGGTGCTGATAACCCTTTGGTTTGGGCTCTAAGTGGAAAATGGGCACCTGCCCTATGGTTCTCTCTGTTAGGTATCTGCCTACTATCCATATTTAATCCAAAACCTAAAAAGTCATAGGAAAAGAATGTAATGGCCAACGCATCATTTGAAACAGTGAAAGAGTGCCTGATTGGAAATTACTTCGCTCCAGCTCAACAACTGCCGATCCTGATACACGACGCAACTGAACCACTTGATGGCGACTTGCACGGTGATTGGGAGATCCAGGGGATCTTCAATAACAACCACCTTTATAAAGGCTCTCTCAGCGGTCTAGGTATTCGGCTGGAACCAGCGGTCGTTGGGCTGGTTGACTTGCGCGCAATGTCAGGACTTAAACCTCTCATACCGGAAGCCTACATTGCATTGGAATCAATGAAGTCGAATTCTTCGAATGTGGATCAGATTCAGCCCTGGACGCGTCTAATTGGTTTTGCACTGGATCGAGACGACTCTGTTGACCTACAAAGTACTGACGATACGTGGCTTGAGCGTGAGTTCACTTACTTACACTGCAAAAATGTAATACCAGAACTGACCTTAGACGACAATGGTTACTTATACAGCTATACCCGTAAAACGCCTAAAGGAATTTTTGAAAGAAGATACGTGCTTGATGCCAATGGGGCTAGGAAAAAGTTATCAGTTAACGCGAAAAACCTCGTACTTCTAGTGCGAGGATGGATAGCGTGGGACGCGAAGCGTCCCCTATTCTG
>NZ_JABUZA010000087.1 GCF_014897985.1 Halomonas colorata
TGCGACCAGACCCCTTGGGTGTTATAGGGTCAAGCCTCACGGGCCATTAGTACACGTTAGCTCAACACCTTGCAGTGCGTCCACACCGTGCCTATCAACCAGCTGGTCTCGCTGGGCCCTTCAGGAGGCTCTAGGCCTCAGGGATGTCTCATCTTGAAGGGGGCTTCCCGCTTAGATGCTTTCAGCGGTTATCCCGTCCGACCATAGCTACCCGGCAATGCCACTGGCGTGACAACCGGAACACCAGAGGGTCGTCCACTCCGGTCCTCTCGTACTAGGAGCAGCTCTTCTCAAACATCCAACGCCCACGGCAGATAGGGACCGAACTGTCTCACGACGTTCTAAACCCAGCTCGCGTACCACTTTAAATGGCGAACAGCCATACCCTTGGGACCGACTTCAGCCCCAGGATGTGATGAGCCGACATCGAGGTGCCAAACACCGCCGTCGATGTGAACTCTTGGGCGGTATCAGCCTGTTATCCCCGGAGTACCTTTTATCCGTTGAGCGATGGCCCTTCCATACAGAACCACCGGATCACTAGAACCTGCTTTCGCACCTGCTCGACGTGTCTGTCTCGCAGTCAAGCACCCTTATGCTCTTGCACTCAATGCACGATGTCCGACCGTGCTGAGGGTACCTTCGTGCTCCTCCGTTACTCTTTGGGAGGAGACCGCCCCAGTCAAACTACCCACCACACACTGTCCTCGATCCGGATAACGGACCTGAGTGAGAACGCCAATGATGCCAGGCTGGTATTTCAAGGTTGGCTCCCTTCGAACTGGCGTCCGAAGTTCAAAGCCTCCCAGCTATCCTACACAGGCAACATCAGCGTCCAGTGTGAAGCTATAGTAAAGGTTCACGGGGTCTTTCCGTCTAGCCGCGGGTACACCGCATCTTCACGGCGATTTCAATTTCACTGAGTCTCGGGTGGAGACAGCGTGGCCATCATTACGCCATTCGTGCAGGTCGGAACTTACCCGACAAGGAATTTCGCTACCTTAGGACCGTTATAGTTACGGCCGCCGTTTACCGGGGCTTCAATCAAGAGCTTCGGACGAATCCTAACACCATCATTTAACCTTCCGGCACCGGGCAGGCGTCACACCCTATACGTCCGCTTGCGCGTTAGCAGAGTGCTGTGTTTTTAATAAACAGTTGCAGCCACCTGGTATCTTCGACCGGTTCGCGCTTAGGAAGCAAGTTCCATCACGCTATGCCGGCGTGCCTTCTCCCGAAGTTACGGCACCATTTTGCCTAGTTCCTTCACCCGAGTTCTCTCAAGCGCCTTGGGATTCTCACCCTGACCACCTGTGTCGGTTTGGGGTACGGTCGCACATAATCTGAAGCTTAGAGGCTTTTCCTGGAAGCGTGGCATCAATGACTTCCTGACCGTGGTCAGTTCGTCTCGTCTCTCGGCCTGTGAGGGTCCCGGATTTACCTAAGACCCAAGCCTACTGACTTTCACCAGGACAACCAACGCCTGGCTCACCTAGCCTTCTCCGTCCCCCCATCGCAATTATGTCCGGTACGGGAATATTAGCCCGTTTCCCATCGACTACGCGTTTCCGCCTCGCCTTAGGGGCCGACTCACTCTGCTCTGATTAGCATCGAACAGAAAACCTTGGTCTTCCGGCGGGGGAGTTTTTCACTCCCCTTATCGTTACTCATGTCAGCATTCGCACTCGTGATACCTCCAGCAAGCTTCTCAACTCACCTTCATTGGCTTACACGACGCTCCTCTACCGCTCATCCTAAAGGATGAACCCGTAGCTTCGGTACCTGGTTTAGCCCCGTTACATCTTCCGCGCAGGCCGACTCGACTAGTGAGCTATTACGCTTTCTTTAAAGGATGGCTGCTTCTAAGCCAACCTCCTAGCTGTCTGAGCCTTCCCACATCGTTTCCCACTTAACCAGGATTTGGGGACCTTAGCTGACGGTCTGGGTTGTTTCCCTTTTCACGACGGACGTTAGCACCCGCCGTGTGTCTCCCACGCTCGCACTCACCGGTATTCGGAGTTTGCCTCGGGTTGGTAAGTCGGGATGACCCCCTAGCCGAAACAGTGCTCTACCCCCGGCGGTGATACGTGAGGCGCTACCTAAATAGCTTTCGAGGAGAACCAGCTATCTCCGGGCTTGATTAGCCTTTCACTCCGATCCACAAGTCATCCAAATCTTTTTCAACAGATCCTGGTTCGGGCCTCCAGTTGATGTTACTCAACCTTCACCCTGCTCATGGATAGATCGCCCGGTTTCGGGTCTATATCCAGCGACTGTGTCGCCCAGTTAAGACTCGGTTTCCCTACGGCTCCCCTATACGGTTAACCTCGCCACTGAATATAAGTCGCTGACCCATTATACAAAAGGTACGCAGTCACAGAACAAGTCTGCTCCTACTGCTTGTACGCACACGGTTTCAGGATCTATTTCACTCCCCTCTCCGGGGTTCTTTTCGCCTTTCCCTCACGGTACTGGTTCACTATCGGTCAGCCAGGAGTATTTAGCCTTGGAGGATGGTCCCCCCGTCTTCAGTCAAGGTTTCTCGTGCCCCGACCTACTCGATTTCACATGATCAGATTTTCGACTACGGGGCTATCACCCGCTACGGCCAGACTTCCCAATCTGTTCGTCTAATCAGTCACATGCTTAAGGGCTGGTCCCCGTTCGCTCGCCGCTACTAGGGGAATCTCGGTTGATTTCTTTTCCTCAGGGTACTTAGATGTTTCAGTTCCCCTGGTTCGCCTCATACACCTATGTATTCAGTGCATGATACTGACCTTATGGTCAGTGGGTTTCCCCATTCAGAGATGTCCGGGTCACAGGTTGTTGCCACCTCACCGAACCTTATCGCAGGCTACCACGTCTTTCATCGCCTCTGGCTGCCTAGGCATCCACCGTGTGCGCTTCATTGCTTGACCCTATAACCCGAAGGAGTCTGG
>NZ_JABUZA010000088.1 GCF_014897985.1 Halomonas colorata
ATAACTTGTCACCGGTTGAGTATGAAAGGCGTTACTTTAAGAGCCTAACGGGTGTCTAGAATATCCGGGGCGATTCACATTAAGGTGTGAGGCACGCAATACCGATGCTGCCGCATACCATCTTAAACACTAAAACCGACGCATAATAAAAATGCCACGCGTGCTGAATCACTCTTAATTTTTTGTTAGGAGATTGTTCTCGACATGCTGTAGAACCTATCATCAACGTTATCAACCACAAAACCAACTCTTTCATAGAGATGGAAGGCTGGGCTGACTTTAAATACACGTAACCTAAGTCGATTAGCGCCTGATTCAATTGCTAACCTTTCACATTCAGAAAGCGCTAACGCACCAATACCTTTATTTTGGTATTTCTCGCTGACTTGCAAGTCACGGGCATAGCAACCGTCGTTATCAAATGCCAAACGAATCGCCCCAACGACCTCACCATTGAACAGAATATCGAAATTGGTTAAATTATGGATTTGATCTTCAATTTTTGAGCAATCCCAATCAACAGAGTAATGCTCGTAGTATGAACGCATGTTTAAGTAAGTAATCTCAGCCGAAGCTGATAAATCTTCTGTTTGTCGATACGAAACCATTGAATCTCCTAACGTTGCCAACACGCGTGGCTTTGGAGTGGAGGCGAAGCCGCAACGGAAAAACCATCGCCGTGCTTGGCCTGGTTATGCGATTCTCAATGACTAGACTACCCATTTTCTCCCCAGATCCGTGGGACACTTCCTGTCTTTCTGGTCTGAATATTGCAGTAATCGACTGTTTCTAGGATTTCTACCGGGAAATTTTGTAGTGGCTGATTATCGTCAAACACCCAATGGTAGTATGCCAGCAAGATATTGTGCAGAACCCTTACGCTGAAATACCACCCTCCTTCAACTGTGACAGCCGGAACATTCTCATGGAAAAAATATGAGAACCAGTTGGCTTCAAGTCCATCGTGTACTTCGCTAATCTTCCGCTTATCTGCGGAGCTTTGATCCAACTGAAAGTGCTTACTTCCATTTGCCAGATCTCTAGTAATATCTAGTATAAGATTCATCTGCGTTGGCAACTTTGCACGGTTCCGTTTTGATCTACTTAGCGATGTCTTAGGATCACTTTTCGTCCAATCCTGAAAAAGATGCCAGGAAGTTATCAGAAAATCGGTAGCGTCATGAGCATCCCAACTTCCACGCAAACCTTCCGCATCCCGCAAGAGCTTTCTGTAATAATCTGTACTTGATGCAAAACCAAGTGTCGCGCCATCTCTACCTGAAAGCTTTTTACCCATTTTGATTTGGCCTTTCTAGTTGACCGCTCGTAAATGCGAAGCCATAGATAGAATCTACGACAGGATCGAATTTATTCACATAACAGTGATTATACGGAAGGATAGATAACCTCAATGAATTTTATGGTACGTTCATTAAGGTTATCTCGCTGCCTTGATCAAATCTGCCTCATTGATTCTATTAGGAGCAAAGAAAAACTTGGCTGCATATTAAAAATTCGCGCGCCTTCTCGCTTACCCTGTAGCGCACATAATTGGCGGCTGCGATCATGTTTCACCTACAGGCAGCGGCTAATGAGCTAGTCGCCTATTGATTAGCTGCGGGGCTGGCTTAATAAGTAGTGGAGATGTGCGCGCACTTCTGACCACTCTCCCCTGAGCAGGCTATACATCACCGTGTCGCGAATGGTGCCATCACGGCGCAGCTTTTGCCCTCGTATCACACCATCCTTTTTAGCCCCTAGGCGCTCAATGGCACGTTGGCTTGCGTAGTTAAAGTTGTCGGTGCGCCAGCCAACCACGTTACAACCCAACGTATCGAAAGCATGCGTTAACAGCAGCAGCTTGCAGGTGGTATTGATATGGGTACGCTGCGCACGTTTGGCATACCAGGTGTGGCCAATTTCTACCCGTTTTACCTCAGGCAAGATGTCGTGATAGCTCGTCGTGCCCAGCACGGTACCACTGGCCTCATCTATAACGGCAAAGGCAAAGCGGTGGCCTGCCTCTCGGTCTTTCAAGGCGGTTTTAATAAAGGCGCTTGTTTCATCAGGCGAAGGCACCGCTGTAACGCGTAGATTCCACAACTCACCATCGGCGGCGGCAGCACACAAACCCGCTTCGTGATCATGCGCTAATGGCTCAAGTTTTACACCGTGCGCGTTAAGGGTGACAGAATCAACGTAAGCCATATCTATTCAAATACCTCTTTTTATTGGCGATAGAGAAAGCGATTATTAGTTGATCTTACTAAAATCAGATTCAGAATAGCCGCTAATTTTTTTATAAAAACAGTGGTTCGGGCATGAAGCACGGGATTCTAACTTTCCTATGATGGATTTTCATCGCGACTCATCTCTGGCGAAAGAGCTTAAAGAAATGCCCGCGGTCTAGGCGTGGCAGCGTCCACGGTGATGAGCGCCCAGCCATCGGGTAGTCTAATCGATACTTAAAAAGGGCTTCAGGAAGCTATCAATGAACTCAAGAGTCGGCTGAGCGAAGAGGATAAAGAAGCTCGCCGCGAGCTTAAAGTGCAGAAGAAGATATGGCCAAACTTGACCGCACTCTGGCCCAGTTAAACTCCAATGCGCTCTACTCTTCGCTAGGCCAGATGCTGTCTACTACCATAAACAGTGCCAGCATAGCCGCTGTTAGCATTAGTGCAGAGGTTTAACTAGAACGACTGCTGAATGACGCTGTTTTTTTATGGCGAAACATTATTCACTGTTGCAGCAGTCGTTTAGCTAGGGAAGCTCTGAAAAAGTCACTGCCATCAGCGATAATACGGCTATCGTCAACTGCATAGGATTCAGTGCTGCCATGGA
>NZ_JABUZA010000089.1 GCF_014897985.1 Halomonas colorata
TGGGGCAAGCGCTGGTAAATCGAATTATCCGTTGCCAGTACCGTGCGCTGGGCGTAATCAGGGGCAATCTCGCCGTCGAAGCCGCGGGTCTTTAGGGCTTCCAGAAAGCGCTTGTATACCGCGCTAACACTTTCACCGGCTTGCATTGCGATCATGCGCTTAGCGTCTCCAGCGCCTGTTCAATAAGGCTTAGACCTTCTTTTAATATTTCTGGCTCAGTGGTGAGCGGCGGCAATAAACGTAGAATATTGCGTTTGCGTCCGCTGGGCATCAGCAGAACGCCAGCGTTACGTCCGGCGGTCAATAGCGCCGTCAGATGCTCAGCGCCTGTGGCATTTTGAGTATCGTTAAAAACAATACCCCGCATCGAACCAACGCCCGTCATGGCTCCCAGCATAGGAAAGCGGCCGCTTGACTGCCACGCCTGGTAAGCTTCAACTATCAGTGCTTCCTGCTGCTCTCCCCAGCAGGCAAGCGCCTCTTCCTGCATGATGTCCATGACGGCCAGTGCGGCTGCGCATGCCACTGCATTGCCTGAGTATGTGCCACCCAGCGCACCTTTGGGTAACGCATCCATTAGCTCTGCCCGCCCCGCTAACGCCGCTAGCGGCAACCCAGAGGCGATGCTTTTGCCCATCAACAGAAGATCTGGCTCAACGCCCAAGTGTGAAAAGCCGAAACGCTTACCACTGCGCCCGAATCCTGATTGAATTTCGTCAAATATCAGTATGATGTTGTGTTGATTACAGATTTCACGCATTGCCGTGGCGAACTGAGGGCACAATAGGCGAAAACCACCTTCTCCCTGGATGGGCTCAACGATCATGCAAGCCACTTCATCGGCGGGTATTTCAACTTCAAATAGCCGCTCCAGCGCGGCAAGCGCCTGCTCATCGGTCACACCGCTATCACGGCTCGGGAAAGGTAGGTGATAGACAGGCCCCGGTAAGGCGCCAAGGCCTGACTTGTACGGTTTAACCTTGCCATTCAAGTTCAAGGCGGCCAGCGTTCGGCCATGAAAAGCATCGTCGAAGGCAATAACTGCTTGTCGACCGGTGACACCTCGAGCAACTTTGAGAGCGTTTTCGGTTGCTTCTGCACCGCTATTGGTGAGCATGCAGGAGAGCGGATAGGAGACCGGTACAAACTGGTTTAATGCGTCTACTACCGATAGATAACCCCGATGTGGCACTGCATTAAATGCAGAATGCATTAACGTTTCTACCTGGCTTTGAACGGCTTCCACTACTGCCGGATGGCTATGACCAAGGTTAAGCACGCCGATGCCGCCGATAAAATCGATATAGCGCTGGCCTGATTCATCCCAAACCTCCGCATTACGCCCGCGGGCTATACAAATAGGGTGTAAAACGCCTAACGCAGCACTTACATGAGGAAGATCCATTGCCATTGCTTTTCTGCCATTCAGGGTGAATGACGCTATCAAAGCAAATTATCAGGCGAGATCACAAACGAAAAAAAACGCCTAATGCATGCCATATTGGAATGGATGAATCACCAAGCGCTTAATGATCAGGCAGTGACGTTACTGATCGGCGAAAAAGGAATGTATATTTTACTGCCTGGAGCTTATAGGCCTTCCAACAAACGCAGGATCATCTGCGGCTGCTGGTTGGCCTGAGCGAGTATCGACATGCCCGCCTGCTGGAGAATTTGCGCACGGATCAGGTTCGATACTTCTTTGGCATAATCGGTATCCTGAATGCGCGACTGGGCCGCCGAAAGGTTGACGATGTTGTTATTAAGCCCATCGATCACGCTTTCAAAACGGTTTTGTACCGCGCCAAAATAGCTGCGCTGACGATCCAGTTGCTTAATGGCCTCATCAAGCTTGTCCATGGGGTTTTCAGTGGCATTGTCTTTAAGCACGCTGAAGCCATTAAGGCCTAATGCATCAAGGCTCATGGCCGCCATACGCACGCTGATGGTATTGCCTGCATTGGCCCCCACCTGAATATTAAGGCTGCGCGCCTCCCCGATCAGGTTAATACCGTTGAAGTTGCTCTGCTCTGCGATGCGGTCGATTTCCTCCATCCGCTGGTCGATTTCATCCTGAATTGAGGACAGGTCGTCAGGCGTATAGGTACCGTTGCCCGCCTGAACACTTAGCTCACGAATCCGCTGCAGATTGTCGTTGATCTGATTAAGCGAGCCTTCAGCCGTTTGTACCAGCGAAATCCCGTCGTTGGTATTGCGGATAGCCTGATGCATGCCGCGGATTTGCGAACCCATTCGATTGGCGATCGCCTGCCCGGCCGGATCGTCCTTGGCGCTATTAGGTTTTGTACGAAAAGTCATTTCTGCTAAATTTGTCTATGCAATAGCTGCATAGGAGAACAGTCATGGTCGGGCG
>NZ_JABUZA010000008.1 GCF_014897985.1 Halomonas colorata
CGAGAAGGATGCTGGCATCAGCCCCCGGTGTTGCACTCGGATAATGGCGCGCCGATGACGTCTTATACGCTTAAAGCGAGGTTAACAGAGCTGGGGATGTTGATGTCTTACAGCCGACCAAGAGTGAGCAATGACAACCCTTACTCGGAAGCGCTGTTCCGTACCGTCAAATACTGTCCAGCATGGCCCACAAAGGGCTTTGCATCGCTGAGCGCAGTGCGTGACTGGATGCTGACGTTCGAGCGGGCTTACAACGAACAGCACCTGCATAGTGGCCTTCGGTACGTGACACCTGCTGACCGGCATCGAGGTGTCGACCGAGAACGTCTTGAGCACCGCAAAGCAGTTTATGAAAGTGCTAAGTGCCGACATCCACAGCGTTGGTCGGGCAAGACTCGAAACTGGGAGGTACCCGGTTCGGTATCGCTCAACCCTGGCAAGCTGCAGGAAGTTGAGCGTAATAAACAGGCTGCTTAGAGGCAGCCATTTGGACAACTGGGTTGAAAATCACCGATATCTACCAAGGAAAGGAAAAAGTTATGACGATGATTGATCAATTACGTGATGGCAAGACAAAAGCATTCGCCAAACACTGCTTTGAAAGTGGTTCCGTTGAAAAACTCCGCGCTGCAGCCGAGGGTAGCGCAGATCAAGCAGAAATGGAGCATTGGGGCATTACGGAGGGTCAGTGGGAAGAAGCCGTTGCTGCGGCACTGGCGGACCATGAAGCGGCAGAGTAAATCTGCACTTTGCTAGGCTTTGCATTTAAAACCGTCCGCTTTACGCGCTGACGGTTTTTTTAATCATGCTTTTTTCTTAAATTATTAATAAGTATTAAAACAGCATTTTTATAAGCGTTACCTAGCAAATCGGTGCAACCAAAGTTTGCTCATAAAGTCATAGAACCAGGGAATAATGCAGATCAAGGAGAAAGATAATGTCCATTATGATTGACGACATTCTAATGTTGCCAAAGACGGATTTTGACAGAGACCTCTCGGTTGGCGATGAATGTGAAAATTATGGTTTAAAAGATACACGCGATGAGTATAACCAGGTTTCGCGAGACGTTACTCTTAAAGTAATTGCCGTTCATGACGACGATTATGAAGTTAAAGTTATCGACATATTGACCGAATAAACCGCGACAAGCACTGATGAGCCACATTAGTAGCGTAATCAGTGCTTACTCACAGCCCCCGCCTCTACTCTTCTACTGTGACTTTTCGCAGGTCATCTACGCTAACCCCTTCCGGCAATTCAGATGCATCGGTGGGCAGCCATACGGGCGATAGATCGCTATCTTCACGTCCATTCTTATGAGTATGGCCGGGTATACGGTAAACCACCTGGCCTCGACGATCATCCCAGGCAAAAATGCGGTCCATATCGCGTTCCTCCATTCAGCTACATTTTAATGTGGGAGTTGAGTAATGCGGCATTATCATTACTCATTATATTTAGTCGAACACTAGCGCAGAAGCATCTTCTACGCTCAAAACAGCAGATATTCTATACCGGGTATAGTGTATCGGGCTGACCGTCAGTGAGTTTAGCGCCGACTTTGCTCTTACAGCAGCAAGGGCAGGAATGCATAACGGCCACGCACAATGACAGTGTAGTCGAGGCGATTTTGAAGGCATAAAAAAACGCCGCTCGGTGTAACCCGTAAGCGGCGTTTTTTACTTAATTGGTCGGAGTGACAGGATTCGAACCTGCGACCTTTGCAACCCCATTGCAACGCGCTACCAAGCTGCGCCACACTCCGATGTCTCGTTGGCATTTGCCTTAAGACGGTGCGTATACTAGCGTTTTACGAGGCAAATGAAAAGCTCTTTTTGCGCTTTCTTTTCAAGTATTTGCCATGACAACGAGTTGCCTTTGTCAACCGAGGGCTTATCACTGACTGGCATCGAGCAGCAGCCGTTCCATCGCCTGGTATACAGCTGGCGCAGCTACCAACAACTCCTTGGGGTATAAATCGGCAGGCACGCCTTCAGGAATTGCTGCGAGATGCCCAACAGTAGCGCCAGCCTCACGCGCAATCACCCAGCCGGCGACAAAATCCCAGGGTGAAACCGTTTCGTAATAAGCGCCTAGACGACCACAAGCGACATCGCATAAATCAAGTGCGGCGGCACCGTTACGTCGGACGTCACGACACTTGGCCAAGACAGCCTCCAATCGAGGCATCAAAGCTAGCCGGGCCTCTTTCTGATAAGGAAAACCGGTACCCACTAGTGTCTCAGCTAATAAACTTACCTTGCCCGCCTGGATAGGCTGCTGGTTGCAAAAAGCACCTAGCCCTTCTGCCGCGCTAAATGTTTCATTCAAGAAAGGCGCATGCACCACTCCCACTTTGCCAACGCCCTCTTCCATCCAACCAATAGACACGGCAACATGCTTTAAACCCTGGGCAAAATTGACCGTTCCATCGATAGGGTCAACGACCCAGAGCTTTGCAACGTTGGCATCTAGCGCACGCTCTGGCGCCAACTCTTCGCTCAGTAGCGCCTCGCCAGGGAAGTAACCATTCAAGCGCTGACGTATGAGCTGATCGACGGCTACGTCAACATCGGTGACCAATTCTTCGTCAGCCTTTAAGCGTTGCGAGAACGACTGTTCTGCGCGAGCCTTACGAATGAGTTCCCCCGCTTCTTGAGCGATTGAAATCGTTAGCGCTAAACGTTCTTCCAATGTATGCATGCTCTTCTGTCCTTTAAACACATGGCTAAAATTTCAGAGCATAGTCACACACTATGACTTTTTAAATCACGTCCGTGCAGTAAAGGCATAAATATTAACGCAGTGCGTCCACCAGTATATCAACCACTACGCGAGTTGCTGCCTCGATCAACACAACATCGCTGCCTACATACTCCCACTCATAGCCGGGGTAACTGGGTAATTGAGCGGCTAAGGGCCTGTCAAAACGCTTAGCGATACCGGGAGGCAAAGGCTTGCCCCGTTCAATCTGGCGCTGAATACCCGGCGGCAAAGACCCTGTTGCCGGTGCGTTAAATTCACGCAGCAGACGTATCAGCTCGCGCTCGTTCACACGCGGTAAATCAACATACTGATCGTTGCGCTCATTATGTGATGGCCGAGCGTCTTTATGATGTCGCTGTTCCTGGTGCCCATTGTTATCGCGTGCACCATGTGCCGGAGCATGGGCAGGCTGCGCAAAAGCGGTATTCACGCCAAGGAGCAATCCGAACGCACCTAATAAGACCATATAGTTAACATGTTTCATCGTAAGCCCACAACCCGACGTAGAAGCCTACAGTGTAGAGGGGAAATACGCAGACAGTGTGGAAATAAAAAGACCTATCTAAGTAAAATAATATGCTAAGGCCTGCTTACTCTTAGGAATTTTTAGACATAATATTGCCAGCTTTAATATTAATGCTGCCAGCACTGTCACCGCGATACGTCTTAATATCGTTTACATCATCGGTTGACGCGCTGCTTATAAAAGCCGTAGCTAAATCCTCCTTGCTAACTGTCGATGCACCAATATCACAGGAATTAAATTCGAAATCATTATAAATTTCAGCATCAACATTTGCTGACTGTGAGAGGGAATAATTAGTTATCACTATATTACGAAAAGAAGCTAGCTCGCCCTCACAGGCTGTTAATGAAGCTCTATCAAGATAATTTCCATATTGCGGCACCGCCACCGCCATCAAAACACCAATAATGGCAATTACGACCATTAGCTCTATAAGCGTAAAACCACTTTGAAAACTTACACTGCTGATATTATTAGCATATTTTTTCATACTACCCCTCTGAATTATATACAAAAAACTTTTCTCTAAAATCCTCGCCATAGGTGCTTCGCTCTGATTGCCCTTCTAATACACCTCCCAAATAATAAAGCACATCAAATAATAATTAATCAATATTTTAATAAAATTATTGTTTTTGATGTTTCAGCATAGGAATATAGTTATTAGCCATACTTCAGAAAATCAATAAATATATTAATATCATAATCTTATAAAATCACTTTTGAGCTGCCTATGAATTCAGGACTTGCTAGTCGCTTGATCAAGAATGAGCTTTTAAACCATGATCAGGCAGACAAAGCCAATAAAGCGTCCCAAGCATTAGACATATCGTTATTACAGTATGTAGTTGAACATAAACTAGTCGGCTCGATTACTGCAGCCACAGCAGCGGCTTACGAATACGGTTTACCGGTTATCGATTTAGACGCTGTACAGCTGCAGGCACTTCCTGAAGCCTCTATGTTTCCTTCTCGCCTGTTAAAATCATTAAAAGTGCTCCCTCTAGCACTTCAGAAACGACAATTGACCGTGGCAGTTTTTTGCCCATCGGTGCTATGCCAACTTGATGAGTTAAGATTTGCATTAGATGCCATCACTATTGAGGGTATTCTTGCGCCTCTTGATCAACTAGAGACTGTGCTTGATAGCTACCTTAATCATCATCGCTACGCCGCATTAAAAAGCACAAATGACGTGGTGAGCCACTCTTCTTCTATTGATGTTCAAGAAAGCGCTACGCTTGATGATACAACACTGAATGTCGATGACGGCCCTGTCGTTGAACTGGTTAATAAGGTGATCCTGGACGCTATTGATCGAGGCGCCTCGGATATTCATTTCGAGCCCTATGAACAACTTTTTCGAATCCGATTTCGTATTGACGGTGTGCTTATTGAAGTCGCCCAGCCACCCAAAGCAATGCGCCATCAGATAGCCGCCCGCTTAAAAATTATGGCTCGTCTCGATATTTCCGAGCGGCGCCTCCCTCAAGACGGCGCCATTAAACTGGCACTGTCAGACGCTCGGTCATTGGAGCTGCGCATCAATTCTCTCCCTACAGTGTATGGTGAGAAAATTGTGCTTCGCTTACTCGATCCTGCGGCCGTGCAATTGGGAATTGACCAGTTGGGTTTTACCGACGATCAGCGAGCGCTGTATGAACAGGCGCTAAAGCAACCGCAAGGCATGATTTTGGTAACCGGTCCTACGGGGAGCGGTAAAACGGTCTCGCTGTATACGGGCATTACGCTACTTAATAAAGTAGAACGCAATATTTGTACTGCTGAAGATCCTGTTGAAATCAAGGTGCCGGGCATTAATCAGGTCAATGTTCTGCCTAAAATCGGCCTGGATTTTGCCCATGCATTACGGGCTTTTCTTCGCCAAGATCCTGACGTGGTTATGGTGGGTGAAATACGCGATTTGGAAACCGCGGAAATAGCGGTAAAAGCAGCGCAGACGGGGCACCTGGTACTTTCAACGCTACATACTAACTCTGCGGCACAGACACTGACTCGCTTATCCAACATGGGTGTTTCAGCGTTTAATATCGCAAGCTCTGTTAGCCTTATTATTGCTCAGCGCCTTGCCCGCAAACTGTGTAACCACTGCAAAGAACCTGCTGACATTCCTATCGAAGCGCTGTACAGCGAAGGCTTTATGAACGCTGATATTCAACACGCTACCTTCTATCACGCTGTTGGCTGCAAGAAATGTACACAAGGCTATAAGGGAAGAATCGGTGTTTATGAAGTCGTGCCCGTCTCAGAAGCCGTCCGGCAACTGATTATGCAAAATGCACCGGCTATTGATATTGATCAGCAAGCTAAAAAGGAAGGATACCCAGGGCTTCGTCAGAGTGGTTTCCATTACGTTACCCAAGGCGTTACCAGTCTTGAGGAAATCAACCGGATCAGTAAGGAGTAACGCATGGCCCGGCATACCGCTAAACACAAGGCGCATTCTCCTCGACTGTATCGCTGGAAGTGGACAGGCCTTGGACCTCAAGCACGCTTATTGAGTGGAGAAACCATTGCCCATAACAAAGCGGAGGTTATCGCTACACTAACCAAACAAAATATTAATGTTCGCCGTATCCATAAACAAAGTGGCCTGCGTAGCCATGGCCGAATAAAACCTTATGACATTATGATTTTTTCACGCCAAATGGCAACCATGATTCAAGCAGGCATCCCGCTTCTGCAAGCTTTTCGAGTAGTCGCGGAAAGTCTTAAAAAACCAGCCCTGGTCGCCACGGTTCACAAGCTATCCAATGATGTAGCCTCAGGAACAAGTTTTTCGGATTCCTTACGACGCCATCCGCAACACTTTGATCGCTTATTCATCAATATGGTGGATGCAGGTGAGCAGTCAGGTACACTCGCTAAAATGCTTGAGCGCAACGCTCTTTATAAAGAAAAGGTTGAATCACTCAAAGGCCGTGTAAAAAAAGCCCTCTGGTACCCCGCTATCGTGATGCTCACAGGTATCGTTATTACGCTGCTATTACTGATTAAAGTAGTGCCCCAGTTTGAAAGCATGTTTCAAAGCTTCGGTGCTGAACTGCCGGCGATTACCCAATTCACCGTTAATCTATCGGTGGCTACTCAAGAGTACTGGCTACCCATGACAGCGCTACTATTAGCCACTGCGCTCGTACTCAGATGGTTAACACGGCGGTCCCCAACGCTTGTCTTTCACCTACACCGTTTACTCTTACGCCTACCTATTATCGGTAGCATCATCGATAAAGCCGCCGTCGCCCGCTTTTCTCGCACACTGGCGACAACCTTCGCCTCTGGAATTCCCTTAGTGGAGGGGCTGGAAACAGCTGCGGGCGCAACAGGTAATAAAGTGTATGAACAGGCAGTACACCAGGCCCAATCAGATGTAGCCACAGGTCAACAGCTGCATTTTTCAATGCGAATGACCAATTGCTTCCCCGCCTTAGCGATTCAGATGGTAAGTATTGGGGAAGAGGCTGGCGCGCTGGACACCATGCTTCTGCGCGTAGCCGATTACTATGAAGAGCAGGTCGACAACCATGTCGACGCGCTAACCTCTCTAATCGAGCCTTTTATTATCGTTGTGCTGGGAGCTCTAGTCGGAGGTATCGTGGTTGCAATGTATTTACCGATATTTGAACTGGGCAGTATTCTGTAGGCCTATTAAGGAGCGTTATGAGTTCGTCAGCATTGGGTATTGGTGTAGCAGTCTTTGTATTAGGACTTTGCCTGGGCAGTTTTTTAAATGTGGTGATTACCCGCCTTCCCGTCATGCTGATGCATCACTGGCGCCATGAAGCACGCACGGCACTTGAGCTGCCTATTGAGCACTCCTCGCGCTTTAATCTGGCAACACCTGGTTCGCTATGCCCGCGCTGTGAACAACCCATTGCCTGGCACGATAACCTTCCTCTGATTGGCTGGATCAAACGGCGTGGACGTTGTGCAAGCTGCCAAACCACTATCAGCCCGCAATATCCTCTTATTGAGCTGATGGGGGGTCTGCTTGCCTTGGCCGTTACGTTACTCCATGGACTTAGCATTTCTAGCCTATTTATTTATGCCGCGTGCATGACGCTTCTAGCACTCGCAGTTATCGATTTTCGAACGTATTTACTGCCCGACATTCTGACACTGCCATTACTCTGGACTGGGCTGCTATATCAGCTATTTTTTCAGCCCTTCTTGCTGACTAACGCAGTAATAGGCGCCATGGGGGGCTACCTGATACTTTGGAGCTTTTTTTGGGCGTTTAAGCTGCTTACAGGCAAAGAAGGTATGGGGTATGGAGATTTCAAGCTCCTGGGCGCTTTGGGCGCCTGGCTCGGCTGGACGTTTTTACCGTTACTGTTACTACTCTCTGCTGGCCTTGGGGCGATTGTCGGCATTATTGCGCAGGCACACTTTCCACGCTTACGCGGCGCTCCCCTGCCTTTCGGCCCCTTTCTGGCGATTGCGGGGTGGGTATGTCTGTTAGTAGGTAACGATCTGATGGCTGTCTATCTCTCTTACCTCTAATACTCCAACATTGCGCCACTTCCTAGCCTATCAATAATTTTATCATGGCTAGTATATCAATCTGAAGGTACCGACTTTCCACATAAAAGCGCGTAAAATAAAGCCTCAAAGAACGTATTGAAGGGCGACTATGATTATTGGCTTAACCGGCGGCATTGGTTCAGGGAAATCAACGGTTGCACGCGCGTTTGAATCGTTAGGTATTGGTTGGATCGATGCCGACGATGTCGCCCGAGAGATAGTTGAACCAGGCGAGCCTGCACTAAGCGCAATCATTAATTACTTTGGTCAGCGTGTTGCCAAAACAGATGGCACGCTTGATAGAGCGGCGCTGCGCTCGCTGATTTTTGAAGACCCATCTAAACGCCAGTGGCTTGAAGCGGTTACACATCCTCGAATCAGGGAGCGACTGCTTCAGCATCTGACACGTTTATCTGGTCACTCGCCTTATGTTCTACTCGTCTCACCGCTACTTTTTGAGTCTGGCCAAGATGCTTTGGTTGCCCGTTCAATCGTGGTGGATGTACCGCCCGACATGCAGCTTTCACGCACGCTCGCCCGCGATGGGGTAAGCGCTAAGCAAGTTCACGCAATTCTTGCCGCTCAGCTTCCCCGTGAAGAGCGCTTAGCGAAAGCCGACGACGTGATTGATAACAGTGGTAACCATGCCCACTTGATGGAACAAGTCGAGCGCTTGGACAGAGCCTACCGTAACGGCTGACTTAATTTTTTAATTTTAGGATTTTTTTGTTATGTCTCATTCCGCCAATGATGCCCCGCTTGAAGTTAACTGCCCACAATGCGGCAAAGCGGTTGCATGGTCACCTGAAAGCACCTATCGACCGTTTTGCAGCAAACGCTGTCAATTAATTGATTTTGGCGCGTGGGCAGAAGAATCTCACCGAATCGCAGGCGAGTCCGCCATGGACGAAGCTGATCTAGACACCCTGTTGGCACAAGCTGATAAAGATGCGCCTCTTTCTTAACGGATTGTTGATCAGGTGAGGTAAATATTGGCCATGCTGGAACCCGACGTAACCGCTTATCGCTTATTGCATGAGCTTGATGATCGATTTGACCATCTGGTTGGCACTATTGAGGTGGCCCTGGTCCTGTACGAACGGCAGCGCCCGGCTACGTGGGTCCTGCATCAGCCCACCGTTGATTCCGACTGGCTGCGCCACGCGCTGCTGGATATGTGGCATCAGGAAGGCCAGGACGGGCGGGAAACACGTAATTACGTAGGGGTGATTGCCGCTGACGAACCGCTTATCGAAGCAGTAGACGCAATTAACCATGCTAAAACAGCGATTAGCGAGTTAATTCAAAAAATAAAAGCGCTCTCTCCAAAAGCGTTTGGAGAAATTAAACACCGCCTACCGCAACGTCACCCTCACGTGGACAATGTACTGCGGCGCAGTGGCTTTGCCAGGCTGCATCTTAAACAGTGCTGGCGACATCTACCTATCGCTGAGGCGCCCGTCTCACGCATACGGCTTGCCTGGTATAGCAGTGGCCGCTCTATCAAGCGGCTGAGTGTCCAAGAGGCGGAACGAAAATTAATGCTGCTGGATACCGAAGCGCCACACGTACGTATCCAGTTACGCAAGCTGGCCGCCCTGCCTAGCAATGAAATATTGGCTCAGGTGCAAGCACAAGCGCCTTTGATGCGAGCCAACCTCTTTTTTACTGAACCGTTGCTTGATGGGCATTCGCGACGGGCTCTTAATATTGCCATGCCCCTGTTTGTTCCCGCCCCTGATAAGCGCCTACCTCAAGTTAACTCGCCCTCTTTACAACCGCCCTTAGAGCGAACGCGGGCTAAAAGACGCGATGAGAAGATTGAGCACGACGCGTACCTACCTAGCTTACGTATTTATCGCTACCGTCAGTAAGGCCTGCGAACGGTTAGCGATAAACCATCAATAGACGTACACAAGCCCTTAAGGCGTAGAAATGGCGGGAGCTTCGTCTTGAGGCCAGAGGTCATATTCTAACAATGTTGAAATCAATTCATTTAATACTTGGTCAGACTGATCATATTCGCTCATTAGCGCTTTCAGCTGCTGCTCGAACAAACGATCTCTTACCTGCTGCTGTTCGACTGCATCGTCTTTTTCTAACGCGGCTAAGGAGCGTACGGGAGGCCCTGTTGGAATGTCAAAACCACTATTAGGATCTTCCAGCTGACGTAATGCCTGAGCAAATGCATCATCCAACTCACGAAACTTACGCAGCTTGTCACGCTCATCCAACTGTTTTGGAGCTTTGTGATATTTCATTGATGTTTCATTTACACCTTACTTGAAATGGTCGAAGCACCTGGTAGACAGGTATTTTCCACAAGTGTGTTCAATTGCGTAAAGTTAACCCTAAAAATGACTATTTGCCTGATGGAATGTAACTAACAAGCCATCATAACGCACAGCCTTATCAATGCGGATCTGTTGATGCAGGGTGAGGCAAATGCACATAACCTAGCAAAGAAAGGAAGAATGCCTGCCACTGCAACACATGAGTATATATAGGCAATGATATACCCACTTGCCAGCAATACTATAGTTCATCAGATGTTCAATAAAGGCTAACAAGGCTGAAAACAATTCATACCGGTAGCACAAGCGCTCAGAAAATACATGGCCAGCCCATGTGACGCATGATCATGCGACCTAAAAATCTGAGCTGTAAGTACGCTTAGTAAAACGCCCTACAGCAGCAACTTTGCAAATTGTCTAACGTCGCCGACGGAGCGTCGACTCGCTCAACACAGCCCCTAGTTTACTATTAAACTACTCTCAATTCTTCTTTAGCGGTGGCAATCAAGGTAAGTAGGCTATGGCAAACGTGACACAGCACCTGAGGCGCCTGCACGTAGCTTCTGGCCCGTCAGCTCAATGTGCGGCGATAGGTCACGCCTTCTGCAGAGAGCTAAGCAACCCCAATCCCTTTTTATAGAGTTAGTAATTAATAAAAGCAAATACGCTAAGGGTCTATTCAATGCCATCTTACCTACGATACGCCATAGGAGTATACCTTGAAAATCCCCACGATGGTTATCGTCTAGCGCTGCCGATAAAATAATGCAGAGGCGACATTTCCAATGTTTCCTCGATCAATTAACACAAAAAATAGACCGAAGTTTTGCAGAGAAGCACTGTCGCTTCACAGCATGCCCTTCTCGCTAGATTAAGAATCCCGCTGCTATGCTAGCCGCTATCAACTAAGGGTGGATCTTCAGGCTACTATTTTAGAGATTTAAACAACGATAAAAATGAAAACGGCATTTCCTAGTAGAAATGCCGATCATTACTATTTAGTCTTCCATGCTTTCCAGCCATGACTCTACGGCTTCGTCACCGTATTCGTCTTTCCAGCTACGTAAACCTTTATGGTTACCACCTCGGGTTTCAATTACTTCACCCGTTTTTGGATTTTTGTAAATTTTAAGACGGCGCTTACGGCGATTCGCATTATTACCTGCCGACGCTTTCGTACCACGCTGATCATTTGCAGGATCTAGCAGTGCAATAACATCTGCGGGACGTTTACCAAACTCGTTCATTAGCGCTTCAAGCTTAGCTTTGAATTCCAACTCGCTTTTTAAACGCTGATCGCCTTCAAGACGTTGCAAGTCTTCTTGAAGCTGCTTAAGTTGCTGCTCTTTTTGAATATATTCATTTAGAAGTGACATGGGGGAGTCCTTATACTTCAGGTTTATCTACTAGATACTGAATTGACCTGCACAATATCCATTAGTTCAGAATGCGCGCTCATTATTACTTTAAAACTACACTTTGACAATAGTCTAGACGGTTTTCATTCGACTACTAATATTTTTTTAAGTGTTTAATGTAATTTTATAAACGTTTAAATACGTCATTAGCGTCAATCTAATAAAACAACACTATTAGAAAACCATAAATTCGCATACAAAAAAAAGCGCCGCCCATAGGGCGGCGCTTCTTAGAACCAGCGACTAAATAGCTTAGTCTTGGCCCATTTGCTGTTTGATAAGGTCACCGATAGTGGTCGGACCACCAGCTTCGGGTTCTTGATCACGCAGCTTTTTCAGGTTCTGACGGGTATCGTCCTGCTCTTTCGCTTTGATCGACAGATTAATCTGACGGCTCTTGCGATCGACATTAATGATACGCGCTTCAACGCTGTCGCCTTCGTTCAGCACATTACGCGCGTCTTCAATACGGTCAGCACTGATTTCAGAGGCTTTGAGGATGGCAATAACGTCGGTTGCCAGCTCAACGTGTGCTTCTTTAGCGTCTACTTCAACAATACGGCCAGTCACAATGCTGCCCTTATCGTTAACAGACAGGTATTCAGCAACAGGATCGGAATCCATTTGCTTGATACCTAAAGAAATGCGCTCACGCTCAGGATCGATAGACAGAATAACGGCTTCGGCTTCATCGCCTTTCTTGAAGTTACGAACCGCTTCTTCACCAGTCTCTGTCCAGGAAATATCGGATAGGTGAACCAGACCATCGATACCGCCTTCAAGGCCGATAAAGATACCGAAGTCAGTGATTGACTTGATGGTACCTGAAACACGGTCGCCCTTGTTGTATTCAGCGTTAAACGTTTCCCACGGATTAGCAGTACACTGCTTGATACCCAGAGAAATACGACGACGCTCTTCATCGATATCCAACACCATGACGTCAACATCGTCGCCCACTTGGACAACTTTAGACGGATGGATGTTTTTGTTGGTCCAATCCATTTCAGAAACGTGAACCAGACCTTCAACGCCCTCTTCCAGCTCAGCAAAGCAGCCGTAATCGGTCAGATTAGTGACCACAGCATGTACTTTGGTGCCTTCCGGGTAACGCTGCTTAATGTTGACCCACGGATCTTCGCCCAATTGCTTCAGACCCAATGAAACGCGGTTGCGCTCACGGTCAAACTTCAGCACTTTAACGTTGATTTCGTCGCCAACAGCAACGATTTCAGACGGGTGCTTGATGCGCTTCCACGCCATATCGGTGATATGCAGCAGGCCGTCAACACCACCCAGATCTACGAACGCGCCGTAGTCTGTCAGGTTCTTAACGATACCTTTGATCTGCTGGCCTTCCTGAAGCGTTGCCAGCAGCGCTTCGCGCTCGGCACTGTTTTCAGCTTCAAGAACGGCACGACGAGAAACAACAACGTTATTGCGCTTCGGATCAAGCTTGATGACTTTAAAGTCCAGCTCTTTATTTTCCAAATGCGCAGTATCGCGAACCGGACGTACGTCGACCAAAGAACCCGGCAGGAAGGCACGGATAGAGTCGACGTCGACAGTGAAGCCGCCTTTGACTTTACCGTTGATCACGCCTTTGATGATTTCATCTTTCTCGAAGGCGGCTTCCAGAATCTTCCAAGCTTCTGCGCGCTTGGCTTTTTCACGGGACAGACGTGTTTCACCGAAGCCATCTTCTACGGCTTCCAGTGCAACGTGAACGTCGTCACCGATAGCGATGTTTAACTCGCCATTTTCATCGCGGAATTGTGCCGCCGGGATCTGGCCTTCAGATTTAAGACCAGCATTGACGGTAACCCAGTCGCCATCGATGTCGACAACTTGAGCCGCGACGATAGCGCCTGGCTCCATGTTAATGTCGTTAAGGGACTGTTCAAACAGTTCAGCAAAGCTTTCGCTCATGGTTTTCCTACGTGATCAACGTTGTTGAGGCATAAATGCCTTCTCCGTACCACCAGCGAGTACGGGCCTAATGTCACTCTGCTTTTGGAGGTGTTAGCGCTGGTTAGACCTGACCGGGCTCACTGATATGAACGATCATATGAACTGCCGCCCTGCCACGTCGTGACACCTTTCCAAAAACGCCGCAAGGGAGAATCAGGTGTCGGATGCCAACCCTTTCAGGGCAAGCAATTCCGTCAGCCGTTCAACCACTTCCGGTATGCTCAGGCGCGTGGTATCAAGCGTAATGGCATCATCTGCCGGCTTGAGAGGTGCCACGCTGCGCTGCGTGTCGCGTGCATCGCGTGCCTGAATCTCCTTCAAAAGACTCGAAAGACTAGCATTCATGCCCGCTTCCTGCAACTGAAGATGGCGTCGACGCGCACGTTCTTCAGCACTAGCGGTTAAAAATATCTTTAATGGCGCATCCGTGAATACCACGGTTCCCATATCACGGCCATCGGCCACGAGCCCTGGCGCCTTCTGAAAATCCCTCTGTCGTTGAAGCAGAGCCGCACGAACGGCGGGTAGCGCAGCTACCTGAGAAGCCAACTCACCAGTTTGTTCGGTCCGGATCGACTGGCTTACATCATCACCTTCAAGCAGCGTACGGGGCTTACCGCCCTCAATGGGGAAAGCGACATCCAGCGACTCTGCTAATGCGGCAACTGCCTCTTCGTCATCAAGCGCAATACCGTGCTTCACCGCTGCGGTAGCCGTTAGCCTATAAAGCGCCCCGCTATCCAGCAAATGCCAGCCCAAACGTTCGGCAACCAAACTACTAATGGTTCCCTTGCCTGCCCCACCGGGTCCATCGATGGCCAGAACAGGGATACGCTTAGTCATGCTGCCCCTCCACGTTAACCCTCATGCCAATTTTATTAGCCAGTTCAACGAAGCTGGGGAATGACGTTGCCACATTGGCGCAGTCATCAATGATAATGTCGTCACTAGCCCGCAGTGAAGCAATCGTAAACGCCATGGCGATACGATGATCACCCAGGCTATCAATGCGTCCACCGCCGTAGCTTGGCACTTGTGCGTCAGCGTTACCCAGGATATCGATACCATCTTCAACTACCGTATGCTCAACGCCTAAAATTGCCAACCCATCGGCCATGGCCTGAATACGATCAGACTCTTTAACGCGGAGTTCTTCAGCACCACGCAAGCGCGTTGTTCCTTGTGCGTTAGCGGCGGCTATAAATAGCGCAGGGAATTCATCAATCGCAAGCGGCACTTGGTCGACCGGAATATCAATACCCTTAAGCGGCGCATATCGAATGCGAATGTCGGCCACCGGCTCGCCGCCCACTTCAGCTTGGTTAAGAAGCTCAAGATTGGCGCCCATCAGCGTAAGAATATTAATGACGCCAACACGGGTCGGGTTAATGCCTACATGCTCAAGGGTGATATCGGCCCCTGGCGTAATCGCTGCGGCCACCATAAAGAACGTCGCCGATGAAATATCGGAGGGGACGTCAATGGGGCCAGCGCTTAAGGTTCCGCCACCCTGCAACCAGCAGGTGTCACCTTCGCGTGACACTGAATAGCCAAAACCATTAAGCATACGCTCAGTATGATCACGCGTTGGCGCCGGTTCTCGTACGCGCGTTTCACCTTCGGCATAAAGCCCGGCCAACAGTAGGCATGATTTCACTTGGGCGCTAGCCATGGGCATATCGTAGAAAATGCCTTTAAGCGCCGTGCCACCTTTAATTTTTAGTGGCGGACGGCCACCCTCAGCCGTTTCAATAGAAGCCCCCATCAAACGCAACGGGTCAGCCACCCGTGCCATAGGGCGTTTGGTCAACGACTCATCACCAGTAAGCTCACTATCAAATGCCTGCCCGGCTAAAAGCCCCGCGAACAGCCGCATGGCGGTTCCAGAGTTACCAACATAAATTGGTCCGGCCGGTGCTTTAAGGCCCTTTATTCCCACACCGTGAATTGTTACACGCCCCTGGTGTGGACCTTCAATCGCCACGCCCATTTCACGAAAGGCTTGCAGCGTGGCCAGGCTATCTTCACCTTCAAGAAACCCTTTGACCTCAGTCACGCCTTCGGCGAGGGCGCCCAGCATAATGGAGCGGTGCGACATGGATTTATCGCCCGGTACGCGTAAACGGCCTTGAGCCTGGCCGCCTGGCCGTACTCGATAAGTTACCTTACCTTGTGGTTGCATATTATATTCCGCTTGATAGCTGGTTTTATTCAATAACGTATCAAAGTAATGCCGTGCGTGGCTGGCACGATCGAAGGTCGCAATAAGGGCATCGCTATCGCCCTGCTCAATCGCTTGGCGCAGCCGGGCAAGACCTGCTTCAAAATCATCCAGTGACGTCAGCACCGCCTCGCGATTGGCCGTAAAGATATCCCGCCACATCACCGGGTCGCTGCCAGCGATACGCGTAAAGTCGCGAAAACCTCCGGCGGCGTATCGAAATATCTCAAGACGCTCGTCTTGACGGGCAAGCGTATCAACCAATGAAAATGCTAATAGATGGGGTAAATGGCTGGTCCGCGCCAACACCTGATCGTGACGCTCAACGTCCATCTCCAGCACACAGGCACCGCAGGCCTGCCACAACGCCCGCACCCGCATCAAAGCATCTGGATCAACATCCGGCTCAGGGGTCAAAATAACGTTGTGGTGAACATAAAGCGCCGGGTTAGCCGCCGCCACACCGCTCTTTTCTGAGCCTGCTATAGGATGGCCCAAAACCATATTGGGCGGCACTCGGCCAAACACACGCGCCGCGCAGTCTCGGATGGTCGCTTTCGTGCTACCTACATCCGTTAATACCACGTTGCTAGCAGCATGTGTGAGCAGGTCTGCAAGCGATGCCATCACCGACTCCATTGCCAACACAGGTACCGCGATAACGATCATGCTGGCGCCTGCCACTTGATCAGCAAGCGCCACGCCACCGGTATCGATTAATCCCATATCGATACCGCGGGCAATTTCATCTTCGCTTGGATCACAGGCCGTGATCACACCCTTAAATCCTGAGGCACGCAAGGCCGCCGCCAAGGACCCGCCAATCAAGCCCAAGCCAACGATCAGCAGGCGCTGTTCGTGGCAGGAAGGCATACCATTTACCGGCAATACTGCAGCCGTCACAGCACGCCCTGCGGATAAGAACCCAAGACACGCAGCTCAGAGGCACGCAGTCGGACTTCTTCAAGCACAGCAGCGACTCGAGGCTCATCAGCATGGCCTTTAAAATCGATGAAGAATACGTAATTCCAGACACCGCTGCGTGACGGGCGCGTTTCAATACGCGTCAAATCAATTTTATGGCGATGGAAAGGCTCTAGCAGATCATGTAGCGCACCGGGCAAGTTACGCATGGCCACCACAACCGACGTTTTATCATCACCCGCCATAGGCACCTGCTGATTGCCGATAATTAAAAACCGGGTCGAATTATCCGGCCGGTCTTCAATTTTATCGGCAATACGCTCAAGACCGTAAAGCTTTGCGGCCATGTCGCCAGCGATTGCCGCGCTGTGCCATTCGGTTTTTACCAGCTTGGCTGCCTCAGCATTAGACGACACCGGTACACGTTCCGCGTGCGGATAATGCGCATCCAACCATTTGCGGCACTGTCCAAAAGACTGGGGATGGGAATAGATACGGGATATCTTATCGCGCCGCGTCGTATCACTAATCAACAGATGATGATGAATACGTAATACGACCTCGCCACAAATATGGATAGAAGAATCCATAAAAGTGTCGAGCGTATGGTTAACTACGCCTTCCGTTGAGTTTTCAACGGGCACAACACCGTAGTTAACCGCGCCGGCTTCCACTTCACGAAAGACTTCATCAATGGCCGCCATGGGCAGACTGATAGCGCTGCCGCCAAAGTGCTTTAAGGCTGCCTGCTGAGTAAACGTACCCTCAGGCCCCAAATAAGCCACTTTGACGGGCTGCTCAAGAGCCAAACACGCCGACATGATTTCGCGAAACAGCCGCGCCATCTCTTCAGAATCAAGAGGCCCCTGGTTTAGCGCCATAATACGCCGCAATACCTGCGCTTCGCGCTCAGGACGGTAAAACACCGCATCTTTGTCTTGAGCAAGCTTAACGTGAGCGACTTTCTGGGCGCAGTCAGCACGCTCACTGATCAGGCGTAGAATATCGCCATCCAGTTGATCAATACGCTGCCGCAGTTCGTCCAAATCGACCGGCGTGTCGGACATAGTTGTTAGCCCCTTCGTTTTTCAAAATCTGCCATAAAAGCCACCAATGCATCGACCGCTTCTTCGGGCACCGCATTGTACAAACTGGCGCGCATTCCTCCCACGCTGCGATGGCCTTTTAAATTTAGCAGTCCAGCCTGATCCGCTTCTTGCAAAAAGGCCTTATCGAGCGCTGAATCGGCTAGCACAAACGGCACGTTCATGCGTGAGCGGTTCTGCTCAGCAATCGGATTGCTATAAAAATCGCTGGCTTCAATGGCGGCATAAAGGTTGTCCGATTTGCGCTGATTGATCGCATCCATAGCCGTTAGACCACCGATATCATTGCGCAACCATTCGAAGACAAGCCCAGCCAAATACCATGCATAGGTTGGCGGTGTATTCACCATGGACCCGGCTTCCGCCAGCATTTGATAATCAAACAACGAAGGAATATCGGGCTTAGCGCGGCCTATTAGATCATCACGCACCACCACCAGTGTTAATCCCGCAGGGCCTATATTCTTTTGTGCTCCGGCGTAGATAACGCCAAACTCCGAGACATCAATTGGCTTGGAAAGAATGTTGGATGACATATCGCACACTAGCGGCACGGATTGGCCGTCCTCACGTGTCATGTGCGGCGTGTAATCAAACTCCAGACCACCAATCGTTTCATTGGAGGTGTAGTGCAGATAGGCAGCGTCTTTGCTGACCCGCAGTACATCATGCTCAGGTACAGCAACGTGCCCGTTAGGCTCGCTGCTGCCCGCCACATGACACGCATAGCCCAGCCGCTTGGCTTCGTTAAGTGCCTTTTTGCCCCAAATGCCTGTCTGGATAAAATCAGCACTGCCACCCTGACCCAACAGGTTCATGGGCAGCATGGAAAATTGCAGGCTGGCGCCGCCTTGCAAAAACAGCACTTTATAATTTTCGGGAACGCCGAGCAGCTGGCGGAGATCCGCCTCTGCCTTTTCAGCAATAGCGATAAACTCATCGCTGCGGTGGCTCATCTCCATAACGGACAAGCCACGCCCTTGATAGTCCACCAGCTCGCTGCGGGCTCTTTCGAGCACCGCAACAGGCAGGGCCGCTGGCCCTGCACAAAAGTTATAGTGACGTGTCATCAGCCCCAGTGTCCTGTGCGCTTGCGTCCGCGTTGTCTTGCTCGCCCTCTTCAACCAGTGTCTCCAGCTCACTGTCAACAGGCTCATCAACACGCACGGTTTTAACCAGTTTTTCTTCTTTACCCAGACGAATCAGCATGACGCCCTGGGTATTACGCGAAGTGGTAGAAACCTCTTCCACGCGTGTACGCACCAGCGTGCCACGGTCTGTAATCAGCATCATTTCATCGCTGTCATAAACCTGCATGGCGGCTACCAGCGAACCGTTGCGCTCACTGGTTTGCATGGCGATAACACCTTGACCGCCACGCCCACGCAGCGGGAACTCTTCCAGACGCGTACGCTTACCGTAACCATTTTCACTGGCCGTCAGAATGTAGATCTGACCTTCTACCTGAGTGCTTTCAGTGGCGTTTTCTTCAACACCTTCTGCAACCACATCGGCATCGGCTTCCGCGTCAATCTGCTGGCTTTTGGGGATAATCAGGCTGATTACTTCAGCGCCATCCGCCAGACGCATGCCGCGCACACCGCGAGCGGTACGGCCCATTGCGCGCGCCTTGCCTTCTTCAAAACGGATCGCTTTACCATTCGAAGAGAGCAACATGGCATGGTCAGAGCCTGACGTAATGGCCGCGCCGACCAGACGATCACCTTCTTCCAGGTCGATGGCAATCAGGCCTACGCTACGCGGACGAGAGAACTGCTCAAGGCTTGTCCTCTTCACGGTGCCATTGGCGGTCGCGAAGAAGATATAGTGTTCCGGGTCGTAATCACGTACCGGTAGAATGGCGTTAACCGATTCGCCCTCTTCCAGCGGCAGCATATTGACCAAAGGCTTGCCGCGCGAACCACGGCTAGCGGACGGCATCTCGTACACTTTCAGCCAATACACTTTACCGCGGTTGGAGAACAGCAGAACGGTATCGTGGGTTGAAGCAACGAGCAGATGTTCAATCACATCCTCGTCTTTCATCGACGTTGCCGACTTGCCGCGCCCTCCACGCCGCTGCGCTTGATAATCCGAAAGCGGCTGGGTTTTAGCGTAGCCAGAGCGTGACACGGTAACCACCATGTCTTCTTCGGCAATCAGGTCTTCGATCGACAGATCCAGATGGCTTGCCTGAATTTCAGTGCGGCGATCATTGCCGTATTGATCGCGTACGGCATGCAACTCTTCGCGAATCACTTCCATCAACCGGTCGGCCGAGGCAAGGATTTCGGTCAGCTCGGCGATTCTTTCCAGAATAGCCAGGTACTCATTGAGCAGCTTCTCGGTCTCAAGGCCAGTTAAGCGATGCAGCCGCAGCTCAAGAATGGCCTGCGCCTGGGCAGGCGATAGGCGATATTCGGTAGCCGAGGGATTAAGGCCAAAGCTTTCATCCAACTCTTCGGGCTTGCATGACGTGGCGCCCGCCCGCTCTAGCATCCCGGTGACCTGGCCAGGCTGCCACGTTTTCGTCAACAGCTTCTCTTTGGCTTCAGCGGCATTGGGCGAGGCTTTAATCATCTCGATGATTTCATCAATATTCGAGATGGCAACCGCCAGGCCTTCCAATATATGCCCGCGCTCACGCGCTTTCTTAAGCTCAAACAGCGTCCGACGCGTCACTACCTCGCGGCGGTGACGAATAAACGCTTCCAGCATTTCTTTCAGGTTCAGCGTGCGTGGCTGGCCATTTTCAAGGGCCACCATATTGATACCAAACACGTTTTGAAGCTGTGTCTGGGCAAAGAGATTATTAACGACGACTTCACCCGACTCGCCGCGCTTAATCTCAATAACGACCCGCAAGCCGTCTTTATCAGACTCATCGCGCAGCTCGGCAATGCCTTCGATTTTCTTTTCTTTAACCAGCTCGGCGATTTTTTCAATCAGGCGCGCTTTGTTTACCTGATAAGGCAGCTCGGTAATGATGATGTGATCACGACCCGTCTTATCATGGTGCTCGATCGTGTGGCTGGCACGTACATAGATGCGCCCACGCCCGGTGCGGTAAGCATCTAAAATGCCCGCACGCCCATTGATAATACCTGCGGTCGGGAAATCAGGACCGGGGATGTACTCCATCAGATCGTCCACCGACAGCGTGTAGTCATCGATCAACGCCAAACAGCCGTCGATAACTTCGCGCATGTTATGCGGTGGAATATTGGTCGCCATACCTACCGCAATACCCGATGAGCCGTTAATCAGCAGGTTGGGGACTTTAGTGGGCAATACGGCAGGAATACGTTCGGTACCGTCGTAGTTATCGACCCAATCGACGGTATCTTTTTCAAGATCCGCCAGCAACTCATGTGCCAGGCGCGACATGCGCACTTCGGTATAACGCATGGCGGCGGCGTTATCGCCATCAATCGAACCGAAGTTGCCCTGGCCGTCGACCAGAACGTGACGCATCGAAAAGTGCTGCGCCATCCGTACGATGGTGTCGTAAACCGCACTATCACCATGCGGGTGATATTTACCGATGACATCGCCGACAACACGCGCCGATTTCTTGTACGGTTTATTCCAGTCATTACCCAGTTCATGCATGGCAAACAGCACACGCCGGTGAACAGGTTTCAGACCGTCACGCACATCGGGTAGCGCGCGGCCGATAATGACACTCATCGCATAGTCGAGATACGACTGTTTGAGCTCGTCTTCAATATTGACGGGCAAGATTTCTCTGGCGATGTCACCCATGAAAGTCAGATCCTTTGCACTGCATTGGCACTGCGAGAGTTGAAAGCGCTTAAATACCGCTACTGCTAGACAGCAAGACGGTGCGCAGATACTGCTACATCATACCACTGCATCCGCAGCAAGGGCAGCCGGGTACCGCGCATTGATTGTTATACCGAAAACTGCTCTTTGGTTAGTATCAATCCTTTAAGCGCATGACTCACGCTGCCTTCGATGGTCGCCGCCTTATTGGCCCGCATATCGAGAAGCACAAAGGTGAGGTCGGCTTGGGCAATCAGTACGCCATCGTCTCGATAAATTCGATGATGGCAAATGGCACTTCGCTCGCCCACCTCCACAATACCCGTCAATACGATTAAATCATCGCCATGCCCTGCTGCCGCGCGGTAATCAATATTCAGATTCACCACGACAAATGCACGCCCGGCATCATGAAGCTCGCTAATCAACGTCGGGTGTTCGTCAAAAAATGCCCAGCGGCCCTCCTCCATAAATTCCAGATAGCGGGCGTTGTTGACATGCCCGTAACCATCTAAATGAAAACCGCGAACGCGCAGATGAACGCGAGAGAGCGACTTGGACATAACAACTCCTTTGGTGGTTGTTCAATAAACTTAAAAAGCGACTGATAAGCCATTGACTTAATCAAACACAAGTTTAAAACACATACAATAAGCACCTATACAGTAAGGTGCTGGCAGGAATGCCCCGCTTTCGACATAATGTGCCACCTTTTGAACAGGATCGGTGACATGTGGTTTAAGCACCTGCATTTATATCGCCTTCACGGCGCGCCAGAGCTCGACAGCACAACACTTTCTGATGCGCTACAAGCTCACGCAGCCAAACCGCTGGGCAATGCGGATGCCCGACGCCTGGGCTGGACAGCTCCCGCAGGACGGCTTAGCGGTGGCCAGTTGCTCCACGAGATTCAAGGCCAGCGTTTGCTTTCGGTATTGCGTCAAGAACGCCTGCTCCCTGCCTCGGTGGTGAAAGAAGAAGTTGATGAGCAGGTTGCTGACATAGAAGCCCGTGAAGGCCGCAAAGTCACCCGTAAAGAGAAGACGGCGCTCAAAGAGCAGGTAACCGAAGCGCTTCTTCCGCGTGCCTTTGTGCGCAGCCAGAAGATTGATCTGTGGTGGGATACGCGACGCCACTTGATTGGCATTAACGCAAGCTCCCGCACCCGAGCTGAAGATCTTCTGGATCTACTCCGTGAGACACTGGGCAGCCTGAAAGCCACGCCTTTATCGTCCCAGACGCTACCCATCCGCGCGATGACGACCTGGCTTGGCGACCCCGCCAGCCGCCCTGCGGATTTACAGTTGGGCGATCAGGTTGAACTTAAAGCCAAGGGCGATGATGGCGTACTCCGCGCCCGTCAGGTTGATCTGGATAGCGATGAAATTCAGCAACTGCTGGAAAGTGGACGTCAGGCAAGCAAGCTTGCGATGAGCCTGGAAGGCCGCTTAAGTTTTGTACTGCATGACGACCTCGCGCTTAAATCGCTACGGTTTGGCGATGCCTTGATCGAAGAAGCGGACCACGCAGACGATGGCGATGACGCCCTGGCCCGACTTGAAACCGACTTTATTTTAATGGCGCAGGCGTTATCCGATGACGTTGCGCGTCTGATAGAGTGGCTGGGTGGTGAAAACAAGCAGGAACCTGCGACGCCAGCAGATGCCTAACGTTTGATCTCGCTGCAATGAATTGATTTTTACTGTTTATCATCCAACGGATCGCATGACTCATCACAACGACGTAACCAACGCTCTGAATGCCACCGACCCGTGGGCAGATATACGCCCGTATACGGACACCGAAGTGGCCGATGTCCTTGCACGACTGGCCCGCGACAGCGAGCTACTGGATGCGCTTACCCGCTTTCGATTGCCCCGCATGGCACGCTGGGTTCCATCGCTTGCGCGCAAGCTTGCAAGCAATGCGATACAGCGTGAAGTAAAAGGGGTCACGACGGTACGCGATTTTCAAATGCGCATTGCCAGCTATATGGAGCGCATGATTCGCACCACGACAGATGCATTTGAAGTCTCAGGCCTGGATAAGCTCGATCCAGAAAGTGCCTATCTGTTTATTGGTAACCACCGTGATATATCTCTCGACCCCGCCTTTGTTAACTATGCGCTTTACCAGGCAGGGCGCGATACAGTGCGTATCGCCATCGGTGATAATTTGCTGAAAAAACCGTATGTCACCGACCTGATGCGGCTTAATAAAAGCTTTATCGTTCCGAGAAGCGCGCGCGGCAAACGCGCCATGCTGGCCGCCTACCAGCAGCTTTCCGCCTATATTCGCCACTCGATTACCAGCGATAACCACTCTATATGGATGGCGCAGCGTGAAGGGCGTGCCAAAAATGGCATTGACCGCACTGACCCCGCGATCATCAAGATGCTCACCATGGCCAAGCGTAATGCAGAGCGCGACATGGTGTTTGGCGACGCCGTGGCTGAGCTTAAACTCGTCCCGGTCTCCATCAGCTATGAATACGACCCCTGTGACCTGCAAAAAGCCCAGGAGCTGCATGACATAGCGAACCAGGGAAGCTACGCAAAAAGCGAATTTGAAGATATTCGCTCGATTGTCTCGGGTATTACCGGTGAAAAAGGCCGAGTACAGCTACGCTTTGGCACCCCGGTAGGTGCCGACATGGCCACCCCAGACGAAGTAGCGGCTGAGATTGATCGCCAGGTTATCGGCGGTTATCGGCTTTACCCAAGCCATTACCTGGCTCTGGAAGCACTCGGTGAAGCACCGGAGCTAGTGGCTCGCAAGACGATTACCCGCCAGGACCGTGAGCGCTTTAAAGCGCGTATGGAAAGCATTCCTGAGAACCTTCGGCCATACTGGTTAGCACAGTATGCCAACCCCGTTAAACACAAAGCGGGGCGTTTGACGCTTAAATAATAGGACTGCGCGATAGGCTTTGGACCCAGTCGAGCCATGCCCGCTCCACAAAAAAATGCTATGGTCAATGCATTGACTGGCCCCGCTTGCCAATATGCGCAAGCGCGGCGTTAAGGAGAGCTTTATGTCTGCATCGGAAATTCAAAAAACGCGTATTATTAATGAACTACGCGGCTTTATACGTAAATTGCTTCAAGACCCCAATATTCTTGAACAGTCGCTGGTGATCGCTCGTCAGCAATTAACTGAAGGCAGCAGCCCGACCGTTATGGCACGGATCGCCAATGAAATTTCGGACACTACCAGTGTGCATATTCCAGAAGATCCTGCCGAGCATTCAGAGGCCGACAGGCTATTTTTAGAACTTTTGAAAGAAGTCGTTCAAGAAGAGCAAGCGCTGTACTAGCTTCATGAAAAGCGAAGATACAGGTGTCCTATTCATCTGATCTGCTGGCATCTTCGCCACTTAATTACGCTAACCGGCTAAGCCGTCGGTTAACTTCGCCGTTTTATTGTCATCGCCTAATCGGAATTATCATTCACCATGTCTAACTCTGCCACGCGCAACATTCTGGTGACCAGCGCGCTCCCCTACGCTAATGGAGCTATTCACCTCGGTCACTTGCTTGAATATATCCAAACCGATATCTGGGTACGTTTTCAGAAAAGCCGTGGCCAGCAGTGCTACTACGTTTGTGCCGACGACGCTCATGGCACGGCCATCATGCTGCGTGCCGAGCAGGAAGGTATTTCACCGGAAGCCTTGATTGACCGGGTCTCGCAGGATCATCAGGAAGATTTTGCCCGCTTTGGCGTGGGTTTTGATAACTACCACTCCACGCATTCCGATGAAAATCGTCACTTCAGTGAGCTAATTTATAAGCGTCTGCGCGACAAAGGCCATATTGCTACCCGCGATATCGAGCAGATGTACGACCCTCAAAAAGGCCTGTTCCTGGCAGACCGCTTCATCAAGGGTACCTGTCCGAAATGCGGGACGGAGGATCAGTATGGCGATAACTGCGAAAAATGCGGCGCCACCTATACCCCAGCCGACCTAATTAATCCGGTCTCAGCTATTTCTGGCGCCATTCCTGAAGTGCGCAGTTCAACCCATTATTTCTTTAAACTGCCCGACTTTGAAGCGTTTCTACAGGCCTGGATAAACGATGGCCATGTTCAACCACAAATTCGCAACAAGCTGATGGAGTGGTTTGAGTCAGGCTTTAATGAGTGGGATATCTCCCGGGATGCACCCTACTTTGGATTTGAAATTCCGGATGCGCCAGGCAAGTATTTTTACGTTTGGCTTGATGCGCCTATCGGCTACTTGGCCAGCTTTAAAAATCTATGCGACCGTGAAGGCATCGATTTTGATAGCTATTGGCATAAGGATTCCAGCGCCGAGGTCTATCACTTCATTGGTAAAGATATCGTTTATTTCCACGCACTTTTCTGGCCGGCCATGCTGCACGGTGCCGATTTACGCACGCCTACTGCGGTTAACTGCCACGGCTTTTTAACCGTGGACGGCGCCAAAATGTCTAAGTCCCGTGGCACATTTATCAAAGCTGCTACCTACGCCGACTACTTGAATCCTGAGTACTTGCGTTACTACTTTGCGGCAAAGCTCACCTCTAAAGTTGATGACCTTGACCTCAACCTGGAAGACTTTTCAGCGCGGGTTAATGCGGATCTCGTTGGCAAAGTGGTCAATATCGCCAGCCGCTGTGCCGGGTTCGTAAAAAAGATTGGTGGCGGTACGCTTTCCGCGCACTGCGCCGAACCGCAGATGGTCGCTCGGTTTATTGCCGCGGGCGATGAGATCGCCGAAGATTTTGAGGCACGCGAATTTAGCCGTGCCATGCGCAAGATCATGGAACTGGCTGATGAAGCCAATACCTATATTGCCGATAAAGAGCCCTGGGCACTTGCCAAGCAGGACGGCCGTGACGAAGAAGTACTCGAGATTTGTTCAGTAGGCATTAACCTTTTTCGCCAGTTGATGGTGTACTTAGCCCCAGTAGTACCTACCATGGCCGCCCAGACACAAGCCTTCTTGAAGCTTGACTCACTTAACTGGGAAAGCCGTCATAGTGTACTGGTGAGCCATGAGGTGGAGAAATTCAAACCCCTGATGACCCGAGTAGAACGCGACAAAATCGACGCCATGATTGAAGCCTCAAAGGAGGATCTGGTGGAAGAGCAAAAGCTTAAGGAAGCTCCTAAAGGACCTCTGGCAGAAGCCCCCATTGCTGCCGAAATCAGCTTTGATGACTTTGCAAAGGTAGATTTGCGCATTGCCCGTATCACCAAGGCACAGTACGTAGAGGGCGCTGACAAGCTGCTGCAATTGACGCTGGATTTAGGCGGCGAAACCCGCAACGTATTCTCCGGCATTCGCAGCTCCTATGCACCCGAGGCGCTGGAAGGGCGTCTTACCGTCATGGTCGCCAACCTTGCCCCGCGTAAAATGCGTTTTGGCCTTTCCGAAGGTATGGTGCTTGCCTCGGCCAATAAAGACGGTATTTATCTGCTTTCACCTGACGCTGGTGCCGAACCCGGCCAACGTGTAATGTAGCCGACCTTTAAGCACTTCCAGGGGGTAGAGACGACCAGACTCTGCCCCCTTCTTGCGTGTATTGCTTAATAAACCTTTTACAAGACTCTCCGTTTAGGCCTGATTATGCTTCGGCACTTCTCTCAATCACTGCGTTTTCAATTTTTAGTAGCGTTGAGTGGTGTGCTATTGCTCGCTCTATGCTCATTAGTCGTGATGAGTAAATGGTTTATTTTTCCCGCCCTGCACGAAGAAGAGCGTGGCGTTATTAATCAGGAGCTAAAACGTGTTGAACGCAGTCTCGACTTAGCCCAGCAAAGCCTACTGGCTCAAGCGCGTGATTGGGCTCACTGGGACGATACTTATCAATTCGTTCAAAATAACTATCCACGCTACGCCGACGTTAATTTCAGCCCTGATATGATGAGAGAGATGCGCTACCAGTTGATAGCGTTTTTTGATGCTAACGGCGAGATCTACTTTCTTTCAGGCTTAGACCCTGACACTAACCAGTTTGCAATCTGTGCAGGCGTTACTGATGATTGCGCCTGGATGGCAGCGTTGATTGACAGTATCCAGCGTTCGATAGAAAACACCCCTGAACAGCAATATTTTCTTTCACCAGGGGTTAGCGCTCCGGCAATGGTCGCCATTACGCCAATTCTGCGCACTGACGGCAGCGGCCCGAGCGTCGGCTGGTTAGCCAAAGTGCGCTTAATGGATAAAAAATGGGTAGCGCAGATGGAAAATGTAACAGGCCTTCCGATCACCATTGAGCAGCGACCGACTTCTGAGGCCATACCGTTTACCAACATTGAGGGCGAGACGATTTACGCCCATCATTTACTGCCGACCAATGTGCCCACCATTAGCATCTTGGTGGGCACTCAACTTAACCGTACTCATTATCTAGCAAGCCTTAGTACCATTCGCTATGTATTAATCTGGACAGCTTGCCTCATGCTGTTTGTGATTGGCTTTGTACTCTGGCTTATGGAGCGCATGATTTTAAAGCCACTTAAAGCACTGGCCATTTTTGCAAAACAAACTATGAGTGAAGACAGTAATTTGGACTCTGCACTGCTTTGCCAGCGTAACGATGAAATTGGGCTGTTAGCGCGAAGCTTTGATCAGCAGCTAAGTCGACAACGTGAGCTTAATGCTGAGCTTTTAAATCTCTCCACGCATGATTCTTTAACGGGCCTACCTAACCGGCGGCTGTTCGACCAGCGCCTTCAAGCGTCCATTCATGAAATGGAGGCGTCATCGCAACCACTCGCCGTGATGATGCTGGATATCGATCATTTCAAGCTTTTCAATGACCACTATGGGCACCAGAAAGGCGACCAGTGCTTGCAGCAGGTCGCCCAGACACTGCAAAAAGTGGCCACCACGCATGATTTTTTAATCGCCCGAACCGGGGGTGAAGAATTTAGCGCATTACTGCCCAATACCTCTGCCCAACAGGCAAAACATATTGGTCAGTTGCTGCATGACACGATAGATGCTTTAGCATTTCCTCATCTGGCCTCGCCCGTAGCGCCCTATGTTACTATTAGCGTAGGAATCGGGTCGCTGGACGAAGGCACCGATATTTCTCCGAATGTACTAATGAGCACCGCCGATCAAGCGCTTTATAGCGCCAAAGCGGCAGGACGCCACCAGGTCAAGATATTCACACCGCCTAATGCTGATTTTTCTGTCGTCAGCCACGATACGTCACTATGAGCGAGTTATTTATCATTCTGATCAGCACGGCGCTGGTCAATAATTTTGTATTGGTACAGTTTTTGGGGCTGTGCCCGTTTATGGGGGTTTCCAATAAGCTGGAATCTGCCATGGGCATGTCGCTGGCGACCACTTTCGTATTAACACTTGCCTCGGCTGCAAGCTACGTTGTCTATTACGGCTTGTTGGTGCCGCTGGATGTGACCTATCTGCGCACCATCAGCTTTATTGTGGTGATTGCCGCAGTTGTGCAGTTCACCGAGATTATGGTGCGCCATTTAAGCCCGCTGCTGCATCAAGTACTGGGCATCTTTCTGCCTTTGATCACGACCAACTGTGCGGTGTTGGGTGTCGCCCTGCTCTCGCTCAACCGCGAGTTAAGCTTTTTCCATACCACGCTTTACGGGCTTGGCGCGGCGCTGGGGTTTTCATTGATCCTGGTGCTTTTTGCCGCCATGCGTGAGCGTTTAGCCGGGGCGGATATTCCCAAGCCGTTCAGGGGTGCCGCTATCGCCATGATTACCGCCAGCTTGATGTCACTCGCCTTTCTCGGTTTTTCCGGTTTAACCCAAGGGTAATTCAATACCATGAGCGATACGTTCTCTCTCTGGGGTATTGTCAGCGCCATTGGCATACTCACTGGCTTAGGGGTTGGCTTCGGCGCTCTATTAGGAGCCGTTAGCGAGCGCTTCAAGGGCGACGAGCATCCGCTTGTTGACCAGATTGATGCGCTGCTGCCCCAAACTCAGTGCGGCCAGTGCGGCTTCCCAGGCTGCCGCCCTTATGCTGAAGCGATTAATGAAGGCGATGCCCTGAACAAATGCCCGCCTGGCGGCGAGGCAACCATTCATGCCCTGGCCGATTTGCTTGGCCGCGAGCCCGAGCCGCTTGATGGGGACGCCCCCAGCGAAGCAAAGGTAGCGTTTATCCGTGAAGCTGAGTGCATCGGATGTACCAAGTGCATTCAGGCGTGCCCAGTGGACGCCATTATTGGCGCCGCCAAACAGATGCATACCGTTATTGAAGATGAGTGCACGGGCTGTGACTTATGCGTCGACCCTTGCCCGGTAGACTGTATCGATATGCTTCCCAGGAGTACGCCCCTTAGCCAGTGGCAACCGATTGTGTCTCCCGCTCACAGTGTCATTGCAAGCGACCGTATACCAGCAACCGTACACCAACAACCAGGGGGCTAGATGGCACGCCTATTTGATTTCCCAGGCGGTGTTTATCCTCCCGAGCGCAAAGCCCGTTCGGCGCAATCACCGCTACGCCGCGCTCCCCTACCTGCACAGGTAGTGCTCCCCTTGCGTCAGCATAGCGGCCGCCCGGCAACGCCCTGCGTTAGCCTCGGCGATAACGTCCATACGGGTAGCCTGATCGCTAAACGCGATGGCCTGATATCCGCCGCTGTGCACGCAACGGTCAGCGGCACGGTTAGCCAGATGGATGGCGATACTATCGTAATTGACAGTGATGGTCAGGATACCCGGCAAAACCTGCCCCCGCTTGATTGGCGCGCAACAGATGCGTCTATTCTGCTTACCCGCTTGGACGAAAGCGGTGTGGTTGGGCTAGGCGGTGCCGGGTTTCCAACCCATATCAAAGCCCGGGTGATTGAGCGCCACGCTATCGATACGCTGGTGATTAATGCCGCCGAATGCGAGCCCTATATTACGGCCGATGACCTAACTCTGCGCTGCTACCCAGACGAAGTGCTCGAAGGTGCTCAATTAATTGCCTCGTTGTGCGGTGCCCAGCAGATTGTTATCGGTATTGAAGATAATAAACCCGAGGCCATCGCCGCGTTAAAGCGCGCCATATCACAAAGCCTACCGGCAAGCGTTACGTTAACGGTTATTCCTACACGCTACCCAAGCGGCAGCGAGCGACAGTTAATTAAAAAGCTGTTGAATCGCACGGTGCCGAGCCAAGGCCTGCCGGCGGATGTCGGGGTGCTTTGCCACAACCCCGGCACGTTATTGGCAGCACTTTACGCGGTGCGTGATGGCCTACCGCTGATTGAGCGAATAGTAACGCTAACGGGAGAAGCCATTGCCCAACCGGGCAACTACTGGGTGCGTTTGGGCACGCCTATTGAGATACTTTTAACCCAAGCAGGGTTGGATAACGCCCGGCTCAGCTGCGTTATCCAGGGTGGTCCAATGATGGGCACCTCTCTTGAAACACTTAATACGCCCGTCACAAAGACCACTAACTGCCTGATTGCAGCAACGCTTGAAGAGTTGCCTTCCGCACCAACGGAGTCACCCTGCATTCGCTGCGGTGCGTGTGAAAACGTATGTCCCGCGCAGCTACTTCCTCAGCAGTTACACTGGTACGCCCGTGCCCAGGACGATGACAAGCTTGAGCGCTACCACCTTTTTGACTGCATTGAGTGTGGTGCCTGCAGCTACGTTTGTCCGAGCCATATACCGCTGGTTGATGATTACCGCGAAGCGAAAGGCCGTCTTCGTCACAACAGGATTGAGGCAGCCAAGGCCGAACATGCCAAACATCGCTTCGAGTTTCGTCAGGCACGCTTAGCCCGTGAAGAAGCCGAAAAGCAGGCGCGCCGCCAGGCCCGGTTAGCTCACAACAAGCCCACCGATGGGGATGTCAACAACGAGAGTGCCAGCGCTCCCCCCGTCGATTTGCGTAGCCTGCGCATTGCTCAAACGGCGGCCAAGGCGGCGGTTAGAAAAGCCGAAAAAGTCCTTGCACGAGCAGCCCAGCAAGAGCCACAGCAATCTCATGAAGATCTGGAAACGCTGCTGGCTACCGCCCAGGAAAATCTTAAAGCCGCCGACTTGCAGCTGGCGCAAGCGCGTGAAAGCGCTAAAGCACCTACCGCTGAGGACACTCCATGAGTATGTTTCACGCCTCGCAGGTCGATGATGCCTCGTCTCTATTAATGGCTCCGCCAACGGCCTCATTAATGCGCTGGGTGGTGATAGCCACGCTGCCCGGGGTGTTGGCCATGACCTATCACTTTGGCTTGGGCGTACTCAGCAATATTGCCCTGGCGTCGATAATGGGCGTCCTTCTTGAGGCGGCCATGCTGCATGTTCGTAGCCGCCCCATAGCGCCAGCGTTAACAGACACCAGCGCATTACTGACCGGTGTACTGCTAGGCGCTTCATTACCCCCGGCAAGCCCCTGGTGGCTAATAGGGGTAGGTATGCTAGCCGCCGTAGTGATCGCCAAGCAGCTTTATGGCGGCTTGGGGCATAACCCGTTTAATCCGGCCATGGTGGGCTATGCCCTACTCCTGGTCTCGTTTCCTACCTATATGACCCTATGGGCGCCGCCTCAGCCGCTGATTAACGATACGCTTTGGGCACAAGTCCTGGGCACGTTACCTACTCCCCAGCTTGATGCGCTTAGCGGTGCCACGCCACTGGATGCGTTTAAACATAAAGCAGAGGAGCTGTCTGCCCAACAGTTCTGGTTAAGCAGCCCGCTGCCTGAAAAAACGCTCACCGCCTGGTACACCATTAGCCTCGCCTGGCTTGCGGGCGGTGTACTACTGCTGATTAAACGGATTATCAGTTGGCACATTCCCGCCGCCCTGCTGGGCAGTTTAGTGGCACTCGCAGCGCTATTTTATCTGAGCGACTCTGACCGCTTTGCATCGCCGATTTTTCACCTATTAACCGGCGCCACGCTGTTTGGGGCTTTCTTTATTGCCACCGATCCGGTATCCGCCGCGACCAGCCAGCGCGGCAAGTTGCTGTATGGCGCGGGTATTGGGGTGCTGATTATGGTGATTCGCAACCTGGGCGGCTATCCAGATGCCGTGGCCTTTGCCGTTCTATTGATGAACCTTTGTGTCCCGCTGATCGACCTATACACAGTACCCCGCCCAACAGGGCACGCAAAAGACGCACCTGGAGTACCACGATGACACCCATGAGTGCCATGCGGCGCGGTGCTTTCACACTGGGTGTCTTTGCGCTGATTACTGCGGGCAGCGTTGCCGTCACCCGCGCGTTGACGGCTGAGCGCATTACACAGCACCAGCAGGCCTATCAACACCGCCAGCTGCAGGCGGTACTGCCTCAGGCCTTCGCCGACACATCGATTGATCAGCTTCTGGAAAGTACATTTGACCTGCCTGATGCTGAGGCCTTAGGCCATCGCAAACCCGCTATAGGCTGGCAAATAAGCCGTGACAATCACCGCGCCATTATTCTACCGGTCATTACCCGTCAGGGTTATAGCGGTGAGATTGACTTGTTAGTAGGAATTGATGAGCAGCAGCGCATTAGCGGTGTGCGGGTTACCTACCATCAGGAAACCCCAGGCCTGGGCGATAAGATCGAACGCCAGCGCAGCGATTGGATTACCCGGTTTAACGGGCTAAGTCTTGATGAGCTGCCACCCAGCGCCTGGGCGGTTAAAAAAGACGGTGGGCAGTTTGATGGATTTACCGGGGCGACCATTACGCCTCGCGCTGTCGTTCAGGCAGTTTACACGGCCTTGCAGTATGTCGCCGAGATGCCGTTACCCACTAGCGCTGAGGAGCCCTCTCAATGAATCAATGGCAAACGCTAACCCATGAAGGCCTGTGGGCCAATAACCCCGCATTGGTGCAACTGTTGGGGCTGTGTCCGCTTCTGGCCGTCAGCACGACCGTGGTCAACTCGCTGGGGTTAGCCATTGCTACGCTGTTTGTGATGGTAGGCGCGAGTACCGCCGTATCACTGGTGCGTCATCAGGTTCCCAGCACCGTTCGGCTCCCGGCGTTTGTCATGATCATCGCCGCCTTTGTTACCTGTGCGGAGCTATTAATGGCCGCCTATGCCTACCCGCTCTATCAGCTGCTGGGTATTTTCATTCCGCTGATTGTCACGAACTGTGCCATTTTAGGCCGTGCCGATGCGTTTGCCTCCCGCCAGCCTGTTGGTCTTGCCGCACTCGATGGCCTGATGATGGGCGTTGGGTTTGGTAGCGTTCTGGTGGTGCTGGGAGGGCTGCGCGAGCTGCTGGGTCAAGGCACGCTGTTTAGCGATATGGCGCTACTGTTTGGCCCGTTCGCGGCCAACTGGCAGCTTACCCTGGTAGACGATTATCAATTTCTGTTTTTTGTTCTGCCGCCCGGGGCCTTTTTCGTTGCCGGCCTGCTGATTGCACTGAAAAACGTGCTGGACCAGCGCAGCGCCGCGCGCGCCCTACCTGCAGCGGCCTCACCGCGCTCAGAACGTCGCGTCCGGGTCACCGGCATTATCAAGTAACCGTAGAGACACGCCATGAATGCCCAAAAGCGCCATGAAATTTTTGCTCGCCTTCAGGCAGCGGACCCGCACCCCACGACTGAACTCAACTGGACCACACCTTTCGAGCTGCTGGCGGCGGTGCTACTTTCTGCACAAGCCACCGATGTCGGCGTCAATAAGGCAACCGCGCGGCTCTACCCCGTTGCCAATACGCCCCAGGCAATCATCGATTTGGGTATCGATGAGCTTAAAACGCATATCAAGACGATCGGCCTCTATAACACCAAAGCTGAAAACTTGATGAAGACCTGCCATATTCTGGTTAATCAGCACAGTGGCGTCGTGCCCGACACACGCATCGCGTTAGAAGCGTTGCCGGGTGTGGGGCGTAAAACCGCCAATGTGATTCTAAATACGGCGTTCGGGCAGCCAACTATTGCGGTCGATACGCATATCTTTCGTGTTTCAAACCGTACCGGTATCGCCAAGGGTAAAAACGTCGTTGAGGTGGAGCAAAAGCTGATACGCCATGTGCCCAAAGGATTCCGGCAGGACGCCCATCACTGGCTTATCCTTCACGGCAGATATACATGTATTGCCCGCAAACCGCGTTGCGGAAGCTGCATAATCGAAGACCTGTGCGAGTTTCCGGATAAAACCGAACTCGCCTAGCCTACTTTTACACTAGGATGCCCTTATGCCGATGCCTGCTACTCTGCTACATAGCCAATCCATTGAGCAGCGCATCGATGCTCTATTTGCGTTATCCCGCCAGCACGCTGAACACTTCTGCAGTCCCGGCGCCTGGCTTTCGCGCCAGCGCTATCTGGCGCAGCATCCGACATCCATCGTAGTCATGAAGTGCATGGATGGACGTATCCATATTCCCCACGCCACCCGCACACCGCTGGGTATCATTACCCCATTTCGCAACCTTGGTGGAATTTTCGATTTAGGCTGGCCGTATCTGGGTGAGCTACTCACCGACACCGTCGTTGATGCCGCTAACGCTGGACGGGGCACGTTACTGCTGATCACCTATCACTTTTCTCACGGCAATCAAGCGCGGGGGTGTGCCGGGTTTGGTTGTGATACTCAGGCAGCCAAAGCGCACGCCTATGCGATTGCCCGCCAAGCAGGTCAGCTGTTTGGCGAGGACCATCAGCAGGTCTACCCGCTGGTATGCGGGTTTGAAACTGACAGCGACGCGTTGATACTTCATGGCCAGGATGACGCGGTTCTGGATAGTCGCGAATGGCTCGGGCAGCCTATCGAAGCCCTGAGTGCTCATCTACAGGCCGTATGCCCCGACATGCCCGCCGATATGCGCCGGGACTTACTGCCGCTGCTTGAGGGTAATCTGGCTCACGTTAATGATCTGCAAGGTGTTGAGCGTGAACTGGATATCGAACATCGTGAGTGGGCGATTTGTATCGGACGTGGGTTCGACTTTTTACATTTGCCGAATACCGCACTCATTATTGGCCCTTACGGCCCCGATTTAGCCGAGCCGATCGGCACCGCTGCCACCATCATCGAAGCCAATATGCAGGCAGGCAGAATTCCTGATGACGGTTTTATGCTGCTGGCCTCAACGCCTTATCAGCATAGCGGCGTTGACCGCGCCCGCGCGATGTTGAAGTCACGCTTTTTATCCGATTTCGCCGAGCAGGTGATTCGTCGCGAGCATCCCGTTCTTGCTCAAAAAATGCGCCGCCACACGGCCGTCGTTCACTGGCCAACGCGGCGCCTTGACTCACTTGTCTGACGCAACGCCTGCCATGTCCGATGCAAGCAACGAACGATACGCCTCACGCCAGGCAGACCACTGCCAAGCTTGCGTGTTTAAAGCGCTTGGGCGTGTTTCAGGGGTAGTAAGCCAGCCGTGTAATCGCTGGTAGAGGCCTTCTGAAGTGCCATCGTAACGATAAGCATCAAGATATAGTTCGGGAAAGCACAGCCTGTCCGGCACCAATGGCAGAGCACCCTGCTGGGCGGCTTCCATGATCGCCAGCCCCTGAAACTCATGCCAGGTAGTTGATACCACGATACCGGCGGTCGCCAGGAGTTCACGGTATTCCTGCTCCGGCTGCGGCCCCCAGGCCACTATATGCGCTGCCAGCTTCTCCTGAGCAATATCAAAAATGGGCGGTGTTTGTCGAAAGCGCTGGCCCAACACGACTAGCTCAAAATCAACCCCCTGCTCGCTTAAAGCGATTAACACATTAAAAAAATCGTCTGGGTTCTTGTCGTATTCCCAGCGGTGGTTCCACACAATACGCTGGGGCACCGAACGGCTAGCGTTCGCCCCAGTAATCGGAGCAAGCGGCACGGGCAGTACGTGGGCACGCGAGCGTAACGCTTCAAGGGGCTTTGCGGCAGGCAGGTTTTCGGGCATTTTCTTTAGAAATGCGCGTACGCCAGCAAAGAAAGAGTCGCGATTATAAGCGGTGTTAAATACAACGGTATCGGCGGCAAGCGCGGCGTAGAGGTTTACCATCTTGGCCTCTACCTGGGGCATCTGGTCGCTGGACTCCGGGTAGGCAAACTGGTTTTCGTGAAAATAGACAATTTTCCTGGCCCGCCCTAAATGGGGAAAAAGCCCGATCAGCGTCGCCAGATCCACCATGGACGTTGCCAGCACCACATCATAGGGTTGGTTGAGCATCTCATGCTCTTTTAGCCACCAGCTAAGCGGGTTACCGCGGATTCGCCAGGCAAAGTGACGCGGCGGTAAACTCAGCGTTTGCCACGCCACTTCAGGAAGATTAGCCATTAAACTGTCTGCCCAGTAACGGTGACTTACCGCTTCGTACGCTGAGAGTAATAGAACGCGCATCAAAACCCTTATTAAAAACCAGCATTAAAACTCGCTGTTAAAAACCCTGGTGCTCCAGCTTATCAGCCAGCGATTCTAGCACGTCGATCCCTTGTACATCGGTCGCCAGCCAGGGCAGTGTGGGGCGAGGAAGATGCTTAAACAGCGTATCGATGCGCTCAAGGTAGGTCGCCTCCTGCACGCGTCGTGCCTGCAAAAAAGCACCATCTGCCTCTTCAGGTATCACCCGGTTAACCAGCACGCCCGCCACGTTAATATTAACCTCTTCCAAGGCGCCGACCGCGCGCTGTGTCTCGAGTATGGGCAGCCGCTCCGGCGTCATGACGAATAAAAAGCTGCACGCCTTGGCATCTTCTATACGCCGCCGAGCCTGGTGAAACAGCCGCCGACGGTTGATTAGCGTTTCCGCTACTTCTCGGGTCCGCTCATCCAGACCGGAAAGCGCATCTTCCGTGGGGTTATCAAAGGGGGTGGCGACGTCCTGCCCGCGTGAAGGCGTGAGATGCTTTAACACGCCACTTAACTCAGCCGATTTTCGGTTGTGCGCCAACAGTCCATCCGTCCAGGCTGCCATGGCTTCGGGCAGAGTTAAAAGGCGCAGCGTATGCCCTGTGGGCGCCGTATCGATAATGACCAGATCATACGGTGCGTCATCATCCAGCATCAGCCGAGCCAGCCGCTCAAGCAGGGCCGCTTCCTGAGTGCCGGGGGACTGACGCGTGAGGCGCATTTGCCGCTCAAGCTCCTGCATCATTTCAGGCGCAGCGAAGCGGCGCATTTGCTGAGTGACTCTATTTAAATGCGCTTCAACCTCACTATCCGGATCTATTTCCATGGCATCCAGGTTCGGCAACAAACGGCGCGGCGTATCGCCTAACGTGCGATCAAACACATCACCCAGGCTATGCGCGGGATCAGTTGAAACCACCAGTACGCGCTTATTGCGCCTGGCCGCAAGAATCGCCAAAGAGGCCGCGACGGTTGTTTTACCCACGCCGCCTTTGCCGCCTACCCACAGTAAGCGGCGGTTGAGAACTGATTGCATAGGCTACCTATCTATAAGTTCATTTACCTATTTATAAGTTCATTTAGCTATCTATCTATGAGGCCATTTATCCAGGATGTATTAATCCCGAAATGACGCGTTAGCAGCAGCGAAAATGATCCAGCGGCGAATGCTCCATGCCCATTCGCGTATGCCAGTCGTGAAAACGCTCAAGCAACAGCGGCTGAAGCTCCAGCGTGTAATAGGACGCGGGATTGGGTACTCCCATCATTTCTGAAAAGACTAACAGCATGAACAGGTCATCTTCATCACGGCGCGCCCGTGCAATAGCTCCACGGTAGCGCGCGCTGTAGACCTCTTCGGTGAAAAAACGGGCCTGCCCCAACCAGGCCCGCAACGTATCACGCTTGGATGACGCCACTTTATCCGAGTCATCGCGCATTATGATGCCCTCTTATTTAGTCGCCTTGGGCCGCCATTTCAGCGCGCGAGCGTTTAAGCGCTGCGGCACACTCCATCGCAACCAAAATCGCCGCCATCAGCACCACAATATCCAGCACTAACAGGAACATGTTGCCCTGATTCCAGAAGGTACGCAGTTGGATAAGAAGCGCCAGAATAGTCATGACCAGCAAGAAGCACAGAGGCGCCAGGGTGTACCACATGGGGCGCCGCAGGCGTACCAACATAACCGTAATCACCAAGAGCGTTAGCCCGGCCAGCAGCTGGTTGGTGGTGCCAAACAGCGGCCAGATAATCAAGCCACCGGAGCCATTCGCACCGCCGGCGCCAAACGCCAGTAAAAGGCAGGTGCCAACGGCAAGTGCGGTTGCTAGCGAAGGTTTTTTCATCCATTGCTGGTTATAGATATCGCCCCACTCTTGGAAGATATAGCGCTGCAAGCGTAAGCCGGTATCCATGGTAGTGCCTGCAAACAGCGCGGCCATGACGGTTAAAAGCGTCGCCGCGGTAGCCTGGGGCAGCCCAAGGCCGTTATGGATGATAAATGCCCCGCCTTCTACAAACGCATTTACCCCACCTTGGCCAAAGGCGCTGTACATGGCCTGCCAATCGCCAAATGTCGCAAACCCTGCGGTGGCTGCCAGAATAGCCGCTAGCGCCAGCATGCCTTCGCCTACCGCACCAAAGTAGCCTACAAACCGCGCGTCGGTTTCTTTATTGAGCTGCTTGGAAGTGGTACCTGAAGAGACCAGCCCGTGAAAGCCTGATATTGCACCGCAAGCAATCGTTACAAAAAGCAGCGGTATCATCGAAGGCGTGCCGGCAGGCACATTGTCATTAAAGGCAGGCGCGACCAGCGTTGGGTTAAGCAGTACCAGCGCTCCGTAAAGAATCAGCAGGCCGATAAATAGCTGCAAACCGTTGATGTAGTCCCGTGGCTGCAGCAGCATCCATACCGGTAAAAGTGATGCGATGGCCGCGTAGCCAAATAGAATTATGATCCAGATCGCATTACCCGACATCCCGGCAACTTCGGCTGGCATTTGTACGGGCACCATAGGACCAATGCCAATCAGCGCATAAAGAGCGATAACGCCTACTACAGATACCACCGCTAGGCTCATTATCCGCCGATAGATCAGTTGGCCAATGATCAGGGCCACAAAAATCGCGCCCCAAACCGGCACCACCGCACTGGGGAAATTCATCATCAACCCGGCAATTACCACGGCAAACACGGCATTGACCATGAGCAGCACCAGGAAGATCACGATCATGAAAATGCTGCGGGCCCGCTTACCCACCACATCGCCCGTCAAGGCGCCTACCGATTTGGCTTTATTGCGCACGCTTGCCCAAATAGCGCCAAAATCATGTACACCGGCAAAAAAGATGGTGCCAAACACCACCCATAAAAACGCGGGTGCCCAGCCCCATATTACTGCAATAGCAGGCCCTACTATGGGTGCCGCCCCAGCAACCGAGGTGAAGTGATGCCCCCAGAGCACGAAGCGGTTGGTCGGTACATAGTCGATACCGTCTTCGAATTCATGGGCAGGGGTTTTGAAATTGGGGTCTAACTTATAGATCTTTTGAGCAATAAATTTGGAATACACAAAGTATCCTAAAGCCATTGCCCCAAGTCCGATTAATAGCAGGATAACAGCACTCATATGCACGGCTCCTTTGGTAATGATTGTTGTTGTTTATTAAAACCAAGGCACGTATAGGTGTTTCTGTTTACATGTTGGTACGGCTTATTGAATACGTCTATGCCTAAATTCCTTTAAACCCCACTCTTCATCCAAAAGTCGTAAGCTGGCGTCCGCATTGGCTTTCTATTCGGCCAAGGTCGTCTTGGCTCGTCCTGCTTGGCTATCTACACTCTTAATGGTGTAGCGTATTTTAAATAACAACCGATTAGGTGGGCTCCATGGCAAAAGTGCTGGTGGTCGATGACGAACCGAACATTGTGCTATCGATCGAGTTTTTAATGGAGCAGGCAGGGTTTGAAGTTACCAGTGCAGCCGATGGTGAACAGGCACTTGAACAGGTAGCGACCCATACGCCAGATGTCGTGCTACTGGATATCAGCCTTCCAGGCATTAGCGGGTTCGATGTGTTAGAAGCACTGCGCACCCGCCCGGCGACGGCATTACTACCGGTTATCATGCTCACGGCCCATGGGCGAGAGGTAGAGCGAGAGAAGGGATTTGCGCTGGGCGCTAACGCCTACATTACCAAGCCGTTTTCAACCCAGACCCTTGTCGATCAAGTGCAAGCCGTGCTGGCAGAGAAAACCTTATGACGCCCAAGGGGCTGCCTAAACGACAGCGCTTGATTGGCGCCTGGTTGTTACTAACCGCTTTTAGCCTGCTAGGCGGCGCCCTGTTTGCCGTGTGGCTGGAGAGCCAATTGGAAGTGACCGGCGTCTATCAGCTGCTGCTCTGGCTGGGATGCTTTTCAGGTGGCGCCACAATATTTGCAGTGGGTTTATTGCTTGAACGCATGCTGTTTAGTCCTGTGCGTCAGCTACAGGCGCAGCTCGCCCGCTTGGTTGCCAACCCTGATACTGAAGATTTCTCGCAACCACAGGGCTGGCTGAAAGGATTAGCTCCGGACTTGCGCCGCGCGCAGGAGAGCTGGCAGTCAGACCGACGTAGCCTGCATAGAGCCCATGCGGACGGCGCCAAAAGCGCTACCCGCATTCGAAAAGAGCTTGAGGCCTTGCTTCAAGTGCTGGAAACGCCCCTTCTGCTTTACGATAAACACCGCCGCTTGATGCTCTTTAATCAGGCGGCCGAGCAGTTTTTTGCTGGCATACCTAGCTTGGGTCTGGGTAAGCGGCTCGAAGCGCTGTTTCCACTGGCGAGTTTGCAACAAACCCTAAGCCAGTTGCCAGCCGATGGTACCCAGCGAGAACTCCTGGTGCCTTGCGATTGCCGCTGGCTGAAAGTAATCGTACGCCGCGTGCCCGAAAGCCAGGATGAAACGCTGATTACCTGTAGCGATGCGACAGCTGCCTGGACAAACGAAAGAGGCGTTCGTGCAGAGCTTGCGCAAATGCTCACCCCGTTGCGCCAACATACGGCAAGCCTGGTAACCGCCACCGACGCACTTAGCCAGCTGCGCCAGCACGATCATACAAGCGGCTCCCTTGCCCACCGTCTGGAGCAGGTGGCGAATGAAGAAAGTATCGCCCTGAGTGAGACAGTGGCCAGGGTTGGCGGGCTTATCGAAGCCATACAGCAACAAGGCGAGCGTCTTACCTCCATATGGTCCAATGATTTCTGGCAAATGTTGGACGACTACCTGGACCCAGCGCACCGCCTGATTACCCCGATTGGGGTGCCTGCATGGTTTAAAGGCGATGCCCCGGCCCTCATGGCACTGTTTAACTCGCTGGTTAAACACCTTAGCGATTATTTTAAAAACAATCTCAATGACAATATCAAGAACAGCATTTTTGAGGGCGAAGTCTCTATCAGCTCTAAACATACCTACCTGGACCTTATATGGTTGGGCCCGCCAATACCCGAACGCGAACTTAACCAGTGGCGCCAACAAATATTGGATGCACTTCCTCTAAGCCCTAGCGCTGCCGACGTACTGCGTCAGCATGCCAGTGACGTATGGAGTATCCAGGACACCGACGGTCAGCATGCACGTCTTCGCTTACCCTTGCCTTCTGTTGAGCAAAGTGAGGCACCGCGCGTCGTTACTCCCCGCCCTGAATTTCATGACTTTGGGATTGCCGATTTACCCCCTCCGGACGCCGCCTTGGCCAACTGCCCCTTACGTAGCCTGGAGCTGGTTATTTTTGATACTGAAACAACAGGGCTCGAGCTTCGCCGAGGCGACACCGTCATTAGTTTAGGCGCCTGCCGTATCGTCAACGGGCGCTTATTGGCCAGCGATGTGTTTGATCACTACGTTAACCCGCAACGGCCGATTCCTGCGGCAAGCACCGCTATCCATGGGATTACCGATAATGATGTTATCGATGCGGCATCACTAATACCCGTACTGGCACACTTTCATGATTACATCGGTGACGCGGTGTTACTTGCCCATAATGCCGCCTTTGATATGCTCGCAATTAGCCAAAATAGCGTTTTATTCGATATGCCCCTGCTGGATACCTTGCTAATTTCACGAGCATTAGATGAAGCACTCGACGGCCATGACCTGGACAGCCTTGTACAGCGCTATGGATTAATATTTCCCACAGGAATGCGCCATACGGCGTTGGGTGATGCCCGGGTGACCGGAGAGCTTTGGCTTGCTCTATTGCCTCGGTTGGAAGCGCGCGGTATTACGACGCTTGAGCAGCTACTGCACTTTCAAGCAAGCGCGTTTGACCGCGAGGATGCCAGCGCCTCATGAAGCCTTCAAACCCACGCTATCGTGAAAGGCTGTTGGTGCTGGTCATTCTGGCACTAATACTTTTTTGCCCGCCGTTATTACTAGTGATCGACCGCCTCCCAACGTTAAGTATTGGCTGGTTACCGATGTATCTTTTTTGTAGCTGGGCCTTGATTATTGGCCTGACCGCGTGGCTGATGGAACCTACTACAAGGCGATAATCATGCGAACGGATGCGCTGATACTAAGTGCGGTGTTCGGTTATTTAGGGCTGCTGTTTCTGGTGGCGGCCTGGGGTGATCGACGCGCCGAACAGGATCGTTCTATCATTAATTCGCCGACTGTCTACGCACTTTCCATTGCGGTTTACTGTACCGCGTGGACCTTTTACGGAAGCGTAGGGCGGGCAGCGCAATTTGGTCCAAGCTTTTTACTTATCTATCTTGGGCCAACGCTTGCGATGATGCTATCACCGTTTATCATCCGCAAGATGGTACGCATTGCCGCGCGCCAGCGGCTGACCTCCATCGCGGATTTTATTAGTGCGCGATACGGCAAAAGCGTCGGCCTTGGTGCGTTAGTGGCACTCATATCGCTGATTACCATTACGCCCTATATCGCGCTGCAATTAAAAGCGATTACGGTTAGCCATGCAGTGCTGATCAATTATCCCCAAAGCGCCGATTCGATACTGTATAACGAGCGCTTCTGGATGGATCGGTCACTCTGGGTGGCCCTCGTATTAGCCGTATTTATCATTTTATTCGGTACCCGCCATCTGGACGCCAGTGAACGCCACGAAGGCATGGTGGCAGCCATTGCCCTGGAATCGCTGGTCAAGCTGATGGCCTTCTTAGCGGTAGGCATTTTTGTTGTTTTCATTCTATTTGAAGGGCCAGGCGCGCTTTTTGCCCAGGTTGCCCAAACGCCTGCGTTAAGCCAATTAATGCAGTTGGAGAGTGTACCGGGTGGAGCAACCGGCTGGGTGGGCATGTTGATTCTCGCCTTTCTGGCGTTTTTAACCTTGCCACGCCAGTTTCAGGTGCTGGTGGTGGAAAATGTCGATGAACAACATCTGGCTCGCGCCAGCTGGCTGTTTCCCCTTTATCTACTGCTGATCAACCTATTCGTTATACCCATCGCACTGGCGGGATTACTACTCGATGCGGGGGACCCAGACAGTTTTGTGCTTACGCTACCGCTTTCTGCAGGGCTCGAAGGCCTTCCCCTTCTGGTTTTTATTGGCGGGCTTTCTGCGGCCACCGGCATGGTCATCGTTGAAACCATTGCACTCTCTACCATGGTCAGCAACCAATTGATCATGCCACTTTTATTACGCTCCAAAGCCCTGCATGTAGATAGCCACGGAGGCCTTGCCCGATTGCTGCTAAGAGTGCGCCGGGTAGCCATCGTGCTTATTTTGCTGCTTGGCTATCTCTATCACGCACTCATTGGCGATACCTACAGTTTGGTTACTATTGGGCTGGTCTCTTTTGTCGGCGCGGCACAGTTTGCGCCAGCACTTCTGATTGGCCTTTATTGGCGTGGAGCAACCCGGCTGGGCGCAATGTATGGGTTAATCGCCGGTTTTTTAATCTGGGGCTATACGCTGCTTCTGCCCGGTTTTGCTCAATCCGGCTGGCTGGACGCAGCGCTGCTCACCGATGGCCCGTGGGGGGTTGGCTGGCTAACGCCCTATGCACTTTTTGGGTTGAAGGAATGGGATATCTATAGCCATTCACTCCTGTGGAGTATGCTCGCCAATGTAGGACTGTTAGTGGGAATTTCGCTATTTATGCGCCCCACCCCGCTTGAACAAACCCAGGCGGCATTGTTTACCGAGGCGCTCCACCCCAACTTGCAAACCACGCCGCTCCAGCGTGGCCAAACCACCCAAGGCGCGCTTTATGAGCTGCTGGTTCGCTACTTGGGCTTTAAGGTTGCCTTGCGGGTTTTCTCAAAACGCACCCATAATTTTGAATTAACCCAGCCCCATCTACCCGCGTCGGATGACGTTATTATGCGCGCTGAGCAGGCGCTCGCGGGCTCGCTGGGCAACGCCTCGGCACGCATCCTGATCAACTCGGTGGTAAGAGGTGAAGCGCTCGATATTGAATCGATCCTGAGCATGCTGGATACCACCACGCAAACGCTGGAATATAACCGTCAGTTAAAGCAGAAATCAGACGAGCTTGCGCGCATAGGACAAGACTTGCAAAGCGCCAATGACCGTCTCCGTGAGCTTGACCGCTTAAAAGATGAGTTTGTGGCCATGGTCAGTCATGAGCTACGCACGCCGCTTACTTCCATTCGTGCGTTTGCCGAAATTCTCGCAAGCCATCAGGACATCCCAGAAGCCAAGCGGCAGCATTTTTTGCAAGTAATGGTATTAGAGAGCCAGCGCCTATCACGCCTGATTGATGAAATTCTCGATCTGGCTCGCCTGGAAAGCGGTCGCATGCCTCTTAATGCCGTGCCGCTAGATTTGGCGGCAATTGCTGATCATAGCCTTGAAGCCATTGCGAGACTTCAGGAAGAACGCAACGTGAGCCTTACCGTTGCGATTGATGAACGGCCCGCCCACGTTATCGGCGACCCCGACCGTTTAGAGCAAATCATTATCAACCTATTGGATAACGCCAGTAAGTTTGCCAATCATGAAAATCCACGCGTTTTACTGCGCCTTTTCAAACACGATCAGCATATCTATCTATGCGTAGAAGATAACGGCATGGGTATTGAAGAGAAGGAGCGCGAGCAGGTATTTGAAAAATTTAATCAACTACTATCTAGTGATAAAGCAACGAGTAAGCGCCCAAAAGGCAGCGGCTTAGGGCTCCCCATAAGCCGGGCAATTGCTACGCATCTCGGTGGCAGGCTTTGGATAGAAGATGCCCAGGTGTTAAACGGCGCATGTTTTGTATTAGAGCTCTCTGAAGCCGTTAACACGTAATGACCATGTATTGACATAACAATGACAATCGCACTAGCGTTAAGCAACCCACTTAAGCTATTCTTTTACTAATTAAGCTTCATTCAAAGTGGTTGTTCACGGAAGATCTGATGCAGAATCAACAAGACCAGTCTTTTAATGAGAATAGCAACAATTATACTATTGCGATACAGCCTATTGTAGATAGCAACTTACAACATGTAGCAGACGAACTGTTGTATCGTTCTAGCGACGCTTGTAATTCAGCCCACATTGATGATGATGTCCAAGCAACAGCGCGTGCATGCGCCGTTGCTGTCTATGAAATTGGGCTTGAGAATCTTTGCGGATCACGTCAACTTTTTATCAATGCCTCTTACGGTTGGCTTACCAATCCCAATTTGCAAGGCTTGCCGAGCCAGCAAATTGTTATCGAAGTGCTTGAAAATACGCCTGTAAATCAAGAAGTGCTTACGTCTTTACAGTCTTTAAAGCAACAAGGTTACACGATAGCACTTGACGATTTTATATTAGATAAAAACAATGAGAAGTTATTACCTTATTGCGATATTGTCAAAATTGACATTTCAAACCCAATACAAAAAGAAGTCATAAAAAAACTGGTGTCTCAAGGTTTTACATTACTAGCCGAACGCGTAGAAACACAGCATGAATTTGAACTATGCCAATCCTTAGGCTTTACGCTATTTCAAGGCTATTTTTACGAAAAACCTAAAACTCAGGCATCTGGCTCGATTCGACGCACGGCCTCTCGGGCTAATCAACTGCAACTTTTAGCTTGTCTTTATAGTGAAAATGCTAGCTTAGCAAATATTGGATCTTTGATCACAAGAGATCCTTACTTATTAAGCGCAGTATTTAAACGGGCAAATTCAGCTGAAAAAGGAGCCGGCAAGCCTACCACCAAACTCATCAATTGCTTGCAAATGATTGGTTTGAAAGAACTTAGAACACTTGTTTCAATACTCATGTTAGCTAGCAACAGCCCAGCTAGTCGCTTGAACTTAATAAAAGCATTAACAAGAGCTTTTGCATGCGAGATAGTAGCTGAGCAAAGACATATTGATGAGCAAGAAAGCTTTATCACAGGCTTGTTCTCATTAATGCCCTCTATCTTAGAAATAGATTTAAAAGCAGTGTTAAAAGAAATTCATCTAGGCAAAAAAATTGAAAACGCCTTAAAGAAACAAGCAGGACCGCTTGGAGAGCTATTGAGAGACATCAAGGTCGCAGAGACAAGCACTATGCCCAATGACTTCCCAGCAAATACGATGCTTAGAGCGGCTGCACAAGCAAGGGCACTGATTGATACTCACGCATCAACAACCTAAAGCTAGTATTTTAGGCAGTTAATGTTAACTAAAAGCGACACATCGAAAGCAATTAGCGCGACTACTTGATCATGCCTTCAAGCAAGCCGTCATTTATTAACTAATGACTTGCCTGGCGGGGATCGGGTTCAAAAATAGCCTCGCCTACTTCATCAATGTAGCGCTGCGCTTTGGTCACCATCATGGCGTCGCAGGCATCACGGCTGGGTAACATATCAGAGCGTTCAAAACGGTGTTCGCGGGGTTCTCCGCTATCGCTTGGCTGCTTGATCCATCCGCTGACGCGGTATTGGCCGCTTTGCTGATCGGGCTGAGAAATAATCAAAAAGCCTTTGTATTCCACCGGGTCAGCCGCGTTGACACCCGCGTTAGGGGCTCCGCTACCTTCACCGCCAAACAGACCTGAAAAGAGCTTCTTAAACATACTGGCTCCTAGCGTTATAAAAAAAGCGGCAGGAGAACCTGCCGCCTTTAACGGGATTAGCTCTGCTGACGACCTTTGCCAGCAGCAATCCGCAAGCGTAAAGCATTAAGCTTAATAAAGCCTTCCGCGTCTTTCTGGTTGTAAGCACCGGCATCGTCTTCAAACGTTGCGATAGACTCATCGAACAAAGACTGCTCGGACTTACGCCCTACTACGGTAGCGTTGCCTTTGTAGAGCTTCATGCGCACAACGCCGGAGACGTTTTTCTGTGTCTCGTCGATAGCGGCTTGCAGCATGCGACGTTCAGGGCTCCACCAGTAGCCGTTGTAGATCACTTCGGCGTATTTCGGCATCAATTGATCTTTCAGGTGAGCCTCTTCGCGGTCCAGCGTCAGCGACTCGATCGCACGGTGAGCACGCAACATGATGGTGCCACCAGGAGTTTCATAACAGCCACGTGACTTCATGCCCACATAGCGGTTTTCTACGATATCCAGACGGCCAATGCCGTTGTCGCCGCCGACTTTGTTGAGTTTCTCAAGTACTTCGTGGGCTTTGAGAGCCTCACCGTCGATCGCGACGATATCGCCTTTCTCGAACGTCAGCTCAACATAGGTAGGCTGATCGGGTGCCGCTTCTGGCGACACGCTCCAACGCCACATATCGTCTTCGGCTTCGGCCCACGGATCTTCCAGAATGCCGCCTTCGTAAGAGATATGCAGCAGGTTGGCGTCCATGGAGTACGGCGATTTTTTCTTCTTGTTGGAGAAGTCGACCGGGATATTGTGCTCTTCGCAGTAAGCCATCAGCTTTTCACGCGACGTCAGATCCCACTCGCGCCACGGCGCAATGACTTTAACGCCCGGCTTCAGCGCGTAGCCGCCCAGCTCGAAACGCACCTGGTCGTTACCTTTACCCGTTGCACCGTGAGAAATGGCGTCCGCGCCCGTTTCATTGGCAATTTCAATCAAGCGCTTGGCGATCAGCGGGCGTGCAATCGACGTACCCAGCAGGTATTCACCTTCGTAGATCGTGTTGGCACGGAACATGGGGAAGACGTAGTCACGTACAAACTCTTCACGCAGGTCTTCGATGTAAATTTCTTTAACACCCAGCGCCTGGGCCTTAGCACGGGCCGGCTCGACTTCTTCGCCTTGACCGATGTCGGCAGTAAAGGTCACTACCTCGCAGTTGTAGGTTTCCTGCAACCACTTAACGATTACGGATGTGTCCAGGCCGCCTGAATATGCCAGCACAACCTTTTTGACATCGGACATTCTTTGCTCCTTGTTTATGAAAGCAAGTTCACTAGAAAATGCAGCACCTAATTGCGTGCTGCATGTTGAAATAAACCCTGAGTATAGCGTTCTCTATGCCCAGCGAATACCGTCAACGACGCCTTAGCAAGAAAGCTGCTAGAATCACACCACTCAAGAGGCGGCTTGCCGCCCATTTTTGACCGATTACTCGCTTTACTAAGGAGAGCTGCATGAGCGAGGCAATTGCCCGCGAATTAATGGCCCAACGTTTTCGTAGTTATCTACCGGTTGTCATTGATTTAGAAACGGGTGGCTTTAATGCCCAAAGTGATGCCGTGCTTGAGATTGCAGCCGTCACGCTCACCATGGACCCAGAAGGCAATCTGCTGCCTGATGCGACCTATGCCTATCACATCAAACCGTTTGAAGGGGCCAATGTCGAGCAGTCCGCACTGGATTTTACCGGCATCAATCTTGATGACCCGCTGCGCCGACAGGTAGCGCTCAGTGAGTCTGAAGCATTAGGCGAAATTTTCCGGCCCATACGCAAATCGATAAAAGCGCACGGCTGCTCTCGGGCGATTTTGGTTGGCCATAATGCCGCCTTTGATCAAGGGTTTCTCAACGCGGCCGCTAACCGGTGCAACGTTAAGCGTAACCCCTTTCACCCTTTCTCGAGTTTTGATACCGCAACGCTTGCTGGCCTGGTCTATGGGCAGACGGTGCTGGCGCGGGCTTGCCGCGCAGCGGGCATCGAGTTTGATAATAAAGCGGCGCACTCTGCACGCTACGATACCGAGCGCACCGCAGAGCTATTTTGCGCCATGGTTAATCGTTATAAAGATTTGGGTGGCTGGCGTTTAGCCCAGCGTGAGCAAGATCTGGATGATGGCGAATAAGCCGTTCGTTGGATGCAGCCATTATCGCTTTACGCTAAACTTCGCCACCTTGAGGCACCGGTAGTGAACGTATTTAACACTTCCCGCGTGCTCCACTTTTTCGCTTTTCAAGAGATGAGACGTTTCAATGGCTCAGCATAATGCCTTTTACGCCCAGTCAGGCGGCGTTACCGCCGTTATTAACGCTAGCGCCTGTGGCGTTATCGAAGCTTGCCGTCAGGCGCCCGAGCAAATTGGCAAAGTGTATGCCGGTCATAACGGCATCATTGGCGCGTTGACTGAAGATCTTATCGATGTAAGCCAGGAAAGTGACGAATCGATCGCTGCGCTACGCCATACGCCAGGCGGCGCATTCGGTTCTTGCCGCTACAAGCTGAAAGATATCGACACGCACCGTACGCAGTACGAGCGTCTGATCGAGGTTTTTAAAGCCCACGATATTCGCTACTTCTTCTATAACGGTGGCGGCGACAGTGCCGATACCTGCCTGAAGATTTCTCAGCTGTCTGAAAAACTGGGTTATCCGCTGACCGCCATCCATGTGCCTAAAACCGTGGATAACGATCTGCCGATTACCGATAACAGCCCGGGCTTTGGTAGCGTTGCCAAATATATTGCCACCTCTACCCGCGAAGCGTCGCTGGATATCGCGTCCATGTGCGCAACGTCTACTAAAGTATTCGTGCTTGAAGTGATGGGCCGCCATGCTGGCTGGATCGCTGCCGCAGGCGGGCTTGCCGGGGAAGGTGAAGGCGAGCCGCCACATTTGATTATTTTCCCCGAAATTGCCTTCAATCGTAAAGCGGTGATGGCGCGTGTAGAAGAAAGCGTTAAGCAGAACGGTTACTGCGTGATTGTGGTATCCGAAGGCGCGCGCTACGAAGACGGCACTTTCCTGGCCGATGCGGGTAATACCGATGCCTTTGGCCATCGCCAGTTGGGCGGTGTTGCCCCCACGCTAGCCGGTATGATCAAGCAAGACCTGGGCTATAAGTACCACTGGGCCGTCGCAGACTATTTACAGCGTGCAGCACGCCATCTGGCATCTAAAACCGACGTTGAACAGGCCTATGCGGTCGGCCGTGAAGCTGTGACGCTGGCCCTTGCCGGTAAAAACTCGATGATGCCGGCGATTCGGCGTGTTTCTCAATCGCCTTACCAGTGGGATGTCATTTCCGCACCGCTTTCGCAGATTGCCAACCAGGAAAAGTTTATGCCGCGTGACTTTATCAGCGAAAGCGGTTTTGCGATTACCCAGGCATGTCGTGACTACCTCTCGCCGCTGATTCAAGGCGAAGACTTCCCGCCGTTTGAGAACGGTTTGCCCAAAGTGGCTAAGCTCAAGCTTGCCAAAGTGGAACAAAAACTCCCCACTTTCACGCTGTAAGCCAAGCGTATACCAAAACGGGCGATGATTATTTCATCGCCCGTTTTTTATGGTCAGCTATTTTATAACCGTTTTAATATAGCGGCCCTAACGTAGCAGCCACGACAGCACGAGCAGTAACAGCAATACGCCAGCGACACCCTGCCAGAAATGACGCCGAGGCTCCGTGCGGGGTTCATCCCGGGCGGGTAAACGACCAAGCGGCACACGCAGCGCATGTAAAAATTCCGATAGCCGCCTAAAGCGCAGCGCTCGCTGAGGATCCAGTGCGCGTCTTAACGCTTCATCTAACTCAATGGATATTTCAGGGTTCTGGGCACGTGAGCTGCGGTAACTAAGTTCTTCTAAATCCGTATGACTGCGCAATTTGTTAGGCGTGAATTGATACGGCAACGCCCCGGTCAACAACCAATAAGCGGTTGAGGCTAGCGAGTACTGATCGCTGCGGCGTCCAACGCTGTCGCCTAGCGCATACTCAGGCGCGGTATGCTCGTTAAAACCAATTTGGCGCAGCAACTCTCCCGATTGACGGTGGCCATCCGCTTCACGCATATGACATGCGCTAAAATCATTCAGAATCAGCTTCCCATGCGTATCAATCAAGATATTATCCGGGGTAATTTGTTGATGGATAATATCCCGGTGATGCAGTGCCTGAACGGCTTTGCCCAGCTGATTGGCAATATCGAGCCGCTGGACAAGGCTTGCCTGGGGATGCCTTTCGGCCCACTGGCGAAGCGTCTCGCCTTCCACATGCTGCATTAGATAATAAAGATAGCGCCGCGGCCTTGAAGGCTTTATCACTTTGACAATGAAGGGTGAGTTAACCCGCTCCACAATCCATTGCTGAAGTAGAAAATGCTCCAGATAAGCATTACGCAGTGAAAGCTCGGGGCTTGGCGCCTTCATGACCATTTCCCGCTCCGTATGCACATCCCGCACGCGGTAAACCCGAGACTGCGCATTACGTGAAAGCACTTCAATGACTTCCAGACCATCCAAGCGTTCACCGGGGGCAAGCTCGGGCGGAATCGGTAAGTCGCCGTAAATCAGGCTTGGGTCATCCGGCGACTCTTCGGGAAGCTCGTCAATACGCACCAGTTGAAAGCAAAACTGTTCTCCACCGTAGCCACGCTCCTGGGCACGCTGTTTGGCTTCACTGGCCAAGCGCTCGCAGGCAGCATCCAGGTCACTGGCATCCTGGCGAATCAGTCTCACGTAATCTGAGGGCAGCAGCGTGCCGCGCACACCCCGCGTGGTAAATAGAAAAATATCGCCTTGCTTGAGCCCTAGATGGGTGTAATCAATATCCACACTGCCATCCATTCCCAGCGCCCGGGATGGGTAGTGATAGCCGCCGATGTCGGTGACATGATCACGGCTCAGCTGCTCAAACTCAGCGCCACGCAGGCGAAAGACCAGTGTATCGCCCATATGAAACAGATGGGCTTCGCGCTGACGGAAGACCATGACCGACATGGAGGAAACAAAGCCGCCCTCTTTTACATGTTGGCTTTGGCTATAGCACCAGCTGTTCAATGCCCGTAGCACACGAGTTGCCGATGTTTTTGTATCCCAATGGTCGGGTGTGGAAAAGTAGTCTGCCAAAAACCCCCGCACGCTTAAGTCGCCCGCCTGCTTGGCCAGCGTATTGCGTGACACGGAGTCGCTGATAACCGCACAGCCCCCTTTAACTTTCAGTATCGGCGCATCAGGGAAACGCACCGACATGGAGCTGCGATGCAAGCGCCTGTCAGGAGCCACAAACGCTTGACCATAACTGATTAGCAACTGGGCATGCCCCACTCATCCTCCTTGGCTAGCCGCTCAGCATAAATTTCCCAGCCGCTATGATACACGCAACGACTTCAATGCGATGCCCAACTAACGTCACGTTTGCACTGATAAACATGATGCGTCGCTGGCACTTGCACGGTGATACGCCCCTAGCACTATGTTGCATTGGCAATCGTTGAGTCATCTTCGTATAATTCCCGCCTATTCGTGCAACGCATCAATTGCTTAGCCACTGCATCACCCAAGGACTTAAGGACTCAACGATGAACTTCGATAACATCCCTGCTGGAAAGGATTTGCCGAACGATATTTACGTGGCGATCGAGATTCCTGCGAACCACGCTCCGATCAAATATGAAATCGATAAAGACATGGGCGCGCTGCTGGTTGACCGCTTCATGGCTACGCCGATGTTCTACCCCGCCAACTATGGTTTTATCCCGCACACACTGGCGGATGATGGCGATGCGCTGGACGCGCTGGTGGTTACTCCTCACCCGGTAGCGCCTGGCAGCATTATCCGTGCGCGCCCCATCGGCATCCTGAACATGACCGATGAAGCGGGCGAAGATGCCAAGCTTGTGTGCGTACCGCACCCTAAACTCAGCACGCTTTATGATGACATTCAGGAAGTTACCGACCTGCCTGAGCTACTGCGTCAGCAAATTGCACACTTCTTTGAGAACTACAAAGACCTTGAAAAAGGCAAGTGGGTAAAAGTTGAATCCTGGGAAGGCGTCGAAGCCGCACGCAAAGCCATTGAGAAATCAGCGGCTGCTTACCAAAAGGCATAAAGTGAACTAACGCTCACGTTTTGTCTCTATTAATAAGGCCGCCCTCAAGGCGGCCTTATTATTATGCCAAGCCAACGTTTTTTTATCGTGCTGCTGCCCTATTAAAGTGTCCGGTTTTCCCTGCGCAAGATCTATGCAGGTGCTTATCCCGTCACACCGCCGTTAAGGATGTATCGTGTTATCCATCAAACGCTTAAGTTCGCTCTTGCTTCTCTGTTGCCTGCCCCTGGTTGCCCAAGCACAGTGGTTTTCATCTAGCAGTGAAGATGCGTTTTTACCGGTGATGGAGGCGTTTCAGTCCAGCGCCTGGCACGATGGTGAAACGCTTTATGTGGGTATGCAGATTACTCAGGGCTACTACCTTTACCGGCATCAGTTTGCTGTTGAAAGCCAGACGCCGTCGGTAACGCTGGGTGGCTCCGTTCTGCCGGAAGGCACATTTACCACCGACGAATTTTTCGGCGACGTTTACACGTTCCGTGATCAGGTAGTATTCGAAACGCCTCTCGAAAGTGCCTATTCAGGCCCTATTGATATTGCACTCACCTTTCAGGGATGTGCCGATGCCGGGCTTTGCTATCCTCCAGAACGCGTAGACCTTCAGGCGGCAGAATCAGAACCGCCCGCCCAATATGCTGATTGGCTAAGCGAGAATACCAGCCAAGCTGCTGGCAGCGTAAAGTCTGGCAACACGTCAGACCCCGACATGGCCAGTTCATTCTCAAGCTCTGCTTCAAGTTCTGTTTCAAGTTCTGTTTCAAACCCATCTATGGGCACACCACAAAGTGCCGATAGCCGCTTTAGCACGCTTTTAAGCGAGGCAAGCCTGCCATTGGCATTAGGGCTATTTTTTCTTGCAGGGCTTGGTCTTACGTTTACACCCTGTGTACTACCCATGATTCCGATACTTTCCTCTATTATCGTAGGCCAGAATCCGACCAGACCGCGTGCTTTTGTACTTTCGGCAAGCTACGTACTGGGTATGGCCGTCACTTACGCGGTCGTAGGCGTGCTGATGGGGCTTTTTGGGGCTGGACTGAACTTACAGGCGCGCCTTCAGTCGGCACCGGTATTAATCACGTTTGCTGTTTTATTTACGCTATTTGCACTGGCCATGTTTGGCGCCTTCGAGCTGCGCTTTTCACAACGGCTCACTAATCGTATTGATGCTTGGCAGGCACGCGCCCAAAAAAGCGGCCCTGGCGGTCTGGCTTTAGCGGGGGCACTTTCCGTTTTAGTAGTATCTCCCTGTGTAACGGCCCCTTTGGCGGGGGCGCTGGTGTTTATTTCCTCAACGGGCGATGCCGTTATTGGCGGCGCGGTATTGTTTGCCTTAGGCCTAGGGATGGGCTTGCCGCTGTTGCTCGTCGGCACATTTGGCGTAACACTGCTACCCCGCACAGGCGCTTGGATGAATGGCGTTAAAACCGCCTTTGGCCTGTTGCTGCTGGGTGTCGCGGTCTGGATGATCGAGCGCCTGGTTGCAGGGCCTATTGGGCTATTACTTTGGGCGGCCCTGGCTATTGGCAGCGCATTGGTGCTTGGCGCTTTAACGTTAAACCAGCGACCAGGTTGGTCACGTGCCCGGCAAACGCTAGGGCTGATGCTGCTGGCCTGGGGGGTCGCCTTAGTACTGGGCGCAGCTCAGGGCAATAACAATCCCCTGCGCCCGTTAAGCTTCTCAAGCACGTCCGATGCAAGCGCTAATATCGCGCTCGCATTTGCGGAAGTGGATAGCTTGGACGAACTGCAGTCAGCACTTACTCAAGCAGACAATGCCAACCAACCCGCTTTTGTACACTTCACTGCCGAGTGGTGTATCTCATGCAAGGTAATGGAACGTGATGTTTACCCCGACCCACGCGTTGTGGCTGCCCTGGAAGGCTTTACGCTGATTTCAGTCGATGTGACTGATACCACCGCGCAGAGCCGACAGCTGCTAAATCAATACCAGCTATTTGGCCCACCAAGTCTACTGTTTTTTAATCAAGGCAATGAGATACGCACAGCGCGCATTCAGGGGGAAGCCACTGCCAGTGAGCTTGCTGAACATCTTTCGTCATTAAAGCAGTGGTTATCGAGTTAGAAACATAATCCTCTGGATTTTGTCTTTGTAGTTATTGGCCCGCGCTAATAACCGCACACTCTTAGCTAAACGCTGACTAAGCTGACTAGTGCATTAAGGGGATGTAATGTCTTAGCTATCCACTGGACAAGCGCTGGACATGCACTTGTTTTTTCGGCAAACTCCGCTTCCATATTAGTTAAATTCTCAATTTTTTAGCTGTAGAAGGGGTAACGTTCGCTAACATGCAGCGTTCTCTTGTTTTCTTTAATTGGTTTACTGCGCGCCGAACATGCCACATTTCGCTTTACGTTCAGCGTAGCCAGCTCGCAACCTTCAGACATTAATGGGGCTCAGTATGGATATTCGCAAAGTAAAAAAATTGATCGAACTGCTCGAAGAATCAAACATTAGTGAAATCGAAATTCAGGAAGGCGAAGAGTCAGTACGCATCAGCCGCCATCCTAATGGCGCCACTTGGCAGCCCCAGCCAATGCCGCAGTACGGCTACCCGACACAAGCCCCCGCACCAGCCCCCGTTGCTCCAGGCGCTGACATTGAGCCTCAGGGCGCAAGCTTCCGTGGCAATGCCGTTAATTCACCCATGGTCGGCACGTTCTATCGCAGCCCTGCACCCGGCGCTAAATCGTTTGTAGAAGTGGGCGACACCGTTAAACAGGGTGATACCGTTTGCATCGTGGAAGCGATGAAAATGATGAACCAGATCGAAGCCGATCGCGACGGTGTGGTTGAAGCCATCCTGGTGGAAGATGGTGAGCCGGTGGAATTTGATCAGCCCATGATCGTCCTCGCTTAATCTTTCACATCAACACGGGTGGACTCTCCCATGCTGGACAAGGTACTTATCGCGAACCGCGGCGAGATAGCCCTACGTATCCTGCGGGCCTGTAAAGAACTGGGCATCAAAACCGTAGCGGTACACTCTAAGGCCGACCGTGAACTGATGCACGTACGCCTGGCGGATGAAGCTGTGTGTATTGGCCCGGCTTCATCGGCCCAGTCGTATTTAAATATTCCTGCACTGATCAGCGCCGCTGAAGTCACCGACTCAAGCGCGATTCATCCGGGCTACGGCTTTTTGTCTGAAAATGCCAACTTTGCCGAGCAGGTTGAGCGTTCAGGTTTTGCGTTTATTGGTCCGCGCGCTGAAACCATTCGCCTGATGGGCGACAAAGTCAGCGCTATCGAAGCCATGAAGAAAGCCGGTATACCGACCGTTCCCGGCTCTGACGGCCCGCTTGGCGATGATGATGCTTCGAATCTGGCCGCCGGCAAGCGCGTTGGCTATCCGGTAATTATCAAGGCAGCCGCTGGCGGCGGTGGCCGTGGTATGCGGGTAGTGCATTCCCAAGACCAACTGCTTGAAGCGATTAGCATCACCCAAAACGAAGCCCAGGCAGCGTTTGGTGATGGCACGGTCTACATGGAAAAATTCCTTGAGAAACCGCGTCACGTGGAAGTGCAGGTACTTGCCGATGGCCAGGGCAACGCCATCCACCTGTATGACCGGGACTGCTCACTTCAGCGCCGCCACCAGAAAGTATTGGAAGAAGCCCCCGCCCCCGGCATTGAGCCACAAGCACGTGCTGACGTGCTCGAAGCCTGCCGTCAGGCGTGTATCGAAATCAATTACCGCGGCGCAGGTACGTTTGAGTTTCTGTATGAAGATGGCAAGTTCTTCTTCATCGAAATGAACACCCGTGTTCAGGTAGAGCACCCGGTTACTGAAATGGTAACCGGCGTCGATATCGTTAAAGAGCAGCTGCGCATTGCCTCTGGCCTGCCGCTGTCGATTCGCCAGGAAGACGTAAAGCTTAACGGCCATGCGTTTGAGTGCCGGATCAATGCCGAAGATTCGCGTACCTTTATGCCTTCACCGGGTAAAGTAACGCTATTTCATGCGCCGGGTGGCCTTGGCGTTCGTATGGACTCGCATCTTTATACGGGCTATACCGTTCCGCCTCACTACGACTCCTTGATCGGCAAACTGATCACCTGGGGGGCTGACCGCGAAACGGCGCTGACGCGCATGCGCAACGCCCTGGATGAGCTGCTGGTTGAAGGCATCAAGACCAATATCGATCTGCAGAAAGACCTGGTACGCGATAGTCATTTCCGTCAAGGGGGTGTCAACATTCACTACCTGGAAAAGAAACTCGCTGGCTAATTTAGAAATCAGCTAATTTTACTGGTTAGCCGATAGTGATGCCAAACGGGGTGGCTGAGTCCACCCCGTTACCGTTTTTGTTTCTACTGCGGAGACACGCCATGCCCTGGCTTCAACTTAAAGCCCACGTCGCGCCTGAGCAGGCGGAACTACTCGAAGACCTGCTGCTTGAAGAAGGCGCAACGGCCATTGGGCTTCAGGATGCTCACGACGATCCCGTTTTCGAGCCTGAGCGCGGCACCACGCCTTTATGGCAGGATACGATCTTAACCGGCCTGTACGATGATCTTGAAGGCGTTGAGAGCATGCTTATGCGTATAGCAGCGGCTTGGGCTGAGCAGATGCCTGACGAGCCCTGCCCGGCGATTGAGTATGAGCTGCTAGCCGATCGCGACTGGGAACGTGAATGGATGGATGACTTCACGCCACTTCAGATGGGACAGCGGCTCTGGATTGTTCCCAGCTGGCACACCCCACCGCAAGCCGATGCAGTCAACTTGATTCTAGATCCAGGCCTGGCCTTTGGTACCGGCACCCATCCCACCACTGCGCTGTGCCTTGAATGGCTCGATCAGCTAGCGGTTGAGGGCACGCTTGCCGACCAGAACGTGCTGGATATTGGCTGTGGTTCGGGCATTCTGGCGATTGCCGCACTCAAGCTTGGCGCACGCCATGCCGATGGCACGGATATAGACCCCCAGGCGCTGCAAGCAAGCCGCGATAACGCCGAACGTAATCATATTGCTGAACACGATTTAGCGCTTTATTATCCCGAGCAGTTAACTGGCGGCCCCTACCCGGTTGTCACCGCTAATATTTTAGCCGGGCCCTTGGTAGAGCTGGCGCCAATGATCGCTGGACATATCGCACCGAAGGGACGTCTTGCGCTGTCAGGCATTCTTGCCAACCAGGCCCAAGACGTGCTTAGGGCCTACGAATCAGAAGGCATCATGATGGATGAACCCGTCATTCGCGAAGGCTGGGTACGGCTCACTGGCTATCGCCCCGGTTAATCTGCGAAACAGCCTTCATTCCAATCCCGAGTAGGCGTATCATACGCCTCCTTGAAACGACCTACTCGTTATCCAGCAGCGCAATGTCCATGACCATAGCCACGCAACAATCGACAGCCATCGGCCCTTACACGTTGCCCAATCAGGTAATTCTGGCGCCTATGGCCGGCGTTACCGACCGTCCCTTTCGTCAGCTATGCCGACAGCTGGGCGCGGGCTGGGTGGTGGGTGAAATGGTAACCGCCGACCCGAGCCTCTGGCATACGCGCAAGTCACAGCTGCGTATGGACCACCAGGGCGAGCCCGACCCACGCGTAGTCCAGATTGCGGGCGGGGATGCAGAGATGCTTGCTCAGGCAGCTCGGCTAAACGTGGAGCTGGGCGCACAAATTATTGATATCAATATGGGCTGCCCGGCGAAAAAGGTCTGCAACAAGGCAGCAGGATCTGCCCTGTTACGCGATGAAGCCTTAGTAGCGGAAATTCTGGATGCCGTGGTCAAGGCTGTTGAGGTTCCGGTTACGCTAAAAATTCGTACCGGCTGGTGCGCTGAATCGAACAACGGCGTACGTATTGCTCGGCTTGCAGAAGATGCTGGTATTCAAGCACTGGCCGTTCATGGCCGACATCGCGAACAGCGCTATACTGGATGGGCAGAATACGACACGATTGCCGATATTAAATCGCGTCTTTCGATCCCTGTGATTGCCAATGGTGATATTACAAGCCCTGAAAAAGCAGCTGAAGTCCTTCGTTATACCGGTGCAAACGCGGTAATGGTGGGGCGAGGCGCCCAAGGCAATCCGTGGATTTTTAAACAGATCACCCACTATCTCGAACACGGCAAGCAATTAGCATTGCCAAGCCTTGAAGAGCGTCGCCGCGTGCTCCTAGCGCATGTAGCGGCCCTTCATGCGTTTTACGGAGACACAATGGGTGTGCGTATTGCCCGCAAGCATATTGGCTGGTATCTCGAAAGTGACCAGCGCTTTTGCGAGGCAACACGCCGCCAATTGAAACAACAATTTAATGCGTTAATGTTACCTGAAACGCAATTTAATTGGATTAATGACGCGATGGCGCTTGATGCTGACAAGCGTCTGCTAGCTACAGGAAGCCATGCTGCATGAACGAACGCGATTTTCTTTCCAGCGAGTTATCCTCGCGCCTAGCGGGCACGCTCGCTGACCCGGCGGCAAGCGTTCCACCGCAGCCGTTAAGAGAGGCCGTGGAAACCGCCATGCGCCGCTACTTCGAGCATCTCGATGGCAGCCAGGCCACCGACCTGTACGCCATGGTGATGGCCGAAGTAGAAGCGCCGCTGCTCACTTGTGTCATGGAGCATACGGAAGGTAACCAAACACGAGCAGCTGACGTACTTGGATTAAACCGGGGGACGTTGCGCAAAAAACTCAAGCTTTACGGACTTATCGAAGGTGACGCCCCATAACCATGGGGCGTTGTTGTTTTTATTTCCAACTCTGCATATGAGCACTCTAATGGTTGATAGTACTGCTACCCCTGTTCGCCGCGCTCTTTTGAGCGTTTCTGATAAAACCGGCATCGTGGAGTTTGCCCGCGGCTTATCCGAGCGCGGTATCGAGCTGCTTTCTACAGGCGGTACGTTCCGCTTGCTACAGGAAAATGCCATTGCGGTGACGGAAGTTTCCGAACATACCGGCTTTCCTGAAATTATGGACGGCCGGGTAAAAACCCTGCACCCGAAAATTCATGGCGGCATTCTGGCTCGCCGCGGCCAAGACGATGCCGTCATGGCTGAAAACGATATCACCCCGATTGATATGGTCGTGGTTAACCTCTACCCCTTTGCGGCGACAGTAGCCAAGCCTGACTGCAGCCTGGAAGATGCTATCGAGAATATCGATATCGGTGGCCCGACCATGGTGCGCGCTTGCGCTAAAAACCACGCGTATACCACCATCGTGGTTAATGCCGACGATTATGCCCGCGTGCTTGCAGAGCTTGCGACCAATGATGGTCAAGTGAGCACTGCCACGCGCTTTGACCTTGCGGTAAAAGCCTTTGAACATACCGCAGGCTATGACGGCGCTATCGCGGATTATTTGGGTCGCAAGGTTAATGAGAGCGACGCGACCTTTGCGCGCACGTTTAATCTGCAGCTGCATAAAAAGCAGGACATGCGCTACGGCGAAAACCCGCATCAGCAGGCGGCTTTTTACGTTGATCCTTCCGCCTCGGAGCCCAGCGTTGCTACGGCCACCATGCTCCAGGGCAAACCGCTCTCGTTCAATAACGTGGCTGATACCGATGCGGCCTTTGAATGCGTAAAAGCGTTTGATGAAACGGCCTGCGTGATTGTTAAACACGCTAACCCGTGCGGCGTCGCGATTGGTGCCACCGCGCTAGAGGCTTACGACAAAGCGTTTGCGACCGACCCCACCAGCGCCTTTGGCGGCATTATTGCCTTCAACACGCCTTTAGAAGCTGATACCGCCCGTGCCATTGTTGACCGCCAGTTTGTTGAGGTCATTATCGCGCCTGGGGTAAGCGATGAAGCGGTTGCGATTATCGCCGAGAAGAAAAACGTTCGCCTGCTGGATGTAAGCGCTCATTGGCCTGGAGAAACCCAGCCCGCATTTGATTTCAAACGGGTCAACGGTGGCCTGCTGGTACAAGAGCGTGACCAGGGTATGGTGACGCGTGAAGAGATTACCGTGGTAAGCGAGCGCGCGCCCTCAGAACAGGAGCTGCGCGATTTGGCATTCGCATGGCGCGTGGCCAAATTCGTTAAATCAAACGCCATTGTTTACGCCAAAGCTGGCCAAACGATCGGTGTCGGTGCAGGCCAGATGAGCCGCGTGTACTCGGCCAAAATTGCGGGTATTAAAGCGGCCGATGAAAACCTGTCCGTACCGGGTTCAGTCATGGCGTCTGACGCTTTCTTCCCGTTCCGTGACGGTATTGATGCAGCCGCCGCCGCGGGCATCACCGCCGTCATTCAGCCGGGCGGCTCGATGCGTGATCAGGAAGTAATTGACGCCGCCAATGAAGCGGGCATTGCCATGGTCTTCACCGGCATGCGCCATTTCCGCCACTAAACAGTAGTGTAATAAATGCGCTAGATAAACAAAAGCCTCGCAAGCACCGCCTGCGAGGCTTTTTTTAACGGCAACAAGCCTGCGATATTCTACTCATGTTAGCCAAGATCAATACACAGGTACTTGGTTTCCAAATACTCTTCCAAGCCTTGATGACCGCCTTCGCGCCCTAAGCCTGACGCTTTGACCCCGCCAAACGGTGCCGACGCATTGGAAATAAGGCCGGTGTTGATCCCGACCATGCCATATTCCAGCGCTTCAGCAACGCGCCAAACTCGCGAGAGATCCCGAGAATAGAAGTAAGACGCCAGCCCATACTGGGTGTCGTTGGCCATTTCAATGGCGGTTTCTTCATCATCAAAGGGGAAAACAGCGGCTAAGGGACCAAAGGTCTCTTCCTGGGCTACCTTCATGTTTTCCTTTGCAAAGCTGATAAGTGTAGGCGTGAAGAAATTGCCACCCAGAGGATGAGGGTGACCGCCCAACAATAGCTCAGCCCCCTTATCAAGCGCGTCTTGAACATGCTCGCTGACTTTCTTGACCCCATCTTCATCAATCAGCGGGCCAATATTAATATTCGGCTGCGTGCCATCACCCACGTTTAGCTCGCTGTTCATGGCTACTGCTAGCTTTTCACAAAATGCATTAATGACGCTGGACTGAACTAAAAAGCGGTTAGTGCAGATACAGGTTTGCCCCGCATTGCGGAACTTGGCAGCCATCGCACCTTCAACGGCAGCATCTAAATCAGCATCTTCAAAAACAATAAACGGTGCGTTACCACCAAGTTCCAGCGAAATTTTCTGTACATGCTCTGAGGCCTTCGCCATCAGCGTTCGGCCCACTTCGGTGGAACCGGTGAAAGTAATTTTGCGGACTTTAGGTGACTGAGTGAGCGCTTCGGCAATTTCACCGGCGCGACCCGGCACCACATTAAAGACGCCGCGCGGTATGCCTGCACGCTCAGCCAATAGCGCTAATGCTGTCGCGGAGAACGGCGTTTGACTGGCAGGCTTGATCACAATAGTACAACCCGCTGCTAAAGCAGCACCGGCCTTGCGGGTAATCATCGCCGCCGGGAAATTCCAGGGGGTAATCGCGCCTACAACGCCAACCGGCTGCTTGGTAACCATGATGCGCTGGTTTGACTTCGAGGCAGGGATGGTCTCGCCGTATACACGCCGGGCTTCTTCGGCAAACCAGCGCAGAAAACTCGCCGCATAGGCAATTTCACCTTCGGCTTCTTTCACCGGCTTGCCCTGCTCAAACGTCATCAGCAGCGCAAGATCATGCTGATGCTCAAGCATTAAATCGTGCCACTTGAGTAGAAGATCAGCGCGCTCCTGCGCGGTTAACGAACGCCATGCGGGTAAAGCGGCGTCGGCTGCATCAATCGCACGCTCAGTTTCCGCTTTGCCTAAGCGGGGCATGTCCCCCACCGGCTTGCCCGTGGCGGGGTTAATAACGTTAATTTGTTCTCCACTGTCAGCGGCTACCCAACTGCCGTCGATATAGGCAAAGGGGCAATACAGCTGTGTCTCTTTTAACGCTTCCATGACAGACTCCTGGCCAAAAGATGGCCCTGTGGGCTCATATTTACGCTTTCATGCTAAGACGAAACCACGTAATTAACCAAGTGTTTGGCCAATATCGCCACTCTGACCATGGAAACGCCATCTTAATTAATCAGCGTTAAAAACTCCTGACGCGTGGCGGGGTTATCACGGAACCCACCCAGCATTACCGATGAAGTCATGCTTGAGTTCTGCTTTTCTACGCCACGCATCATCATGCACAAATGCCGCGCTTCCACCACGACAGCCACCCCTTTCGCCCCGGTCACCTGCTGGACAGCATCGGCAATTTCACGGGTCAGACTTTCCTGAATCTGCATACGCCGCGCATACATATCGACAATACGTGCAAATTTAGAAAGCCCTAACACTTTGCCATCCGGTAAATAGGCAATGTGGCATTTACCAATGAAGGGTAATAAGTGGTGCTCACACATAGAGTAAAGCTCTATATTTTTTACCAGCACCATCTCATCGGTCTTGGATTCAAAAACCGCTCCGTTAATGATTTCTTCGAGCGATTGCTGATAGCCTGCGTTTAAAAACTGCATGGCCTTAGCTGCGCGCTTAGGCGTATCCCGCAGCCCTTCACGATCAGGATCTTCACCAAGTGCAGTAATAATTTGGCGATAATGCTGGGCGATGTCATCGGTCATATCAAGTCTCACTAAAACGGTGCCTGTCTACTCGATGCAACTGCTCATCGTGGCAATTCCATCGACAAGCCAAGCATCCTAAGCAGTGCCTAAGCCCTTTATTCATAAGTTATGCAATATGAAGTCAGTAAAAAGCTAATGCAAATTAATATAAGTATTAAAAAAACGCGTTATCAAATTATTTTAACGCACCTAATCGCTATGTGGCAGATGGCAACGACTTTTAAAACGGTAATTACGCCGCTCTTAAGCTGTCTGGAGCTTTTAAATAAATGCTTAAGCCAGCCATATAGGACGCTCAAGCTGCAAACACTGCTGCTCTAGCTGACGAATGTGCTGATCCCAGTAACCGCTTTCGGCCATCCAGGGAAAAGCCCGTGGAAACGCAGGATCGTCCCAGCGCGACACCAGCCAAGAACTATGCCGAATCAATCGATAGGCCCTTAATGGTTCAATTAACGACATCTGATCATGAGGAAACGGCTGCGACTCCTCATACCCTTCACTGATTTCATTAAGCTGTGCTCGCCAGCCGTCGGGGTCGTCGGTCGGCAGCAACATCCAGATGTCCTGAATGGCGGGCGCCATCAGGCAGTCATCAAAATCAACTAGGGTAAATTGCTCATCCCGCCCCAGCACGTTACCCAAGTGGCAATCACCATGGCAACGCATTAACGAAGCGGAATCGAGCGCTTTAGATGCCAGCAGCCGCTGCATTTTTTCAACCACCGATTGATAAGCACGCTGCTGGAATTGACTCAGCCACTGGCTCTGAACGACCCGCTGGCGGGCATTTTCTATTCCGCTTTCAAGCACTAGTTGAGGGCGATGCTGAAAAGCTTTGCGGTGCGCTACTTTATGCAGCCGCCCTAACACTTCGCCCAGCGCATAAAGATGCGCGGGGTTATCGAGCTCCGGTGCCTGACCTGCACATTGACGAAAAAGCGTAAAACGAAAACCGGCGTAGCGATGCAACGACTGCCCTTCACTATTGCGCCAAGGCGCCACTACCGGCACCCCCGCTTTATCAAGCTCCTGTAAAAAATCATGCTCTTCTTGAATAGCGGCATCCGACCAGCGCTCTGGACGATAAAACTTTATCACCCAGCTTCGTGCTTCATCATCACGAAACATCAATACACGGTTTTCATAGCTATTAAGCGCAAAAGGCTCGCCGGCTGGCCAAATATCGACAGATTCGGCCGCCGACATGACCGTATCAGGCGACAGTGCACTGAAAAGATGTGACATAAATCGCTCCTGAGTAACCAAACGCCTATCTTATCAACTATTGCCTAGCGGCGTTCTGGCAACAGCCCAGATGTCTACATGCATTGCGCCAGCCTTTTGGGCAACCCTTGCCAGCGCGTTGGTAGTGGCCCCGGTTGTGACAACATCGTCAATCAGAGTTATATGCGCGGGAAGCGGCCCTTTTATGCTGAAAGCGCCACGTAGATTAGCCGCTCGCTCCTGTCGGTTTAGCGTACGTTGCGAAGCTACTAGCTTGTGACACTCAGCATTGAGCAGTTCAAGGCCTGTCCGTCTGGCTAGCTGCTCTGCTAGCCAGTACGCCTGATTAAACCCTCTCTCTCGCGCCCGCTGATGGTGCATTGGCACAGGCAGTAACGCAGAACCCAAAAGATCGGGCTTATTCACTAACATCAACTCCACCAGAAGCATCCCCGCTCGAGGCGATGCATTAAATTTAAAATCATGCATAAGCTCTTTAATCGAGGACTGATAGAGCAGGCTCACATGAGCACGTTTGATAGGCGGTGGTTCCATCAGGCAGTGACCGCATAGCGATTGCGCCGGTTGGCGTAGTGGTTCGCCACACCGTGTGCAGCAAAGCGTATTCCAAGGCAGATCAGCCAAACAGTCGCGACACCACCCCACACCATCGTGGGCGGGCATCAGGCAAAAGGCACAATATCCCGGCAGGGCTTTTTGCAACCCTCGATGCACCCGTTGCCACCCTTTCATTAACCTCATACAGCTCCTTAGTTGAGCAATGCCTGACAACTATGTTGTTTAAAGCGTTGACATTATCCATAAATTTGATAATATACGTCTCGTCTTCTGCGGATGTGGTGGAATTGGTAGACACGCTAGATTTAGGTTCTAGTGCCGTAAGGTGTGGGAGTTCGAGTCTCCCCATCCGCACCAATTTTAGTTAGTTATCTCATTTTTATTATATTCCTATCAATCGGTAAGCATATGCTTACCGATTTTTTTATGTTTTTTTCATCCCTATTCACCACCTCCCCCTTTAGCTAACTTCTGCTAACCTTTTAGCAACGTTAGTGTTTTGCAATTCGGCATCTTGCCTTGAGAAGGATCTCAATTATGGAATGGCTCAACGAGCACGCACAGGCAATCTCCGCTGCTAGCAGCATCCTCACCTTATTTGTTTGGGTTTTTTATGCTCAATTGCTTTATGGCGGCTATGCGCGCCAACGTCGGCCTCGGATTATTATTAACCGAGGTAAAGGAATAGGCTTGGATGCGCTTTGCTTAGTTAGCAATATGAGCAACGAAGCCATTTACGTTCAGCATCTTGTTGCGGTTCTACATACCAAGGAGCAAAGCTACCAGCTTGATATCGTTGAATATCAACAACAGGGCGATGAAGATGAAGAGGTAGATTACCGCACGCACCAAGGACCGCTTAGCTCAGGTGATTACATTCACATCCAGTCCTTTGAATCGATCATCAAACGATTAACCCAGTATTGGGACTTGGATGAAGATGCCATCAAACAGCAGGAGCTGTTGCTTGAGATACGTGTTATTGCCATCTACGGCTCAGAGGATATGCCGATTGGCGCTTCACGGCGTTTTCATTTGAATCTATCCGCCGAGCCTGTTGGCCAACTCACCCCCTCCAGCGTGGATACTCACCGTATGAACAGCCGACGCGATCGAAAACGCGTGCTAAAGTGGGCGAAGGATATAGAAATACACAAAGCTTCCTAAGCCTAAGCTAGCGCTTCATATAATTTTAAAAACGATCATTCGAGATAATTACATGAAACAGTTTTTTGCCTTGCTATGTCTAGGCACTTTAACGCTTGTCACTTCTCAGGCTTACGCCGAGGAAGAAACTAGTGACTTACCCGATTGGGCCGAAGAGCAAGTTGAGCCGTTTCGTGCCCGTGTTGGCAACTGGGTGGACAATACATCACGCAATATTGATTCATTTTTTGGTGGGGAATACTATAACAACTCCGTTAATAACGAGTCCTATTTACGCCTGGGCCAAGAGATTGACTGGATGGAAGGAGAGGGTGTGGGCGGCGACGTCAGCGTACGTTATCGGATCGACCTACCCACTACCGAAGAGCGTTTACGCCTAGTCATTGAAAGCGATCCGGAAGAGTCACAAGGAACCTTGGCCGATCAAGGCTCTGGCCGCCTGTATAACGACCAGCGCGACCGTCGTAACTCGACATTTGGGCTGGACTGGCTTGAAAGCCGGGATAAACGCGAAAACTGGAGTAACCGGATTGGCGCGGGTGTTCGCTTACGCCTACCTCTGGATCCTTACGTACGCTTTACCAGCGAACGGCTCTGGGATATCGGTGACGGCCCCTGGCAGCTGGAATCGTTTAACCGCCTTTCGTGGTTTAACAATGAAGGTTACTCCGCGCGCACCGAGTGGGATATTGGCCGCCCTCTTTCTGAAAATCGCCACCTGCGCTTTATCACTAACGTTCAGTGGCGAGAAGAAGAAGATACGCTAGAGTACAGCGAAATTGCCGAGCTTAACCAACGGCTCAATAAGCGTAGTGCGCTGCGCTATTCAGCTATTGCCATCGGCGAAAGCGTCTCTAATCCGCGCATAACGAACTACTATTTACAAACCCGTTATCGCCGCGATGTCCATAAAGGCATTTTATTTGCCGATGTCATTCCAGAGCTGCACTTTCAACGCGAAGTTAGCTACGACCCTCGCTGGGCAATGACGCTACGCTTGGAAATGTACTTTCAGCGTGAAATAAATCGTGACTATTTTGGATTCTAATCCCCTTAGTTTTTCAATTACCTTGTTTCTAATTACCTGACTTATAGCTAGCTGATTTTGTAACAAACGCTTAAAGCGAGCCGAAGGCGTAAGTCCGGCTCGCGGTCTTAGCGTTTTTTCAAATAGAATTACAGCCGCAAGCCGCCGTCACATTCGATAATCCGCGCACTGAAATAGTCGTTATCAAAAATAAACGCGACACTTTTGGCAATATCATCAGGCTCTCCCAAGCGCCTCAACGGTACGCTTGATGAGATTCTTTCCAACATGTCTGGGCGCATGGCCGCCGTCATATCGGTTGCGACAAAACCCGGCGCCACGGTACCAGTGCGAATACCATAGCGAGCCAGCTCCTTACCCCAAGTAACCGTCAGCGCGTGAACGCCCGCTTTAGCCGCCGCATAGTTACTCTGCCCCGCATTGCCGGCTCGTGAAATGCTTGAGATATTAACGATAACGCCCTCGTGCCCCGCTTCAATGATCTGGGTCGCCGCCTCACGGCCACATAGAAACACACCGGTCAAGTTAACATTAAGAACCCGTTGCCAAGTCTCAAATGACATGCGTTTTTCTACATGGCCATCAGTGGCTTTTACCAGCAGAGCATCATCAGTAATACCTGCATTGTTAACACAACCGCTAATAGGCCCCATGCGTTTCGCAATATCACCAAACGCCGCAATCACCGAAGCCTCCTCAGCGACATTCACGACAAATGCTTCCGACTGAATACCATCTCGCTTAAGCTCTGATACCGCTCGATCTAACGCTTCAGCACTCATATCCAGCAAAGCAAGTGCTGCCCCTTGCTGGCCTAAACGCTGTGCTATTGAAAAGCCTAGCCCCCGAGCACCTCCCGTAATAGCGATCACCTTACCGGCTAATTGCATGCTTCTCTCCTTACCCATTGGTTTGTAAAATAACTCTACCTCAGCTTTCCTCAACAGCCCATTAACACTGAGTCTCAGGCGTGCATTGCGAATCAATAAACATAACGAGAAGACGCTTGTTTTTTGCACTTATGACACAATAATGATCGATTACGCCTGTTACGGAGCCGGTCATGCCAATTCTTGTATTCATCTCTTTATTTACCTTACTCGATTTCATACTGTTGTTTTCAATCGGCAGCCAAATAGGCCTACTCACCACCCTGTTGCTTGTTTTAGCGACGGGCGTCATTGGGCTACACCTAATTCGCAAAGAAGGTGTGTCTACGTTTGCCCGCGCTCGTCAACGCATGCAGGCAGGTGAAATCCCGTCCAATGAACTGCTAACGGGCGCGGCGCTTATTTTCGGCGGCGCCCTTCTGATGGCGCCAGGTTTCTTATCCGACATAGTGGGAATCGCCTGTCTGCTGCCGAACGCACGGCAGCTTATGTATAAAGCCCTAATGTGGCTTGGCTTGAAAACCAGCCTCTATAGCGGGCAAAACGATCAACCTAAAACACATCGCCAGCAACGTACTTCCTATCATGGAGGTAATGGCGATAAAACTGGTGCTTCCAATGAAACGGGGCCGCTGGAAGGTGATTTTATTAGTCGCGATGATGGCTCCCGGCGTCGCTAGCGTCGATTAATATAAAAAAATCAAATAAAAGGCGCTTTTTTCATCGCTGCCCCTTGAAAGGGCTTTTGAAGCCCCCACTTTTTGAACCAGCATACAGGCTCGGTGGTGACGGTTATGTTGCCACCATTAACAACGAAGGTTGTGAACCTTCATTTCTCGTGGTAATGCCCTCGAGAATCTTGTTTTAGCTATCTGCCCTATTAGGGCCTTGACGATACTCAGGAGAACGTGAGCATGAAAATCCGTCCTTTGCACGATCGCGTCGTAGTTCGCCGCGTGGAAGAAGAACAGAAAACTGCTGGTGGCATCGTGCTTCCAGGCAATGCACAAGAAAAGCCCACGCGTGGCGAAGTTCTTGCAGTAGGCAACGGTCGCATTCTCGATAACGGCGAAGTACGTCCGCTAGACGTTAAAGTTGGCGACAGCGTAATTTTCAAAGATGGCTTTGGCGTTGAGAAGCAAAAAATCGACGGCGAAGAAGTCTTGATCATGAGCGAAGCCGACATCCTGGCGGTCGTTGAAGGCTAATCATCGCCTCAACTACTTACTTTCACCTTTTATAATTCGATTTTAGGAAGTAACGAACATGGCAGCTAAACAAGTTAAGTTTTCTGATGACGCACGTAAACGTATGGCTCGCGGCGTTGACGTTCTCGCCAACGCGGTAAAAGTTACCCTGGGCCCGAAAGGCCGTAACGTTGTGCTCGACAAATCCTTTGGTGCGCCGACCGTTACTAAAGACGGTGTGTCGGTTGCCAAAGAGATCGAACTGAAAGACAAGTTCGAAAACATGGGCGCACAAATGGTTAAAGAAGTTGCTTCCAAAACTTCTGACGCAGCTGGCGACGGTACCACTACCGCCACCGTACTGGCTCAAGCCATTGTTGCAGAAGGCCTGAAAGGCGTTACTGCTGGCATGAACCCGATGGATCTTAAGCGCGGCATTGACCAAGCAGTCACTGCAGCGGTTAAAGAAATTCAGGCAATGTCTGTACCCTGCACCGACACCAAGTCGATTGCTCAGGTAGGCACTATCTCTGCCAACGGCGACAAGCGCATCGGTGAAATCATCGCTGAAGCGATGGAAAAAGTTGGTAAAGAAGGCGTTATCACTGTCGACGAAGGCCGTGGCTTTGAAGACGAGCTGGAAGTCGTTGAAGGTATGCAGTTTGATCGCGGCTACCTCTCGCCCTACTTCGTGACCAACCAGGACACCATGGCGGTTGAACTGGAAGATCCTTACATCCTGCTCGTGGATAAGAAGATCTCCAACATTCGCGAACTGCTGCCGGTTCTGGAAGCTGTTGCCAAGCAAGGCAAACCGCTTGCCATCATCGCTGAAGATATCGAAGGCGAAGCACTGGCGACGTTGGTTGTAAACAACATGCGCGGCATCGTTAAAGTAGCCGCTGCCAAGGCACCTGGCTTCGGCGACCGTCGTAAAGCCATGCTGCAGGATATCGCTATCCTGACTAACGGTACCGTTATTTCTGAAGAAGTCGGCCTGACGCTTGAGCAAGCGAACCTGGATCACCTGGGTACTGCCAAGCGCATGACGATGTCTAAAGAAAACACCACCATCATTGATGGCGCCGGTGTAGAAAACGATATCGAAGCACGTGTTAACCAGATCCGTGCGCAGATCGAAGACACTTCTTCTGATTACGACAAAGAGAAGCTGCAAGAGCGCGTTGCCAAACTGGCAGGCGGCGTTGCCGTTATCCGCGTTGGTGCGGCTACCGAAGTCGAAATGAAAGAGAAGAAAGCTCGCGTTGAAGACGCGCTGCATTCTACTCGTGCAGCCGTAGAAGAAGGCGTTGTACCTGGCGGCGGCACCGCACTGGTTCGCGTAATGGCCAAAGTACAAGGCTTGACTGGCGAAAACGAAGACCAGAACCACGGTATCAACATGGCGCTGCGCGCTATGCAGTCTCCGCTGCGCCAGATCGTAACCAACGCTGGTGAAGAAGCGGCTGTGGTTATCAACCGCGTTAAAGATGGCGAAGGCAACTTCGGCTACAACGCTCAAACGGGTGAGTACGGCGACCTGTTCGAAATGGGTGTTCTTGACCCGGCGAAAGTAACCCGTACTGCACTGCAGTCTGCGGGCTCTGTTGCTGGTCTGATGATCACCACTGAGTGCATGATCGCTGATGACCCAGAAGAAAAAGAAGCCGCGCCGGATATGGGTGGAATGGGTGGAATGGGTGGAATGGGCGGCATGATGTAATGCCCCTCTGAGCCTATCGCTCTGACATTTAGCGTCATCAAAAACCCCGCCTTGTGCGGGGTTTTTGTCGTTTAGCGGCAGCCCGGCGTGAGCGATTCACACACGCCAATCATTATGAAAGCGTGCTACCATCAGCGCCTTTATTAGGCAGCTTTTAGGTCGTTATTACCGTGCTTTCCAATATACGCATCGTGCTTGTGCAAACCTTCCACCCTGGCAACATTGGTGCCGCCGCGCGCGCCATGAAAACCATGGGACTAACCAACCTTGTACTGGTTAATCCTCGTTGCTTTCCTGATGAAGAAGCAACGCGGCTAGCGGCAGGTGCAACGGATGTTCTGGAAAAAGCGCTAGTGGTTACTAGCCTCGAAGATGCTGTGCAGGACTGCGTGCAGGTAGTAGGTGCCAGCGCGCGGCTGCGCAGCCTGCCGCTGCCCCACTTCGACGAACCCGATGATATGGCCGAGCAGGTCATCTCGAACGCGACCAACGCGCCGGTTGCCCTGGTATTTGGTCGTGAGCGCTCAGGCTTAACCAACGACGAGATACGCTGCTGTACCCACCAAGTAAGTATCCCGGCCAACCCTGAGTACGGTATCTTAAATCTTTCTCAAGCCGTTCAAATTCTGGCCTATGAGACCCATCGCGCTTGGCGAAAACGTGATGCGAGTGACTTTAGCTACCAGCGCCCCCTTGAAGCTACCCCGCCCAGCCGCGAACAATTTGTGCATTTCCAGGATCATCTGGGCCGTTTAATGCAGCAAAGCGGCTTTCTTACCCAACCGCATGCACGTACCGAGGAACAGCTTCAAACCCTTTTTTCTCGCGCCCAGCCCAGCCGTAAAGAGCTTTCACTGCTGCGTGGATTACTTAGTGCCTTCGAAGCCCATTTGCCTAAATAGCCACAACCGCTTACATAAAAACGGCAGCCACTGGCTGCCGTTTTTATGACGTTACTTTTCGGTGCTAATTTTTTTAAGAACTATTTTTTAAGAACTATTTTAAGAATTTTTTTAAGAGCTTCTTTTTTAGCACTGCTTGGTAGCTACAGCATGACGATTAAAGCGTCATGGCCGCCAGCCAGCCAAAGGCAATCAGCGGCAGATTGTAGTGCAAAAACGTCGGCACCACGCTATCCCATATATGGTCATGCTGCCCATCGACATTTAAGCCAGCCGTTGGCCCAAGGGTTGAGTCAGAAGCGGGTGAACCAGCATCCCCCAGGGCGGCTGCGGTTCCCACTAGCACGACCGTCGCCAAGGGCGAAAATCCAAACTGTACGGCCAGGGGTACAAAGATCGCGGCAATAATCGGGATCGTTGAAAAAGAAGAGCCGATGCCCAGAGTGATGAATAGACCCACCAGCAGCATTACCAGCGCTGCGACGCCGCGGTTATCACCAAATATCTCAAAAGCTCCCGCAACCAAAGCATCAATATCACCGGTCGACTTCATTACTTCGGCAAAGCCAGCCGCCGAAATCATGATAAATCCGATCAGCGCCATCATCCGCATACCGCTGGTAAACAGGTCGTCGGCTTCACGCCATTTAAAAATCCCGCCGATGGATAGCAGGCCGATGCCAACCAAACCGCCTAAAATCATCGAACCGCTGTAAAGCTGCAACCCCAGTGCCGCCACAATTGCCACACCGGACATTATCAAGCCTAACTTATGCGGTTTGGCAGGCGTATTTACGTGCTGCGCGTTGCTCATCGCCAGGTCTTTGCTGGAATACTCGCGGCCACCGCGATAGCTAAAGAACAAAGCCACTAAAAGCCCAATGGCCATGCCGCCCACAGGTATCGCCATGGCCATAGGCACCATGGCACGGGTAATTTCCAGACCCAGGGGGGCACCTGCGCTGTTTAAATTCGCCAGCAGAATATCGTTAAGGAAAATAGCCCCAAACCCGACCGGCAGCAGCATATAAGGCGCGGTTAAACCAAAGGTCAGCGCGCAGGCTACCGCACGACGGTCTAGCTGGAGGCGATTCATGACGGTTAACAGCGGCGGAATTAAAACCGGAATAAAGGCGATATGCACGGGGATCGCATTTTGCGATGAAATCGCCACCAGTAACACGGCAGTGAGGAGCAGCATTTTAACGCGCGCCTGATGCTTTATCGTCGTCTCTTTACCCAGCATGGTAATCAATCGATTCGCCAGCATGTCTGGCAACCCAGAGCGCGAGATTGCCACGGCAAAAGCGCCCAGCGTGGCATAGGCCAGCGCCACTTGAGCGCCCCCGCCGACCCCGTTGTTAAACGCCTCCAGGGTTTGATCAAGCGTAAGGCCGCCCACCAAGCCCCCAACCAAGGCGCCTAAAACCAAGGCAAAGACAACAGACACACGTAAAAGCGACAGTACTACCATAACGAGTACTGCAAGTATCACTGCATTCATGAAGAGTTCCAGAGCGATGACAAAGTGATCAGGACGTGTATGAAAAGCAAGCGAACGCCTTGCGGCGCACTAATGAGCCAGCGGTTTGATACACAGCCTAATATCGAAGGGGGCAAATTTTAGCAGATCGCTCGCTTACAAAAAGCATCCATTGCGTTATTTCTAAACGCCTGCGCTTACATATGGCGCTACTACTTTAGTCCCCCTACCATTGCTGCTTTGCAACATACTGCCTAGTATCCAAACCTTGGCGCTTATTTAATATTACTAATTTATATTTCTCTGGAGCAAAGAACATGGGCACGTTGGCGATTGCTGTTTCTCTGCTGTTATTGATGTTCCTGGCCTATCGAGGTATTTCGGTTCTCTTACTTGCGCCGTTAATGGCATCACTTGCGGTACTGTTATCCGGTGACGGTGCATTTTTACTGCCGATCTATACCGACACGTTTATGCAGGCGCTGGGGAACTACGTTATGCAGTTCTTTCCGCTATTCTTGCTGGGCGCACTGTTTGGTCAATTGATGGCGGACTCCGGCGCGGCGCAGTCCATCTCCCACGGTATCGTCAGCAAGCTGGGCACCCACCACGTTGTGCTCACGGTGGTGCTTGCCTGCGCCCTACTTACCTACGGCGGCGTTTCATTGTTCGTAGTGGCGTTTGCCATTTACCCCATCAGCCGCGAGCTGTTTCGCCACGCCAATGTTCCCAAACGCTTAATTCCGGCCAGTATTGCTCTGGGATCCTTCACCTTTACCATGACGGCCCTGCCGGGGACCCCCGCCATTCAAAATGCGATTCCTATCCCCTTTTTTGAAACCAATAGTTTTGCCGCGCCGGGGCTTGGGATTATTGCGGGGCTTATTATGCTAGGATTGGGTACTACCTACATACAGTCCCGCGTAAAAAAAGCGGCTGCCAACGGTGAAGGCTACGGCACTCATAAAGAGCGTGAAACAAGCACGGATAACGCCGACGCAACGCCCATCACGATGCCCCTGGCACTCGCAATAATTCCTTTGATAATGGTTATTGGCCTCAACGCCCTGTTTACCTACGGCATTTTTCCATCGCTGGATTTAAGCTTTATCAGTGAGGCCTTCGAAAATGTATCGCCAGACGCTCAGACCGGGCTCTGGGCGATTCTAATTGCGCTGTTAAGCGCATCGGCCTGGCTGATCATTACGCGCTGGAAATATTGGCTGGATTTAAAAGACACCATCAATAGAGGCGTCATGGGGTCGCTGTTACCGATTTTTAATACAGCTTCAGAAGTCGGCTATGGCGCCGTGATCGCAAGCCTTGCCGGCTTTGCAATTATTCGTGATGCGGTGCTTAACGTATCACCCAATAATCCGTTAATTTCCGAGGCGCTTGCCATGAGCGTACTGGCGGGGATTACCGGATCCTCATCAGGCGGCCTTTCAATTGCTCTGCAAACCCTAGGCAGTGAGTACCTAGCAATGGCCCAGGAAGCGGGTATTAATCCTGAGCTAATGCACCGTGTGGCTTCAATAGCCGCAGGCGGTATGGATACCCTGCCCCATTCCGGCGCGGTAATCACCCTGCTGGCTATTTGTGGTCTCACTCATCGTCAGTCTTATGCCAACGTTGCGATGGTCACGATAGTGCTACCCGTGATCGCACTTATCAGCGTGATTACCTTGGGTACCTTATTTGGCAGTTTCTGAGTTTAAAGAACGAGCATTTGCGTAAGATCAAAATTTTATACGAGGAAAACCGTTATTCTTTCTATCACCTCCCATTAACACACTACCCTCGGCCTGATGAAGCATGGAAATAGTCGTATCGCTTGTAAGGCAAATGCGTGAAAGCCTGCGTGACCTAGCCCCGGTGGTGTTGGTCATGGCTTTTTTTCAATTGGTGGTTCTCCGCCAACCTCTACCCTCAACACTTGACCTGGCTGACCTGCTAACGGGTCTAATATGTGTTGTTATTGGGCTGACGCTTTTTATCAAAGGGCTTGAGTTCGGTCTATTTCCGGTAGGCGAAAGTTTAGCGCGCGCATTTGTCACCAAAGGGTCTCTTGTGTGGCTTCTGCTATTTGCCTTTGCCCTAGGGTTTGGCTCAACAGTTGCCGAACCCGCCCTGATAGCCGTTGCCAATCAGGCTGCTAACGTTGTCGCCGAAGGCGGTCTTATCAATCACACCGATGCTGCCCGCCAGATGTTTGCGTCAAGCTTACGTATGGTGGTGGCTGCTTCCGTGGGTAGTGCCGTGGTTGTAGGCGTACTACGGATTTTCAAAGGCTGGCCGCTGCACTTAATGATCATCAGCGGCTACGTGATCGTACTTTTATTAACACTATTAGTGCCTGCAGAAATAGTGGGTATCGCCTACGACTCCGGCGGCGTCACTACATCAACCATTACCGTGCCGCTGGTAACCGCGCTAGGTGTAGGTTTGGCGTCATCCATTAAGGGGCGCAGCCCTATGCTGGACGGTTTTGGCTTGATTGCTTTTGCGTCGGTGATGCCGATTATTTTTGTGCTGCTGTTTAGCATTATTGGCTTACCTTTTCTCCCCGGTGTGGCCTTATGAACTTATGGGGCACGCTATGGGATACGCTGCTGGATATACTGCCCATTGTGGCGGTAATCTTTGGCTTTCAATACGGGGTGATACGTAAGCCCATAAAACATCTGGCTCGAGTTATTGTGGGCTTTGTGATGGTCTGGATAGGTCTATCACTTTTTTTAGTGGGTCTTGAACAGGCACTTTTCCCCATGGGTGAGTTGATGGCCACCCAGCTAACCAATGCCGATTTTTTACCCATGCTTGAAGAAGGCTCACAGCGACATTGGCGTGATTACTTTTGGGTCTATGTATTCGCGTTTACCATTGGTGCCAGCACCACGCTTGCTGAGCCTTCGTTAATTGCAGTGTCCATTAAGGCAGGCGAAATATCCGGCGGAACGATTAACCCTCTTATGCTGCGTATTGCCGTTTCGCTGGGTATGGCACTCGGCATTACGCTAGGCGCCTGGCGAATCGTGATGGGCTGGCCGTTACATTGGTTTATCTTTGCGGCTTACCTACTGGTGATTATTCAAACGCTTCGCTCACCGCGCTCCATTATTCCGCTGGCCTTTGATTCAGGCGGGGTCACTACCTCTACCATTACCGTGCCCATTATTGCTGCGCTAGGGCTCGGTTTGGCATCCTCCATCCCAGGACGAAGCCCTCTAATGGACGGATTTGGAATGATCGCACTGGCCTGTCTATTTCCCATCATTAGCGTTATGGGGTACGCCCAGATCGCACAGTGGGCCAGTAAATGTAAACCTAAGAAAAAACCTCAGCAAATGCCAAGAGAAGACAACAATGCGCTTTAAATTGATTGTGGCACTGGTCGAAGATGAAAGAACCGACGCTCTTTTAAAGGCGGCACGTGACGCTGGCGCCACGGGAGCGACCGTCATCAACAATGCCCGGGGCGAAGGCCTGGAAAAAGCCCGAGGCATTTTCGGTATGGAGATTACGGCTCAGCGCGATATGCTGCTTTTTTTGGCGGAAGAGCATATTAGTCGCCATATTCTAGAATCCATTGCTCGCGTGGGCGAGTTCGATGAGACCTCAGGCACCGGGATCGCCTTTCAACTTGATGTGGAAGATGCCGTTGGCGTCAAACATCAAATTGAAGCGCTTTCCGGCGCTCCCGGCTCGCCCCTTTAACATGGCATGGCTGCTAGCCCATTGGCTGCTAGCCCATTCTCCAATGGCGCCACTGCCTTGAAATAAGACCCTGCTTGGGCGAAAAGAGCAGCGCCATCACGAAGAATGCAAATGCTACCAATACAATGGCACCGCCGGAGGCAACGTTAAACACAACCGATAGCCAAAGCCCGATGACCGCAGAGCAAACGCCGATAGATACCGAAATCAGCAGCATTATTTTGAAACGATCCGTTAGCAGATGCGCCGTTGCCCCTGGGGTAATTAACATCGCCACTACGAGAATAATGCCTACAGTTTCCAAGCTGGCAACAATCGTCAAGGTTAGTAAAAGAATCAGGCCGTAATGAATAATTTGAGTATTAAAACCTAGCGCTTGCGCCTGCTGGGGATCAAAGGCATATAACAGCAAAGGACGATACGCGAGCCACACCGTTAAAATGGCAATGACGCTGGCAACAAAGGTGAGCATTAGTGCTGAATGCTTAACACCCAATACGTTGCCAAATAAAATGTGCATTAAGTGGGTGCTGGAAGCCAGCTTACTGATAATCACCACCCCCAGGGCAAACGAGGCGGTAAACATCAGCCCCATTGCGGCGTCAGATTTGATCCGCGTGTTTCTTTCAATCGCCCCGATACCCACCGATGTCAGTGCGCCGGTAATAAATGCGCCCACAAAAAAAGGCCATCCCAGCAAGTACGCAATCGCCACACCAGGCAGCACGGCATGGGAAATGGCATCGCCTAAAAGCGACCAGCGCTTTAGCACTACATAGCAGGAAAGCATTCCACAAATGGCGCCAACCAGAACCGATGTAAGCAGCGCCCGTTGCATAAACGCATATTGAAAGGCATCGGATATGCTGCTGGGCAACAGGTTAACCACGGTCATTAATGCCGTTATCAATCCACTTACCAGGGCGTCGCTAAACGCTTCAATCATCAACATACTATCAACCACGTTATTTACCCTTGAGCGGGGCCATAGGCAGCCCCTGGCATTGTTTGACGATCATTGACGGTCTGTTCGGTTGAGCTAACCGCAAGCTCCGCCAGTTTTGCTTCACTTAGCATTTCTTCCGGCGTACCGGTGCCTCGTACAAAACGGTTGATCAGCACGACATGATCCACATGGCGACGTGCACCCGGCATATCATGAGTGACCATAATCACGGTATTACCCGCCTCCCGCTCACGGCGCAGTACCGAAAGAATAAGTTTTTCGCTAGGCGGATCAACACCCGCCAATGGCTCATCCAAAAGTAAAATATTAGCCTGCTGGGCAAGCGCCCGAGCTAACAGTACACGTTTTTTCTGGCCGCCAGAAAGCTCTCCGATCGGCCGATCCGCATAGGCCAGCATATCCACGGCCACCAACGCGTCTCGCACCGCTTCGCTATGCCGAGCATGGTGCCAGCGAGCAGGCAGCAGCCTGCGCCACAAGGCATCCTGTCGCATATGCCCATAGCGCCCCCCCATGACGGTTTCCCATACCGAGACGGGAAAGTCCCATTCAATCGCCTCTCGCTGGGCCATATAGGCGATATGCCCTGCCCGGCGATGGATGACAATCGGCTCGTCAAAGGCCTTTACACTGCCCTGCAGCGGCTTCATGCTGCCGGTCAATACGTGAAATAGCGTCGATTTACCCGCACCGTTTGGCCCAACGATCGCCGTCCATTTGCCCTTGGGAAATGCAAGCTCGATGTTCTCTAGCACGGTGTTTCGCTGATAAGCCGCGTACAGGCCTTTCACTTCGATGGCTGCCACGGCACTCTGTGTGTTTCCTGTCATGGTGGGTTACTCGGTTGCCAACGCGCGACGCAACATCGCAACGTTATGCCTTAACATTGCAAAATAATCTCCCGCCTCACCGTCAGGCTCGCTGAGCGAATCCACATACAGCGGACCCGCCACAGGAATACCCGTGTCTTCGGCAAGGCTTGAAACATAGCGGTCTGAAATCGTACTTTCCCAGAAAATTGCCGCTGGCTGACGTTCGTTAATCATATCGATTACCCGCATGAGCTGGCGGGGCGAGCCTTCCGTTTCGGCGTTATTACCCCAAATACCGTCATGCTCAAATCCGTAGGCATCGGAAAAGTACAGAAACGCCGCTTCGCTGGAGAGCAAGACACGACGCTCTTCAGGAATATCGCTCAGCGCCTTTTGAAGCTCCGCATGAAGTTCCTGCAGCTCTGCCGTCACGGCTTTTGCGCGGGCTTCAATACCCTCAGCCTGTTCAGGCAATAAACCTTCCAATTCACTGGCGATCACCTCTACATAAGCGATAGCTGCCCGCGGATCGGTCCACATGTGTGGGTCTACATCGCCCTGCATATCGCCGATAGCAATATGCTGAACCGGGTATTCAGAGGCCTCGGCAACAGGAATCAAGGCAACGTTGTCTTGAGTGGTCGCCTCTACCTGACGCATCCATTGCTCCAGCTGATAGCCGTTATAGAAAACGATATCGGCATCTTCCAGGGCCGCAAAATTGTCCGGCGTCAACTCCCACTCATGTACTTCGGCATTTATCGGCGTCAGCACAGACACATGTGCATCATTGCCCGCCACCTTGGCAACTAAATCGCCCAATACTGAAAAGGTGGAGACAACGTTAATAGGGGGTGAGAGCGTTTGCGCATGAGCGGTTGTAATGCTGCTCACCGCAGCAAGCAATAAGGCCGTTTTTAACCATGCTTTTCGCTGGCTCATACCGTACTCCATTTAGGATCGCTTTAGTTACAACTTTAGCTCAACAAAAAAGCATTGTGCAAATAGTTTAGCCTTGGCTAACAATTATTTCATAAAATGCGCTACCATGCCCCATTAGGATTTCCATTCACCTCGATACAGTTTACCAATGAGTGATAACGATCAGTCGCATCCCAACGCCGCCGCCAGTATGAGCAACAGCAACTGTGGCGATGCATTACCGCCCGTTGGTCAACATACACGGCAATACGAAACCGTGCGTAATGCCCATGAGACCGAGTTAATCGAAGATTATGTCGAGCTAATTGGTGACTTGATTCGCCATCGAGGTGAAGCCCGAGCCGCCGATATCGCCAACCGAATGGGCGTAAGCCAGGCAACGGTCTCCAAGATGATCCGGCGTTTAAACGAGCTTGGGTTGGTCACCAGCAGACCCTACCGTTCTCTGTTTTTAACGGAGGAAGGCCAAAAAATGGCGGAAATTTCCAGGAAGCGACATGATATTGTCCTGCATTTTTTGCGCGCCCTAGGTGTCAATGACACTACCGCGCGGATAGATGCCGAAGGCATGGAGCATCATGTCAGTGATGAAACGTTAACGATTATGCAGGGTTTTATCGACCAGCATGCTAAACGCTAGCAGCTATGCGTCGATCTGATAGGCGCTTAGTTGGTTAACCTGCGCAACACTACCGTTCCAAATCATTTCCAGATGGGTCGTCTGAACGACATCGCTTACCTGTCGAGGTGTCATGAGCGCCCAGCACGTGGCTTCAGGTTCACGTACCGAGTGATAACGAAGCCCGCCTGCCTGAGCCTCACGCACTGACCAGCCAAGTACTCTTGAAGTACGGTAGTCACTAGGGGCGTAAATCGGGTTGGAGCGTTTAAGCACTGTTGCGTCCCGACAGCCTCGCTCATTAAATGCGCACTTCAAGCCACGAAAAACGAAGCGCTCAAAGTGCAGGCCTGCAATCTTCGCCCAGTAAATTTGTTGATGATATTTCACTTCCGCAATTGCAGTTGCCAAATTATCGGCCACATACAACACCCCAAACCCGCCATCACTAAACCGTGACCCGCTGGGGTTTACGTGGGTAAACGGTGCCACGGCGTATGAGCATCCGCGAATACCAAACGGTATCTCCTTAACGGGCAACAGGGCCAGATTACCTACTTGATTTTGCAGACGCGGGTTGGTTAATGTCTGAAGCGCATGCAGCGCCGCAAACTCATCTTCGTCGGCGACATCATCAAATAGGTCTATCGGCGGAAACTTACTGTTAATCAACCGATAGCCAATAACGGGCTGAGCGGGCAGCTCGGGCAGTGTTTCAAGCGCTACCATTGCGCGCCTCGCAGGCTATCAATGCGCTTAAACGTTTCATAGAGCGCGGCAAAGTCACCGCTACTCATCACATCCAACGGCGTACGCCCGTTAAAATAGGGATTATGGTTTGTCATTTTGACGAACCCGTAGAGGTTATCCGGGTTTTCAAACAGCATACGCAGTGCCGCGTGAATATTAAGCAGATAACTGATCCGTGTCAGCTGGTCGCTATCAAGCTTTATCTCGTCAATATCGCCCCGCCTCGCTCGAGCATAAGTACTGTGAGATACCCGCAGTATGGCTTCGCCCTGCTCTCCACTCGCCCGCCATTTATCCAAAATGCGAACGGCGGCTTTTAAACCGGCAGCCGCGGCAGCTTTGTTCTGAGCAATATTATTGGCTGTTTGCATAACAGATACCTTTAATCTATCTGTAAATACTAGAGCACAAAAAAAGTATCTGCAAACATAGCGAAGGCTTTGGTTGATAAAAACGGCTTTTAGAGGCACAAAAAAAGCCCCATGCCGTTTTTCCAGACATGGGGCCTAACTAATACGCTTAAAACGCTTTAGGGAACATCATTTGAGGCAGGAACAAAAATACGCTGGGCAGAAGAATAAGTGCCAAGATGACCGCCATGATTAATCCAACCAAAGGTAGCACTGCCATAAAAGCACGCGGCATGGAAACTTCACCAATTTGGGTGGCGATTAACAAGCAGATGCCATAGGGCGGCGTTATCAGGCCCAGAGTTAATGACAAGATAACCACTAATGCCATGTGGATTTGATTAATATCCGCAGCGATACAAATACCCTGAATAATCGGCAAGAAAATAATAACGGCCGTCACGGGGCTTAATACCGTCCCGATCACTAGCATAAAGAACATCACCATCAGCATGATGCCAACACGGTGGTCAGTCACCGATAAAATGAAGTTGGCGACATCCTGGGCAATCCCCAGATAAGAAATTAACCAGCCCATAATGCCCGCCGAGGCAACCGCAAACATAGGCAGCGAAAAAGAGATTGCTGACTCTGCCAGAATAGACGGCAATTGCTTAAAACGAATCGCGCGATAAAACACAACCGCTAGAATCAAGCCGACTAATACCGCTACCGATGCGGCTTCTGTCGCGGTAAAAACACCGGTGGTAATACCGCCAAGCACCACGAGAGGCAAGGCCATCGGCGGAGCCGCGACAACCGCAGTGCGCCCCATTTGCTTAAAGGAAAACTTGCCTGTCGCTTTAATATTTTCCCGCTTGGCGATGTAGTAGACGTAGCCCATTTGCATAAGCCCTACCAGAACCCCTGGAAGGACGCCGCCTAGAAAAAGCGCACCGACCGATACGTTGCCAAACGCACCGTAAATAACCATCAGAATCGAAGGCGGAATAATACCGCCTAATACCGATGAGGCAGCGGTTAAAGCAACGGCAAAGGGAGCCGGATAGCCCGACTTTTTCATCGCCGGAATCAACACGGCGCCAACGCTTGCCGTATCGGCCGCAGCCGAGCCGGAGAGACTGGCAAACATCATGGAGACCATGACGTTAATATGCCCAAGCCCACCGCGCACATGCCCGACTGAACTATCAGCAAATTTGAGCAGGCGATCCGTGATCCCGCCATCATTCATCAGGCGTCCCAGTAATAGAAAAAACGGGACGGCTAAAAGCGGAAACGAATTAATGCTGGCAAACATCTGGTTGGCAACCGACGTCAGCGACAGCCCCATTTCCAAAATAGTAAAAATAGACGCCAAGCCAATAGCAAAGGCAATCGGCACACTCAGTGCGATCAGCAGTAAAAAGCTGCCGATTAGTATAATTAGTGGGCTCATGAGCCTTCCACCCCATTCATTCGCTTGACCTTGCCGCCATTGCAAAGCGCCACCATATCGTCGTAAATAACTTCAATGGAAAATAAAAGCATAGCGAGGCCGGCAACAGGCAAGGCAGCAAATACATAGGCCATCGGCGTTCCCAGCGCTACCGAACGACGATTCCACCCCATATCCACCAGAATATTGCCATGCACCACCAGCACATAAATCAGCGGCAGGCAGGCTAGGCTGCCAAATAGGCGCAGCACACGCTGGGTAATGACAAACTGTGGGGGGAAAATATCGATCACATAGTGCTTGCGCTTACGCACTGCAACCGCCGCGCCAATAAATACCGCCCAAATAAAACAAGCCATTGCCACTTCATCTGTCCAGGAGACAGAGATTTTTAAGTAATTTCGCGCAACTACTTGATAGAGAACGGTCAAGATAAAAGCGGCAAACAAAGACCCCGCTAAACACAGCAAGAGCTTTTCCACTACATCATTGATTTTCCGCATTCGTCTGTCCTTTTATTGGCACGCGCCGCTTCTCCGCCCCACGCTGTGGTGCAAAGAAGGCGGCATGCTGGTCAAGGTCTTTATAGGCTGCGGATAGTCTCGAGCAGGTCAGTTAAACCGCGCTCTTCAGCAAACTCATCGTGCAAAGGCACCACTTGATCGATAAACGCCTGTTTATCAACCTCCGTCACGGTAACCCCGAGGTCTTCAAACTGCTTGATAAACTCGGCATCGTACTCAACCCCCTTCTCAGTGCCATATTCACCGGCATGCTGAGCCGCTTGCTGAATAATGGTCTGATCTTCTTCAGAGAACCGATTGAAGCGGTTTTCGCTGATCGAGATGTGGCTCATCATGATCTGGTGTTCCGTTTTGGCATGAAACGGTGCTACTTCGTATAAACGGCTTGAAAGATAGCCGCTAATAGTGCTCTCGAACGCACCAACAACACCGGTCTGCAAGCCGGTATAAATTTCTGTCCAGGGAAGCGACGTAGTTAATGCACCCGCCAGTTGCCATGTTTCAGCATCCAGGCGCGAACCTGTAACGCGCATTTTTACGCCTTCCAAATCAGACGGCTCTACGACCGGACCGGTATTGGTACTCAGGTTACGCGTTCCGCCGCCGGTCAAACTCAAAAGCTTTAGCCCAACGCCAGCATCGGTCATAGCCTGATCAAAATAACTATAAACCGCCGACTCAGGAGCGGTTGCCGCACGGAACTCATCCATGTCCTGGAACAGATAGTTAAGGCTGAAAATTTCGAAATCCGGAACATAGGGAGCCACATTCATCACCCCACCAATGATCATATCCGTGGTGCCAATGCGAATCTCATCCACCATGGTCTGGTCATTGCCTAACTGACCGCCCGGGAAAATTTGCACCGTAATACGATTATCCGTCGCTTCTTCAACCTCTGCCTTAAAGGCTTCTGCAGCGTCAATCCAGGGATGTGGCGCACTCACTACGGTACCCAGACGCAGGGTTTCTGCCAGTGCCGGGGATGCCATCAACAAGGATACAGCGCTTACCAATGCCAGACGGGGGAACGTATGTTTAATCATGGGGAGTCCTTCGAATGTGTCAGCGTTTCTTTAATTTTCAGTGTCAGGGCTTAAAGATCAGAGGTTAGAAACAGGTTCGCCAAGGGTATGCATTAACCGGTTTGCCCAGCCAAACAGCGTGGTTGAAAGTGTTAAATCAACAATTTCCTGATCGTCAAGACCCACATCGCGCAAGCTTTGAATATCACTATCGGTTACGTTAGGTGGGCACTCGGACAGGCGCATCGCGAACTTTAAAATAGCTCTGATGCGAGATTCCAGATCCGCCTCTTTACCGCGCAGGAAGATATCCTGCATGACCTTTTCATCGCCCACGATATTGTTATAACGATGGGCATGAACGGCCGCGCAGTAAATGCAGCGGTTGACCACGGAGGCAGCCACCGCGCCTAACTCACGCTCATCCCGCGACAGCCCGCCTTTATCGTACATAATGCCGTTAAACAACGAGGTACGAATCCGCAACGACTCAGGATCGTGCGCCAGCACCAGCACATAATCAGAGATTTTAGTATTGGAAGGCGTTTCTTTCAGCGCTTCATGCTGGGCAGGCGTGGCGCTATCTAAGTCGATAGGCGTGATATAGGGGCGCCAGGTGGGGATTCGCGACGTAAATTTATGAATAACGCGGCTCATTTAGCTTCTCCCACTTTATCTTTTCCCATCACGCTTAGTACCGCCGCAACGCGCAGCTGATAGTTAACAAATGCCACTAGGCCTGCCAGCCGAACGATATCGCTTTCTTCAATACCCGCCTCTTTGAGCGCTTGAATATCTTCCTTCGTGGCATCGCGGGGGCGCTGAGTGACTAAATCAACGTAAGTCACCATGGCACAAAGGCGTATTTCGTTTGCGGGAGGCTGGTTACCAGGCTCGGCAAGCTGGTAAGGATCAGCATCACTGCCATAGCCCGCGAGTAAATTAGCATAGTGCTGGGTCAAACCCGCCTGCTGGCAAATACGCGCCATCCGACATGCCAGAGCCGCTCTGATGTCGGCAGGCACTTGGCCTGCATCACTCGGCAATAAAGCCGCTTCGTAGGAAGCCTGGGTGAGATCCATCAGCTTGTGGCGCACAGCCAGCGCATCTGCCAACGGGCCAGTAGAGGGCACATTAGCCGCTTGTTCTAATACATGAGTCATGGTGATTCCTTGCTTTTTAATACGCTACTTATTAATACGCCACTTAGGCGTTAGCAGTCGCATCAGGTAAAGGCGTCGCTTGCCACTCATCGCCTAATAATTCTGGCGAATCGTACTGCTCAAGCCGCTGCCAGTGACGTTCGACATCTTCCCGGTAAAGATTGGCGGCAATTGCACCTGCTAGCCAGCTTGCGCCCTCACTGATCCCTGGAATATCGCCACTGACCTTGCCCAGGCTCACGGTCGCGCCATAGTTAAAGCAGTGAATATTACGCAACCAGGGTGCGGCTCCCGGCTCACGCTCCTGGAACGCAAAGTCACGCTGTACGTAAGGAAAGTTACCTAACTCGTCGTTCTTAAGCTCGGCGGGCGGCTGGTAGCAATCGCGCCATAGCAGAATACGGTCGGCGTAGCCGGCAAGCTCTGTGCGCGCCAGGGGGTCGATTTCAAAACCGGTGCCCAGGATCAAATAATCACAACGCACAGTACCCTGCTGGGTTTCAATAACAATCTCATCGCCCTCCATCTGCATGGTTTTTACACCACAGTCAAAGTGGAAATAAGCATTGTCATGACGGCTAACGCGTAAGGTGGAGCCGCGGGGTGGCGGCGTTTGGGTGGCAAACGAGTAGTGCATAATTTGCCAGCGCCACTCATCGGGCAATGTGGCGTAGCCATGGGTAAAGCCAAAGGACCCGATGCCCATCATTTTATTGATAGTGGGCATCTGCGGGCGACGAATTAAAAAGCGTACTTCCTGAGCACCATGCTCCAATGCCTCGGCGGCATTATCAACCGCAGAAGCCCCTACCCCAATCACCACTACCCGCTTGTCTTTTAAACGTGCAAAGTCGATCTCATCCGCCGAGTGCGACCAGGCGTTGCCGGGCAGGTTATTAACGAATGCTGGAATTTTAGGTGCGCCAGTGCCTTCACGGCCAGTCGCCATTACTAGTTTTCGGGTAAGCACGGTGTTGCTGGGCGCACCGGCGCCTGAAAGCTCAAGCCTTAACAAATCACCTTCGGGCGTAACGTGCTCGACCTTTACGTCATTCTCAACGGGGAGCTTTAATACGTCGCGGTACCAGCTTAAATAGGCCATCCAGGTGGGGCGCGGAATTTTATCAAGCGCTTCCCATGCCGGGTTACCGAACTGCGCTTCATACCAAGCCCTGAACGTGAGCGATGCAAACCCATAACTGGGGCCAGGCAAGGTTTTGGGAGAGCGCAAGGTTTCCATACGCGCGTAGTTCAGCCAAGGGCCTTCTAGACCAGCCGGATTACGGTCGAAAATACGGATATTGCTAATGCCACCGGATAGCAGCGCAAAGGCTGCCACCATGCCGCACTGCCCGCTGCCAATAACCACCACATCATGCACAGGCTGCCCGTCTTCCATCACCTGGGGAGGTACCCAGTTAGCGGGTGGAATATTCAAACATGCCAAGTCGTATTGAACGCGGGCATTAAGCGCTTCTAAGCCTGCGCCCGCCAGTGAAGGGGTCATGGTCATTGCGTCATCTCGATTTGTGCCTGAATAGCCTGCTCCGCTTCATGAGGCCACCAGAACCAACGAACGGGTACATCTGTAAACGGCGCATTCACCTCTAACGGCAGCGCTGTGGCCTGCTCAACGAGCTGCTGAGCCTGAGCAAAGCAATCGTCTTTTTCTGCCATTATGGTCGGCGCTTGGCGAGCATATTGCGGCAGAAGCGCATCCAAGAGATTCGTTGGCGCTTGGGTGGCGCTTTGATGGCGAGCAAGCCAAACGCCACTGGTTTCATCCACGGAATACAGCTTCATCAGTACAGGTGCATAGCGGGCTATAAATTCGACTGCCGATATTACATAGTTAGCGGTCTCATTGCTAAAAAAGAAATTAAAACCGAGCCTTACCCAACCTGGGCGATATAAGCTTCTGCCTTTTCGGACTAAATCTTCATGTTCAACTGCCGTTTTTTCATCTATTGATAGCAGCTCATGACCATAAGGACCGGCACAGGAACAGCCACCCCTCGCCTGAATACCAAACAGGTCATTAAGCATGGCAACAATCAGGTTATGGTGAATGTCACGCCCACCCGCGCTTATATTGAATGAAAAGATCGCCAGTCGAGAAGCAGTCAAAGAGCCCAATAGATGAATATTGCTGACAGCTTGCCAACGTTTCATTGCCATCTCGACCAGCTCACTTTCGCGCGCCTCAATATTGGCAGCGCCGACCAGGTCTTTAATACGAAACGCAAAGCCCGCGCGAATATCGCCCAGGATGCCTGGTGTCCCGGCTTCTTCGCGCCGCTGAACGTTGGTTACATAGCGATGGTGCTGAGCCGTCACATAAGACACTGTGCCGCCGCCCGCCACGGAGGGTATGGGATTACGGCATAGCGCTTTGCGGATAACCAGAATGCCGGAGCTCCCCGGGCCACCCACAAATTTATGCGGCGACAAGAAAATCCCATCAATATGATCGCCCTCACCCGTGCCCGCTACGTCGATGCTCACATAAGGGCCACTGGCGGCATAATCGAGCAATACAATGCCTTCATGCCGGTGAACCAAGCGAGCCAGTGCGGTAACGTCTGTTTTAATACCGGTGACATTAGAAGCTGCGGAAAACGCCACCACCTTTGTCTTGCGGTCAGCGTACTCTTCAAGACCTAGCGCCAACGACTCAAGGCAAGGGGTGCCGCTCTCGTTTAACGGAATACGCACCAGATCTACATCGCACTCACGCCACACAAGGTCATTAGAGTGATGTTCAAAGGGTCCGAGAAAGACAACGGGCCTGGAAAGCGACAAGGATTCAGACGGGGTTTGAAGACCAAGAATATGGCTACAGCGATTAATCGCAGCCGTTGCCCCTGCGCCGGCAAAGATAACGGCGTAATCGGCATCAGCGCCTACCGAACTCATTACTGCCTGGCGGGCCGCTTCACGAAGTTGAGTGGTGGTTTTACCGGTATAGGAGGTTTCGGTGTGGGTATTAGCGTAAAACGGTAACACCTGATGTCGCATGGCTTCTTCAACCAACCCCAGCGCCCGGCCCGATGCCGTGTAGTCAGCGTATAGAAGAGGCCGAGGCCCGAATGGCCCAGGAATAACCTCTCCCTCGCCAATCACGTCATCACGAATATATTCAATCCATTCAGATGACGTCGCCGAGTGGCAGCTCGGTAGTTTTTTTGACCTGTTCCATTGAGAAGCATGATGTGACATTACTGAGCTCTATTTTAGCGATAAGCCTTTTATAAAAGGCATCAAACGATTGGTTATCGCGCGTAATGACCTTAAGCAAATAATCGTACTCTCCCGCTAGTCGATTAACTTCCATCACTTCGGGGAAGGACTGAACGGCTTCTTTAAAAGCATCCAGCCAGGTTTGATTGTGTTTATCAGTTTTAATCATGACAAACACGGTCAAGCCAAGATTAAGCTTTTCAGGGTTTAGGACGGCGATTCTTTTTTCGATCACACCCTCTTTCTCAAGGCGCTGGATTCGACGCCAGCAAGGGGTTACCGAAAGCCCTATGCCTTCTGCAAGCTGGGCAATAGAAAGGTTATCATTATGCTGAAGCTGTTCAATAATTTTCAAATCAAATCGATCAATAAGCAATTTATTTCTCCTGAAAGCTCTGAATAGGAATATATTTCCAAAACCACCACGAGAATACCAGTCAGAAGAAAGATTTTTTCATTGCGGCGCTTAATTACCAAACATTCAAAGCGCACAACAAAAGTGCAATCTCATAAAGCTTGCACTCAAACAATACATTAATAAAAAAGCTTATTTTAAATTAAAGCTATATTGCCCTTCTTAGTTATTTACTCTGTTACGAAAGGGCCATTACCTAAAACATTGGCAGGCATTCCTAAACGACCCACGCCGGGTAATTTAAGCGCAGGATGCTTAACGTCAATTCCTACAGAGAGCCCCAGCAGATTAACTTCAATACCTTCCTCAAGCGCCACCAGTAGCCCCGCCACACCGCCCAGTGAAAGCTGATAGCCGGTACCGCTTGGCACCGGGGCAATCAATGAATCAAACAAGTAATCCTTACCGACGGCCGTCACAGGCAGCGTGACATCAAACCCCTCGACTTCGCGAGCGACCCACGCAACAAACGTATTGCTATTAGGGCCTGGCCATATTCGATACTGTTCAGCGCTGGGGTAGCGGGCGATCGCGTCCTCAATAGCCGGAATAAGCGCCGCCGCATCCTCCCCACGGTAATCGGCCAAAAGCGAAGGCGTATTGCCATACCAAGCACGATCCGGCATATCCTCCGCGGCGACAACCGTAGGTCGGCGCCAACTCATCACTTGATAAATATAATAGTGCGATGCCCCCGGCTTCTTCATTGCAATCCATGGATGCACGCCAAAAGCGCCACGCCAATTATAAGTATGGGCAGCATAGACCTGGATCACTGCATCGGCTGACGCGTCGGGATGCGGTGCCAACCCGGACGAAGAGCGGTCAAGCGTTGACCAATGCGCATCCGTCACAATCATGCCGCTGGCAAGCATCCACGCGGGGCCTATCAGCAACAAGCCAAGCGTCAACACTACCAGTAAAAACACGCGGAATACTCCGCGCTTTAATGTCATAAATAGCTCAAATAATTAGATCTCGGTCTGCTGGCTTAACATACAAGGTGAAGACGCTAGCTCGCGATCACCGCTATCCTCTTCTTCTAAGGCACCCAAAAGCGCTTCACGCAAAATCGGCAAATGCGACTGCTCAAGCTGGCGTGAGGCGGTCAAAAGCGTAAGCTTGCTTTGCCGGGCGTAGCGCATTAGGGGCAGTAGCGCGTCAGCAGACTCTTTTAGCTCCAGCCGGTAACGGGTTTGAAAGGAGGCCTCGCTAATTTTTTGCTGATGATAATCACGCCTCAGGGCTGAGGAAGGTGCCGCATCCCGATACCAGTCGGTTAATGCTAAGGAGGCACGTTCTTTACCACGTGGCCATAGGCGGTCGACCAATATACGTGCACCATCATGCTCTTCAAACGCTGAATAAACCCGCTTAAGGGCTATGTCATAGCTCATACGACCTCCCTGAGACAGCTTTTCCGTGCGGCTAATATGTACGAACACTGTGTATATCGTTTGTCCATGCTATACCCCCATGCTAACGATTTATCTGTCATAGGTTAAAAAAATCATCGACCCCAGATGAATAAGCATACATAACGGCATCCTGGCTGTTCCTTGGTGATCCCGCTTAGGAAGGACGTTCCCCACGCCCGAAAAACGCCGTACAATGCAGCGTTTAATCCACCCTCGGACTGCTATGCATTTAACTCGCTTTACGGATTATTCGATTCGCGTGCTGCTTTACCTGGCAACCAAGGGTGAACAGCGGACAACCATTACGGAAATTGCCGAGACGTTCTCGATCTCGCGCAATCACCTGATGAAAATCGTCCAGGAATTACATCAAAAAGAATACCTTAAAGCAATTCGCGGCAAACATGGCGGACTTTGGCTCAATCGCGCGCCCGAGCTTATTCGATTAGGCGCGTTGATACGAGACACCGAGCAGGAAATGGCGCTCGTCGAGTGTTTTCGAGACAACAATGCTTGCGTCATTACCCCTTCTTGTCGCCTAAAGCCGATTCTTAATGATGCGCTTGAAGCTTTCTTGGGGGTTTTGGATAATTACACGCTGGCAGATTTACTGCATGGCCGACAGAGTAAATTGGCTGCATTGATGAGGATTCCCACGGCCAACGTTTAGCCTTAATGCTTTAGTCTTGAGCCGCTTTCTTAAATTACGATTCTGTTTTCGTCCTGCATAACATGAGAAGATTCCATTTCCTGTACACATAGCCAGTAATGGATGCCAAAGCTGCCTGCTTCCTTTGGTTGCACGGTATATAAGCGTTATCTCACCTTAAAATTTGAATACACTGCTTTGCCAAACAGGACATTAGATTAACTGCATAATACGCAGTGCGATGATTGGGCTGCACACCCTACAACCTCTGGCTATTTACCCTCATGTGCAGCATGCTCAAGGCTAGATTCACACTATTAGCAAAGAAGCAGGTAAATGTTGCATGTGGCTTCATTTCTGCAAACCATGGAGTCCAACATGACTACCGCGCCCGATTCCCCCAATCAAATAATGATCCGTAAGTTAGACAGCATTTTCGTTCTCACTGACGAGGAAAAGCAGGCGCTTACAGACTTACCGGTTCAAATCAAAAACATTAAAACTAATCACGACATTGTAAGAGTGGGAGATCAACCGGCTCAGTGCTGCTTCATTGTTGAAGGTTTTACCTGTGTCTATAAAGTATCTATCGAAGGCAAGCGTCAAATAATGGCCCTACATGTGCCTGGCGATATCGCTGACCTGCAAAGCCTGCACCTGAGGGTCCTAGATATTAATATTGCCTCTATCAGCCCTTGCAAACTCGGCTTCATCCAGCACAAGGATTTGAACCAACTGTTCGAACGTCACCCTCGTCTTGCGGGTGTTTTCTGGCGTGAAACCCTTATATACGCCTCAATCTTTCGTGAATGGCTTCTAAATATAGGCCAGCGTGAAGCTTATTCGCGCATCGCGCATATTATCTGTGAACTCATGCTGCGCCTAAAGGCGGTAGGTTTAGTTGAGAACAACACGTTTCACATGCCCGTTACCCAGGCAGAAATAGCAGACGCGACAGGAATGACACCGGTTCACGTGAACCGAGTCTTTCAAGCGCTGCGCTCAGATGGCTTGATCCAGACTGACAAAAGTCGCATGACCATACCTGACTGGATCAAAATACAGCAGGCAGGCGAATTTGATCCTCTTTACCTGCATATTGAGAAAGATGCCGCTTCATAGCCGTTTGTTTAGTTTGGATGTGCCTGCTCCGGTGCTTTTTTTATACTGTGTCCATGGCTAATAATCTAGCCAGCTCAGTTTTATTGCCTGCCCCATAAAGCGCCAAATTCGTTACAGGCATACTATTATCGATCAATGGTGACTATTCATTACGCTAAAGCCGGAAATTGAATAAGAAGGAGCGCACAGTATGGATTTGGGAATCACGGGGCGCTGGGCAGTGATCTGTGCAGCAAGCAAAGGGCTAGGCCGGGGCTGCGCTGAAGCGCTCGCCAAAGAAGGTGTCAACCTAGCCATCAACTCGCGTAACGCCGAGGTGCTCGAGAAAACCGCCGAAGCATTACGGGCACTGAACCCTGAAATTGAAGTTCGCCCGGTACCCGGCGATATTGGGCATGAAGAAGTGCGCGAGGCACTGCTTGCTGCCTGCCCGCAGGTCGATATTCTGATCAATAACAACGGCGGGCCACCACCCGGTGATTTCCGCGACTGGGATCGTGAAGATTGGATACAGGCCGTGGACGCCAACATGATCACGCCGATAGCGCTAATCAAGGCGACGGTGGACCGCATGGCCGCCAACGGCTTTGGACGCGTGGTCAACATCACGTCAGGTGCTGTGAAAGCCCCCATCGATATCCTCGGGCTTTCCAACGGTGCACGCAGCGGGCTGACCGGCTTCGTCGCCGGGCTCGCGCGCCAGCCACAACTTGCCTCATGCAATGTCACGATCAACAACCTGCTACCCGGCTCTTTTGACACCGATCGGCTACGCGGCAACTTCAAAAACGTCGCCGAGAAAACCCAGCAAGACATTGAGCAGGTACGCGAGCAGCGTGTTCAAGGAGTGCCTGCCCGACGATTCGGCACAGCTGAAGAGTTCGGCGCCTTCTGTGCGTTTATGTGCAGCGAACATGCGGGCTACCTGACCGGGCAGAATATTTTACTCGACGGCGGCGCCTATCCAGGGACGTTCTAGCAGAATGTATACGCGCATTCACACTGAGCAAATTATGGGAGGTTAAGGCACGTTTACGGCAATCTGGAAGGGGTATAACAGAAATGGAGGCGGCCCCAAAAGCCACATCCCGGCACACGCAGCCACCACTACCGTTGCTCCCTTCCGGGCCTGGCGGGGTTCGCAGTTTAGCGTTGCGGGAGGACCTAAGGGGCCACCATAGCAATACACATGAACTAAACGTGTACTGCGGCGCTGATTTTGGTGGCTAAGCCCTGATTTGAACAGGGGACCCCATCATTATGAGTGATGTGCTCTAACCAGCTGAGCTACGTAGCCTTTCCGACATCAGCGGGTGCAGATTATGCCTATTCTCGATGCAAAAGGCAAGCCGCAAACAGGCTTGCCTTTAAATTGGCTGATAACCTGCTTATAGCGCAGCCTGAACCGCTGGCAGAGCCGGTTCACCCTCCAGAGTCGTCACGCCTTCAAGCCACGCCTTCAATAAATCGTGATTTTCTTTTAAATAGCGATTGGCGGCAGCGCGAGGGTCAACGCCATCATCCATAATCGAACTCATTAACTGATTTTCCATTTCCAGCGTAAAGGTCATATTGCTAAGCAATGTACCCACGTTCGGGCACGCTTCGACAAACCCGGCGCGTGTATTGGTGTGCACCGTGGCGCCCCCCAGTTCAGGCCCAAAGTAGTCATCCGCGCCTGATAAGTAGGCCATATCAAAATTGGTATTCATGGGATGCGGCTCCCACCCCAAGAAGACCATCCACTCTTCATTGGGAACCCGCGTAGTAAGCTCAGAAAGCATGCCCGCTTCACTGGAATCCACGACCTGCCAATCGCCCAGCTCGTAAGCGTTATCATCAATCATCTGCTGAATAAGCTCGTTGCCATCGTTACCAGCCTCAATGCCATGTACGCGATGTTTAAATTGATCAGCGTGGGCCGCTAAATCATTCACCGAGGTTACCCCTGCATCATACACGTACTGCGGAACGGCCAGCGTGTATTTAGCGCCTTTAAGATTGGCAACCAGACGTTCAACATCGCCACTTTCAATATACGGGTCACTGATGGACGCCATAGAGGGCATCCAATTACCTAGAAAGACATCAAAATCATTATTGCGCATGCCCGCATAGGCAATCGGGACGGACACCGTATCGACTCTGGGCTCATAGCCCAGCGCCTCTAACACTTCACTTGCCAAAGCAGTGGTTGCGGTAATATCGGTCCAGCCAACTTCTGCAAAACGTACACGTGAGCAATCATCCGCCTGAGCCATCGCCGGTACGGCAGTTCCCATTAGTAGCGCGCTTAAACCGCAAAAATAGACGTGTTTCATTACCACTCCCCTTCTACTTGTTTAAATAGACATATTGTTTAAATGGACATATTGCTTAAATGTGCAGGTTTTTTCTTTAAACGCCAGCTCCATGTAACATGTGTATTTTTATTGATTGAACGATCAATAAAAAAAGCTAAGATAGACAGGTAATCATGCCTAATCCTAGGTTGCAAGGTGGGTATTCAACGTCAGTAGGAGATCGCTGTGCCCAAGGTGGGAATGGAACCAATACGCCGCCAGCAGTTAATTCACGCCACCATGGCGGCCATTGACGAGGTGGGATTAGCAGAAGCGACCATTATGCGGATTGCACGCCACGCGGGCGTTTCTGCGGGGATTATCAGCCATTATTTTGGCGGTAAGGATGGTCTGCTGGAAGCCACCATGCGTCAGATTCTGTCCGATCTGTCTGAAGCCGTTTCAGTGCGCCGTATGGCGTTGAATGATGACTCGCCCAGGGCACACATCAGCGCCATTATTGAAGGCAACTTCGACCGCACCCAGGTGACCGGCCCTGCCGCCAAAACCTGGCTCGCCTTTTGGGCCAGCAGCATGCATAAGCCCATGCTTCAACGCCTGCAGCACGTCAATGATCGGCGCCTGTACGCCAATTTATGCCATCAGTTTCGCCGAGTGTTACCTCATGCCGAAGCCCGAAAGGCCGCCCGCGGGCTAGCCGCGATGATTGATGGCTTATGGCTGCGCGGTGCTTTAACGCCCGAAGGCCTGGATACCGACGAAGCTCGCCACCTTGCCTACCACTACCTTGATCAACTGCTAGCGCATCACGGATGCCAGCAGTTTGCATCCGCTCACTAAGCTTTTAAAGGAGACCAACATGGCCGCTCAAGATGTACAGCCTCTGTATATTAATGGTCGCCCGCTCGCCGCCACCTCCGGCAATACCTTTACCGTTACCAACCCTTATGACGGCAGCCTTCTGGCAACGATTGGCCAAGCGAGCCAACAGGATGTTGACGCGGCAGTAAAAGCCGCGCAAAACGGCCAACGTGAATGGGCCGCCATGACCGGCATGCAGCGCTCGCGTATTTTGTTAAAGGCCGTTGCCCTACTCCGCGAGCGCAATTATGAACTGGCGGAGCTTGAAACCCGCAGTACCGGCAAGCCGATTAGTGAAACGGCCAGCGTTGATATCGTGACCGGCGCTGATGCGCTGGAGTATTACGCAGGCCTGGCGCCCGCCATTGAAGGTAGCCAAATCCCGCTGCGGGAAAGCTCGTTTGTGTATACCCGCCGAGAGCCGCTGGGCGTTATTGGCGCTATCGGCGCCTGGAACTACCCGATTCAAATCGCCTGTTGGAAAGCCGCTCCTGCGCTGGCCGCGGGTAATGCGGTGGTGTTTAAACCCAGCGAAGTCACACCGCTAAGCGCGATCAAACTCGCCGAGATTTTTACCGAAGCAGGCCTGCCCGATGGCGTGTTCAACGTAGTGCAAGGCGATGGCCGCGTAGGCGCGATGCTGACCGAGCACCCTGGCATTGCCAAAGTGTCGTTTACCGGCGAAGCAGGTACCGGCAAGAAAGTCATGGCCGCAGCGGCAAGCTCAACGCTTAAAGACGTGACGATGGAGCTGGGTGGCAAATCACCGCTGATCATCTTTGCTGATGCCGATCTTGATCGCGCCGCCGATGCAGCCATGATGGCTAACTTCTACTCCAGCGGCCAAATTTGCACCAACGGTACTCGTGTATTTATCGAGCGCAGTGTTAAAGATGCGTTTGAAACCAAGCTGACAGAGCGCGTCAAGCGCATCAAAGCGGGCGACCCGATGGATCCCAGTGTGAACTTCGGCCCGCTGGTCAGTTTTGAGCATCAGGAGAAGGTGCTTTCCTACATTGCGCTGGGCAAACAGCAAGGCGCGCGCGTACTGGTCGGGGGTGATGATAGGACGAATGGCCACTGGGCTAACGGCGCCTGGGCGGCCCCTACGGTATTTACCGATTGCACTGACGATATGCGCATTGTGAAAGAAGAAATCTTCGGGCCAGTCATGTCGGTGCTGGCCTTTGATGACGAGGCCGAAGTGATCCGCCGCGCCAACGATACTCAATATGGCCTGGCGGCGGGCGTATTTAGCGAAAGTTTAAACCGCGCCCACCGCGTTATTCATCAGCTGGAAGCGGGTATTTGCTGGATCAATACCTGGGGTGAGTCGCCTTCTGAAATGCCGGTGGGCGGTTATAAAGAGTCGGGTATTGGTCGTGAAAACGGTATCGAGACGCTTAACCACTATACCCAGACCAAGTCGGTACAAATCGAGATGGGCCCCTTTGAGTCGGTGTTTTAAAGCGAAGCAGCAGGCACGCAGATTATCCGACTTTCTATCAAGGTAAAATCATGTCGCAACCGCATGAATTCGACTACATCATTATCGGCGCTGGCTCAGCGGGGAACGTACTGGCCACACGCCTAACCGAAGATAACGATGTCAGCGTTCTGCTATTGGAAGCCGGTGGCCCGGACTATCGGCTCGATTTTCGTACCCAGATGCCCGCAGCACTTGCCTTCCCACTCCAGGGCAAGCGCTATAACTGGGCGTTTGAAACCGACCCGGAGCCCTATATGGATGGCCGCCGGATGGAGTGTGGCCGTGGCAAAGGGTTGGGCGGATCTTCACTGATCAACGGCATGTGCTACATCCGCGGCAACGCGCTAGATTACGATAGCTGGGCCAAGCAGCCCGGCCTGGAAGATTGGAACTACTTAAGCTGTCTACCCTACTTTAAAAAATCGGAAACCCGTGACATTGGCCCGAACGATTACCACGGTGGCGACGGCCCGGTCAGCGTTACCACACCCAAAGACGATAACAATCCGCTTTATCGCATCTTTATTGAAGCAGGCAAACAGGCAGGCTACCCCGAGACACAGGACGTAAACGGCTACCGGCAGGAGGGCTTTGGCCCTATGGATCGATTCGTTACGCCCAAGGGGCGGCGCGCCTCCACGGCAAGGGGCTATCTGGATATCTCCAAACAGCGCACCAACCTGACCATTAAAACCCATGCCGTTACCGATGTGATTACGTTTGACGGTAAACGCGCGGGGGGCGTGCGCTATGAGCGCAAAGGGAAAGCACAGACAGCTCGTGCCCGGCGAGAAGTACTGCTGTGCGGCGGCGCCATTGCCTCACCGCAAATTCTGCAGCGCTCAGGCGTAGGCAATCCCGAGCTGCTCGAGTCGTTAGGTATTGAGGTAGTTCATGCGCTGCCAGGGGTAGGTGAAAATCTTCAAGATCATTTGGAGATGTACATACAATACGAGTGTAAAGAGCCCATTTCGCTCTACCCTGCCCTTAAATGGCACAACCAGCCCATGATAGGCGCCGAGTGGCTATTCAAAGGAACGGGGATTGGTGCCAGCAACCAATTTGAAGCGTGTGCGTTTATCCGCAGCCGTGATGAAGAAGAGTGGCCTAATCTGCAGTACCACTTTTTACCCATCGCGATTAGCTATAACGGTAAAAGCGCTTTTCAAGCCCATGGATTTCAGGCCCACGTGGGCTCCATGCGCTCTGAAAGCCGCGGGCACATTAAGCTAACCTCTAAAGATCCCCACGCCGCGCCCAGCATTTTGTTTAATTACATGTCCAAGGCCAAAGACTGGCAAGAGTTTCGCGACGCGATTCGCCTGACCCGCGAGATTATCGCCCAGCCGGCGTTCGATCGATATCGAGGCCGCGAGGTTGCCCCCGGCGGTAAGGTACACACCGACGAAGCGCTTGATGAGTTCGTCAAACAGCATGCCGAAACGGCCTATCACCCCTGTGGCAGTTGCCGAATGGGTGAGGACGTACTCTCAGTAACGGATGGCCAAGGCCGGGTACACGGCTTGGAAGGGCTACGGGTGGTCGATGCCTCGCTGTTCCCGATAATTCCCACCGGCAACCTGAACGCGCCGACGATCATGCTCGCCGAAAAGATCGCTGACCGCATCCGCGGGCGCGAGCCGTTGCCAGCCGCCCAGGTCGATTACCATATCGCCAACGGCACACCGGCCAAACGGGTATAAATGGCGTTTAAAACGTACTGAAAAAAATAGTACTTAAAGAATAGCACTGAAAAAAGTACTGAAAAAATAGCGCTTAAAGAAGGTGGATTACTTCATAAAACGCCACGGCTTACGGCCGTGGCATTTTTTGACTAGGCTACTATTAATAAATGTGACTTGTATTAATGCAGTGTGGCTTGCGCTGAACGGCGCTGGTCTGCCAATATTCAAACATCTGTTCGAATACACCTCACGCTTATGCCCTACTCAGCTGGTTAACGCGATAGACTGAGCAACGATAATAATCGGACAGCGCCTAATAATACATGGAGACGTTCTATGCTCACCCTACTACTTGTAATTCTTGCCGTGGTTGGCCTGCTAATAATCATGCGGCGCGAAGCAGGCGCTTCGGCGGCACTCACGCTGCTTGGCATACTGGGGTTGGTTGGCCTGCTGGTTGATGCCACGTTTATCGGCGTGGTGCTGCTTATCAGCGCCATTGCCGTTGCAGCGGCTGGCCTGCCCGCACTACGCAAACAGTGGCTCACGCCGCGTGTGTTTAATATCTTTAAGAAAGTAGCCCCCAAAGTTTCGGATACCGAGCGTACGGCGCTTGAAGCGGGGAGCGTCTCCTGGGATGGCGAGCTGTTTTCAGGCAAGCCCCAGTGGAGCAAGCTACTCAGCTATACAGATGAGGGCTTGCGCGAAGACGAACAAGCCTTTCTGGACATCCAGTGTGCCAAAGCGGCCGGTATGTGTAACGCCTGGGATATCGCCCAGGAGCGTGCTGACTTGCCTCAGCAGCTATGGGACTACCTGAAAAAAGAAGGCTTCTTCGGGATGATTATTCCCAAGGAGTACGGTGGTCTGGGCTTCTCGGCTAAAGCGCAGTCCATGGCGCTGCAGAAGCTCTCCGCCAATGAGACACTGATGGTTACCGTTGGCGTCCCCAACTCGCTCGGCCCGGGCGAGTTGCTGCTCAAGTACGGTACCGAAGAACAGAAAAACCACTACCTGCCTCGCCTGGCCGACGGCCGTGAAATCCCCTGCTTTGGCCTGACTGGCCCGCGCGCCGGCTCCGATGCCACGTCGCTTCCTGACGTTGGCGTGGTATGCAAAGAAGTCATCGATGGCAAGGAAGTGCTTGGCCTTCGCCTGACGTTCGAAAAACGCTGGATTACCCTGGCACCCATTGCCACCGTAGTTGGATTGGCCTTCCGTTTATTCGACCCTGAAAAGCTTCTGGGCGATGAAGAAGACCGCGGCATTACCCTTGCCTTAATCCCGCGCGATACCCAAGGTATGGAGATTGGCCGCCGCCACCACCCGATCGGCAGCCCGTTTATGAATGGCCCGATTAAAGGCGTGGATGTCTTTGTACCGCTGGATACCATCATCGGCGGCGAAGATATGATTGGCCAGGGCTGGCGCATGCTGGTGGAGTGCTTATCCATCGGCCGCTGTATCACTCTGCCTTCCGGCGCCACCGGTACCGCCCGATATGCACTGGGTTGGAGCGGTGGCTTTACCCGCGTTCGCCGCCAGTTCAACGTACCTGTGGCCGAAATGGAAGGCGTTCAAGAGCCGTTAGCCCGTATGGCCGCTCTGGCCTATATCTCTCAGGCAACGGTATATCAAACGGCTAACCTGATTGATCATGGGGAAAAACCTGCGGTTCCCTCGGCTATTCTCAAAAGTCAGCTAACCGAATTCCAACGCGTGCTATTAAGCGACGCGATGGATGTGCATGGCGGCAAAGCGGTTACCCTCGGCCCACGTAACTATTTAGGTATTGGCTATAGTGCCAATCCGGTCGCGATTACCGTGGAAGGCGCCAACATCATGACGCGCAACCTGATGATCTTTGGTCAAGGCGCGATTCGCTGCCATCCATACGTGCTGGATGAGCTCGCCGCCAAAGATGCCAATGATATCAAGGCATTTGATAAAGCCTTCTTTAGCCATATGGGCCTTATTTTCGGTAACGCTGCGCGTGCATTTACCATGGGTCTGGGCTTTGGTAAGGAAAGCGTGCCGTTTGACGGGCCAGCCGCTGCGTATGCGCAAGATATTGCACGCCTATCCGCCGGATTTGGCCTATGTGCCGACGCCGCCATGGCAAGCCTTGGCTCGGCGCTGAAAAAGCGCGAAATGCTTTCAGCCCGTTTGGGTGATGTGCTTTCAAACCTTTACCTCGCTTCCATGGTGCTTAAGCAGTGGCAGACAGGTGAGAAAGTGGAAGGTGAAGACGCCCTGCTTCACTACAGCTGCCGCTTTCTGCTACACCGCGCCGAACAGGCCTTTGTGGAGATTTTCGACAACCTGCCGAACCGGGCGTTAGGCCGCGTGCTTAATGCAGTCGTCATGCCTACCGGTCGTCGTTGGGATAAACCCCATGATGATTTGGCGCGTGATATTGCCAAGCGGGTATCTACCCATAGCGCGCTGCGCACCAAGCTGCTTCAAAACACCTGGGATGCCGATGACGGTGAACAGCCTAACCCGCTGGCCCGCTACAACGCTCTACTGGTCGACTATGACCGTGCTGAAGCGATCTATCGTACGGTTAACAAGGCCTATGCCAAGGGTGAGCTGCCACAGACGGCGCTTCACCCAGAAGCGCGGGTTGAAGTCGCCTTTGAAAAAGGGCTGATCAGCGAAGAAGAAACTGTCTTCATGCGTGAATTCGAAACCCAGGTACTTGTGATGTTGACGGTGGACGACTTTGCCTACGATGCGTTTGCTATCAATAAAGACACCCTCATTGATCACAACGCTAAAAAGGCGGCTCCCATTCACCAACAGCAGACAGAAAACGCTAAATAAGCATTGGTGTCCAAATAAGCACTGAGTCTCACGTAACAGCCCTTAACCGGCTCCATTATGGAGCCGGTTTTTTAATCTTTATCTACGCCTAAAAGCGTATCCCAATTACCCAAAAACGCATTGCGAGTTCACAAACGGTCAACTAGCCTTTCGGAAACGAAAGCAAAAAACCTAATAACCAACGCCGTTTAATCAATTTTCAACAGCACGCACGATCTAATGATCATCCCCAATTGATCATCTCCAATAACAATGACGCTTGCGAGATCGGCATGTCCTTACATTTGCAAAAGATTGATCACATCGTTAACGGTGTGGCGCACATCAGTGAAATAGACTTAGCCCTTGAACCGGGCTCCTTCAATGTGCTCTTGGGCCGTACGCTAGCGGGTAAAACTACGCTTATGCGTCTTATGGCAGGGCTTGAGCCCCCTACTCAAGGAAAGATCATCCTGGATGGCAAAGACGTGACCAACGTCTCCGTGCGCAAGCGCAATGTTTCCATGGTGTATCAGCAGTTTATCAACTACCCCAGCCTCACCGTTTACGACAACATTGCCTCTCCGCTCAAGCTTGCCAAACATCCTAAAAGCGAAATTGACAAGCGGGTGGGCGAAATAGCCGAGATGCTGCATATCGAACACCTGCTTAACCGCTACCCTGAAGAGCTTTCCGGCGGCCAGCAGCAGCGCACCGCCATGGGGCGAGCGTTGGTCAAGGATGCCGATCTAATCCTGTTCGATGAACCGCTGGTCAATCTTGACTACAAGCTGCGTGAAGAACTGCGTGACGAACTGCGCGAACTGTTCAAGGCGCGCAACTGTATTGCGGTATACGCCACGACCGAACCCAACGAGGCGCTGGCGCTGGGCGGCAACACGGCGGTGCTGCACGAAGGCAAGCTGCTTCAGTACGGCCCTACCGAACAGGTCTACCGTGAGCCCAACGGCCGCTTTAGCGCCGAGATGTTTTCTGAGCCGCCCATTAACATTGTGCCCGGCCAGCTTACCGATACCGAAATCACCTTTGATCAAACGCTGCATTTTCCCTGCGATGACAATCTCAAACGCCTTGAACCGGGTGATTACGACTTTGGTGTGCGCGCGTCCCACCTCACCCTGGTGCCACAAAGCGCCGATGATCTGGCGCTGGATGTACATGTAGACGTTGCCGAAATCAGTGGTTCAGAAACCTTTCTGCATGTTCACCACGAGTGCTTTCCGCTGGTACTTCATCTGGCAGGCATCCACCAATACAGCGTCAATGAGCCGCTGAAAGTCTACTTCCCTACCCATCAACTTTACGCCTTCAACAAACAGGGTCATACGGTTCACATGCCTGCGCGTCAGGGAGGAGCTGCCCATGGCTGAAATCACCCTTAAAGGCCTCGCACACTCCTATGAAAAAACGCCCACCCATGCAGCGGACTATGCCATTCGGCAGATGGACCACGTATGGCACCAGGGTGGCGCCTATGCGCTGTTAGGGCCCTCAGGGTGTGGTAAGTCAACGCTGCTCAATATTATTTCAGGGCTGCTTGAACCCTCTGAGGGTGACGTGCTGTTTGACGGCCAACGGGTAAATGAGCTGCCCCCTGAAGAGCGCAACATTGCCCAGGTGTTCCAGTTCCCGGTGATCTACGACACCATGACGGTGTTCGATAACCTCGCCTTTCCGCTGCGCAACATGAACACCCCCGAGCACCGCGTGAAACCTAAGGTGCTCGAAGTCGCCGATATTCTGGACCTTACCCCGCTGTTAAAACGTAAAGCCAAGAACCTGACTGCCGATGAGAAGCAGAAGGTTTCCATGGGACGTGGTCTGGTGCGCGATGATGTAACGGCCATTTTGTTTGATGAGCCGCTGACCGTGATCGACCCGCAGTTGAAGTGGAAGCTGCGCCGCAAGCTCAAGGAGATTCACGAACGCTTCAATATCACCATGATCTACGTGACCCACGACCAGCTCGAAGCCTCTACTTTCGCAGATAAAATTGCCGTGATGTACGAGGGGCAGGTGGTTCAGTTCGGCACCCCGCGAGAGCTGTTTGAGCGTCCCGCGCATACCTTTGTAGGCTATTTCATTGGCAGCCCCGGCATGAACTTCCTGGCAGTAGAATATCAAGGCGGTCAGGTAATGTTCGGCTCACAGCCCCTACCGGTCAGCGCGCCGCTCAAGCACGCTATCGCCAGCGCGAACGCCAGCAATATCAAGCTGGGTATCCGCCCGGAATTCATCACTATCAGCTCCCACCAGACGACCGAAGGCATACCCATAGAGGTGACCAGCTTGCAGGATCTTGGCACCTACTCCCTATTGACCTTCAGACTCAACGGGCAATCCTTCAAGGCACGCCTGCCCGAAGGCCACCCGCCGGTTGGTGAAACGGCGTTCGCGCACTTCAATAATGCCCATGTTGCGCTGTATATCGATGAATATCGGGTGGAGGCTGAGCATGAATAACAAAGTACCCAATAATAAAGCCTGGCTGCTGGTGCTTCCCATGCTGGTACTGGTGGCGTTCTCCGCCATCATCCCGCTGATGACCGTGGTCAACTACTCGGTGCAGGATGTGCTTGGCCCCAACGCGAGATTTTTTACCGGCACTGAGTGGTTTGAAAGCATGCTCAATGACAGTGCACTTCAAGCAGCATTTCTTCGCCAGATTTCATTCTCGCTGATTATTCTCGCCATTCAGATTCCGCTGGGAATCGGCATTGCGTTGATCATGCCCAAACGCGGCTGGCAAGCCTCAGCGGTACTGATCTTGATTACCCTGCCGTTGCTCATCCCTTGGAATGTGGTGGGCAGTATCTGGCAAATCTTTACCCGGGGAGATATCGGCTTGATGGGCTGGGGTCTGCGCGAGCTGGGCGTTGACTACAATATCACCCGCAACGCGGGCGATGCCTGGGTGACAATCGTGCTGATGGACGTCTGGCACTGGACGCCGCTGGTCGCGATGCTCTGCTACAGCGGCCTGCGCTCGATTCCTGAAGCTTACTACCAGGCCGCGCGCATTGACCGCGCCTCCAAATGGGCCGTGTTCCGCTATATCCAGTTGCCCAAGCTGACCAATGTCCTGGTGATTGCCGTACTGCTGCGCTTCATGCACTCGTTCATGATCTACGCCGAGCCCTTTGTACTGACCGGCGGCGGGCCGGGCAGCGCCACCACGTTCCTGAGCCAGTCACTGACGACCATGGCGGTCGGACAGCAGGATCTGGGCCCTTCGGCGGCATTTTCGCTGATCTATTTTCTGGTCATTCTGCTGGTGAGCTGGGTGTTCTATACCACCATCATGCACATGCAGAAAGACAAGCACCCGCACGGAGGTGCCTAGCATGAGCTACCAACTCGAAAACACTCAGCGCGGCGAAAAGTACACCACCATTTTCAGCAAGGTAACGCCCGCCCAGCGGCGTAACCGCAACGCCCGCTCGCGTTGGCGTGCCAACTGCCTGCTTGGCCTCTATCTGATATTGATGATTCTGCCCATCTATTGGCTGATCAATATGTCGCTGCAGACCAATAGCGAAATTCTCGGCTCAATGACCCTGTGGCCACAAAACCTTACCTTCGATAACTATATCGGCATCTTTACCAATTCGAGCTGGTACATGGGCTACGTTAACTCGATGCTCTACGTGGCGATGAACATGCTCATCACTATCTGCGTAGCGCTGCCGGCCGCTTATGCCTTTAGCCGCTTCACCTTCATTGGCGACAAGCATCTGTTTTTCTGGCTGCTGACCAACCTGATGGCCCCACCTGCGGTATTCTTGCTGCCCTACTTTCAGCTCTACTATTCGGTCGGCCTGTTCGATACCCATATTGCCGTGGCGCTGGCCCACTGCCTGTTCAATATCCCGCTGGCGATCTGGATTCTTGAAGGCTTCATGAGCAGTGTGCCCAAAGAGATTGATGAAACGGCCTATATCGATGGCTACAGCTTTCCGCGCTTTTTCGTCAAGATTTTCATCCCCATGATCCGCTCGGGTATCGGCGTCACGCTGTTCTTCCTGTTCATGTTCTCCTGGGTGGAGCTTCTGCTGGCCCGCACGCTAACCGCGACCAATGCCCAGCCTATCGGCATGATCATGACGCGCACTTCTACCGCTTCCGGCATCGACTGGGGCACCCTGGCCGCCGCCGGGGTTCTCACCATCATCCCCGGCATCTTGGTCGTCTACTTCGTTCGTAACCATATCGCCAAGGGCTTTGCCCTGGGCCGTACCTGAGGAGATTTGCCATGTCCTGGATGGTATGGACCATGCCCACCGCCATATTCTTTTCGTCCATTGCGGCCATGCTGGCAGGGATGACGATATGGGAGATCCTGTCACCCACCATAGAGCGCAAAGGTTTTTTGCCCATTTCCACTACACGCGGGGACAGACTGTTTATCAGTCTGCTCTCTGCTGCGTTTATCCATTTGGGTGTGATTGGCTTCACCTCACTATCCATCTGGATTGCACTAGCGGTATCAGCCATATGGCTGTTGATATTAATGCGCTGGGGCTAGCTGCCAGCGTTTAATCGGTATCAAGGACGGCCAAGCCATCAGGGAAGAACACAACAAAACGAGGTCACCATGCCAAAGCATTACAACAAATTCAGACTGACCACTCTCGCCGCAAGCCTGCTGCTAGCCTCGGGCGCGCTGTCAGCCCAGGAAAATGACGCTCGCGCCATCGCCGAACGCCTGGTCGATGAGCACTTTCAAAACTCAACGCTAAGCCGTGAAGAGCAGATCGAGGAGCTGATGTGGTTTGCCAACGCTGCCGAGCCTTTCCGGGGCATGGATATTCAAACCGTGGCCGAAGGCCTCACGACTCACGTATATGAAAGTGAGGTTCTGACTGAAGCCTTTCAAGAACTGACCGGCATCAACGTCACCCACAACATTATTGGTGAGGGCGATGTGGTGGATACCATGCAGAATCAGATGCAGTCGGGTAACAGCATCTACGATGGTTTTGTGAACGATACCGACTCCATCGGCACGCATATCCGCTATGGCACGACGGTCAATCTGTCTGAAGCGATGGAGAATGAGTGGTCTGACTACACGCTGCCCACGCTGGACCTGGACGACTTTATTGGCTTGCAGTATGGCACCGGGCCGGACGGCAGCCTGTTCCAACTGCCCACCCAGCAGTTTGCCAACCTCTACTGGTTCCGCCATGACTGGTTCCAGCGCGAGGATCTGCAGGAACAGTTCCGGGAAATTTATGGCTACGACCTGGGGGTACCGACCAACTGGACAGCCTATGAAGACATTGCCGAGTTCTTCTCGGAACACGTGGGTGAAATCGATGGCGTCAAGGTATACGGCCATATGGACTACGGCCGCCGCGACCCGTCCCTGGGCTGGCGCTTCCACGATTCCTGGCTCTCCATGGCAGGCATGGGCAGCCCTGGCATTCCCTCAGGCAACCCGGTGGACGACTGGGGAATTCGCGTCAACGAAGATAGCCAGCCGGTAGGCGCCAGCGTGAGTCGCGGCGGCGCTACCAACTCGCCGGCATCGGTATTTGCGATGCAAAAAGCGGTCGATTGGCTACGCGATTTCGCACCACCTGAAGCTCAGGGCATGACCTTTGGGGAAGCAGGGCCGGTACCTGCGCAGGGGCATATCGCTCAGCAGATCTTCTGGTACACCACCTTTACGGCCGACATGGTCGACCCGGCAGTAGCGGTGACGGATGACGAAGGTAACCCTCTATGGCGCATGGCCCCTTCTCCTACCGGCCCATATTGGGAAGAGGGCATGAAGGTAGGCTACCAGGACGTGGGGGCATGGACGTTCTTCGACTCGACGCCTGAAGACCGCCGCACAGCTGCCTGGCTTTTCGCCCAGTTTACCGTGGCAAAAACGGTATCGCTTGAAAAGCTCATGCACGGTTTAACGCCCATTCGCGAGTCTGACATCTTCTCAGAACAGATGACCGAAATGGCCCCCAAGTTGGGTGGCCTGGTGGAATTCTACCGCAGCCCCAACGAGTCCAACTGGACACCTACTGGAACCAACGTGCCTGACTACCCACGTATGGCACCGCTTTGGTGGCAAAACCTGGCGCCGGTAATGAGCGGTGAAGTCACGCCTCAGGAAGGTCTAGACAAGCTGGCAGCGGAAATGGACAGCACCATGAACCGCCTGGCACGCGCCAATGTCTTCGATAGCTACGCGCCGGTACTCAACGAGGAGGAGGATGCCCAGGTCTGGCTAGACCGCGAAGGCGCGCCAAAACCCAAGCTTGATGACGAGATGCCCCAGGGCACGACGGTACCTTACGAAGAGATGATGGAAGCCTGGATGGCGGCTGGTTCACGCCAGGAGTAACTAAGCACCCACCTGCAGGGCGGACAACCGCCCTGCACTAGGCATAATTGACAAGAAACCCTTAAGCGTAAAGCAACCTTCATTGATCGCTGCATCATGAAGGCAGCTTATATGATCGCCAATGTTCACTTTCAAACTTGAAAGATCGAAAACGATCACATATCCTTTCACAAATGAACATAACCGTTTCTAGCTCCGGCTGATACGCTTACCTATCCCACCAATGAGGCTTCCATGACACTGCGCGAACAAAACGTTAGTCAATTAGCGAGCACCACCTTTGACGCGCTGGTGATTGGTGGCGGTATTAACGGTGCGGCCAGCGCAGCGGCGTTGGCTGGCAAAGGGGCGCGTGTCGCACTGATCGATCGTGGCGACTTCGCGGGTAGCACCAGCATGCACTCCTCTAATCTGGTATGGGGAGGTATCAAATATATGGAGAGCAATGATTTTGGCTTGGTGCGCAAGCTGTGCAAAAGCCGCAACCACTTAATCAAGAGCTACCCTTCTACGGTGCAGGAAATTCGCTTTCTTACCACTATCACCAAAGGCTTTCGTCACTCGCCACGCTATCTTTGGGCGGGCACATGGCTTTATTGGTTAATGGGTAACGGGTTTACCAAACGCCCGCGCCTGCTAGCACCCAAGCATATTAAACACGAAGAACCCATTATCAATATCGACCGCTCTATTGGTGGGTTTGAATATTCCGATGCCTATCTTCACGATAACGATGCACGGTTCGTGTTCAATTTTATACGCCACGCGCTCGACTTCGGCGCGACAGCAGCCAACTATGTGGAATCGCTGGGTGCTGAACGTAAAGACGGCGTATGGATCACCAAAGCTCGTAATACCATGGATGGCAGCACGTTTGAAATACGCGCCAGAGTATTGATTAACGCTGCGGGGCCTTGGGTCGATCATCACAATGAGCTTACCGGCGAGCAAACATCTCATCAGCACCTTTACTCCAAGGGCATTCATCTGATTGTGCCCCAGCTGACGGATTCAAAGCGTGTATTGGCCTTCTTTGCTGACGATGGGCGGCTATTTTTTGTAATACCCATGGGCAACCGAACCTGCATTGGCACAACCGACACCCATATGGATCACCCTGATCCGGTGGTTACCCAGGAAGACATCGATTTTGTGTTGGATAATATCAATAAGCGGCTAACGCTGGATAAGCCACTTACCCCCAGTGATATTATTTCTACCCGCTGCGGTGTGCGTCCCCTGGCCGTAGAGTCAGATCAAGGTAGCGATCGTGATTTTCTGCAGCTTTCGCGTAAACACGTAATCGATACAAATACCGATAACGCGCATATCAGTATTTTTGGCGGCAAGCTTACCGACTGCTTAAACGTGGGCGATGAAATCTCCGACGCACTGCTCGCGCTCGGCATAACGCTACCCAAGCCTGATTTTCACTGGTATGGCGAACCGGCATTACCCATCAAGCAGCGGTTTATGGCGCAGGCCAAACGTATGGATCTTGATTCGATGACCGCGCCAACGTCGTCAGAGCCTCTTTCGATACGCCTATGGCGTCGCTACGCCGATAAAGCCTTCGCGATGCTTGAGCAAATCGAAAAAGACCCAAGCCAAGGGGCATTATTGATTGAAGGCACCGAATATATTCGCGTTGAGCTTGAACATGCACGCGATCATGAAATGATTACCGAGCTTGAAGACTTCCTGCGTCGGCGCTCCAAAATATCGCTTGTGGTTGACCAGGAGCAGCTGCGCCATTCAGAAGGTTTAAAACAGGCGTGTCACGTGCTGTTTGGCGAACAGGCCGAACAACGGCTCGCCACCTATTTTGATAATCGCGTTAATACTGCGCAGCCTGAAGCCCTGCAAGCATAGTGCGATAATCATCTCGGTACTTTGAAAGGTTCACTTCACGAAATATAGAGCTACTTATAAAAAAAGCCCCTTCAAACGCTGAAGGGGCTGAGTATCAGACGCTCAACCTCACGCCCTCACCTACTCTTCATTAATGATAAGCAGCTGTGAATCACCGGACAGCACCTCATCCCAGGCTTCATCAAGCGTACAGCCCTTTCGACTATCGATAGTATCGATCACTTCAACGGCGTGCTGGAGCGACTCACGGTTGTTTTTAAGAGCGAGCACCAGTTTAGCCAAATCTAGTTTGCTAAACGTACTGGCTATCTGGTCGGCCTGCTGGCTAAGTTCAATACAGTTCATGGTCAGTACCTCATGGTATGGTCATCCGCTGCTGTATGCGTATCCATCAACACATAGGCAGTCGTCTAATGGCGTATGGTGACGTTGCTACTCATGCCAGGCCGGATAAGTGCCTGGTTCGGTGACTGCGAACGGTCGCAAGCTTTATAGACCTTCGCCCTTTAGCGCCTGGTTATGCTGAAGCACTATGGTTACGTAGCAGGGCTTGAATAGGATAATCGGGATAGCGACCCCCTACCTAAGCCACGCTTTTACTATGGGAGATGGATGGCAAACCAACAATGCATCATTGGACGCACACCGGGTTGTAGCTCGACTACATTAGCCATCAACAGCGCCTAAACGTGTCAAAGACTTACAGCGGCTAAGGTGAAGAGTGAAGGCAGCGTAGCCATCGATTGGGCATTATGGCTACGCGAAGTTTTTACCGGTGGGAATTTATCCGCTCTCGCTTAGGCGACATGCAACATAACTTCATATTGCGAAAGCAGCTGCCGAATAGCCTCTGGCGGCTTACGGTCAGTAAACAGCGCGTCCAGCTGCGATAGGTTGCCTTGGCGCACCACCGGATTGCGGTGGAATTTGGAATAGTCAGCCGCCAGATACACCCGCCGTGAATTGGCAATGATAGCCTGCGCTACCCGTGCTTCCTGGTAGTCAAACTCCAGAAGCGAGCCGTCTTCATCGATACCGCTGATGCCAATAATGCCGTAATCAACCTTGAACTGATTGATAAAATCGATCGTGGCTTCACCGATAATACCGCCATCCCGAGAGCGCACCTGCCCACCGGCGATAATCACGTTGAAGTCTTCTTTATGCTGCAAAATAGCCGCCACGTTCAGGTTGTTGGTGATGATCTCCAACCCCTGATGCTCAAGCAGCGCCTGGGCGATCACCTCATTGCTGGTGCCGATATTGATGAACAGCGATGCATGGTTAGGAATGTGCTGCGCCAGGCAGTGCGCTATACGCTCCTTTTCTTCCAGATGAAGCGTTTTACGCGTGCTGTAAGCCGTATTCACGGTGCTTGATTCAATACCCACGCCCCCATGAACCCGCCGGGCTCGCCCTTCATTGGCCAAGGTATTTAAATCACGCCGAATGGTTTGTGGCGTTACAGCGAAGTGATCAGTCAGCTGCTCAATGCTCATATAGCCGTGTTGGCGAACCAGCTCGACGATCGCATCCTGACGGTATTGTTGATTCATAGGCCCGGCCCGTTCACTTTGTAATTATCGCTAAGCGTAACAGGGTAATAAAATTTTCGAAATCTGATAGTCCTTGATAAATAGTTCTTTGACTAATGCAGAGCGGAAAGGCCAGGCCGCTTACCGAGAGCATGTTTACATCTTATAGCGGCCATACCCATAAGATCGCAGGCAATGCGACGATTAACACAACGACCGAAAGCGGCAGCCCTAATTTCCAGTAGTCGCCAAAGCTATACCCACCGGGGCCTAAGACTAGCGTATTGGACTGATGCCCGATGGGCGTTAAAAAGGCACACGAAGCACTCACGGCCACCACCATCAAAAACGGGTCGATCGATACGTCAAAGCCCTGCGCCAGGCTCGCCGCAATAGGCGCCATCAGCAGCGCTGCAGCAGCATTATTCACCACATTTGAAAGCAGCATGGTAAGCACGAACAGGCCAATCAAGGAGATAAAGATGGGCCACTCGGCACCCAGGGTAAGCAAGGTATTAGCGACAATATCGGCCCCGCCGCTAGTTTCCAGAGCCTCCCCTACGGGCAGCATCGCGGCAAGCAATACGATGACCGGCCCATCAATTGCCTGATAGCCATCACGCAGGGGCAATACACCGATCAACAACGAAACCACGGCGGCACTGCTCATCGCCACGGCCGCAGGCAACAGGTCCAACAGCATGGCGACAATCGCCAGGGCAAATATTCCGATGGAGATAGCCAGCTTACGCGGCTGACCTAAATTAAGCGCCCGGCTGGCTAGGGGCAGGCAGCCGAGAGTTGAAAGGCTATCGCTTATCTCATTTTCGCTGCCCTGGAGCAGCAGGACATCCCCGGTTTTAAAGCGGATATCCCTTAGCCGCTGTTTCAAACGGCTACCATCCCGGGCGACGGCAACTAGGTGCAAGCCAAACTGCTGATTTAAACGCAGCTGCCGGACACTGCGGTTATTCATCATCGAGTCATTACGTACTACAGCTTCGATCAGCTGTAGCCCTTCGGTATTGACCGGTTGGCGGGCATCTGTGCTGTCCGCTTCGTCCTCGGCAGTTTTATCGGTTGTCGCATCGTTTTCATCCGGCGCTTCTTCTGGCTCGGCGATAGCGCTTAAACCCACTTTATCTTCCAGAAGCTTAAGCTCATCGGGCCCAGCCTCCAGCAGCAGAATATCGCCCTCTTGCAAGATGCCGTGAAAAGAGTAGCCCGCCCGGCGGTTATCGTCACGCACGACGGCAAGTACTGGAATAGCCTCCTCAAGCTCATCGCGCAGCTGAGGCAGCGTTAGACCGTTGGCTTTAGAGTCTTTAGTGACATTTAGCTCTACCAAGTAATTCGCGGTATCAAACATCTCGTCGGTAGAGGATTGCCCGCTACGCTTTGGTGTTAAGCGCCAGCCAATGAGCACAATAAAGGCCAGACCCGCCCCAGCTACCGCGATACCTACGGGTGAAAAGCTGAACATGCCAAAGTTTTCGCCGGTAATATTACCTCGATACGTAGAGATAATAATGTTGGGTGGCGTGCCAATCAGCGTAGTAAGGCCGCCCAATAACGAACCGAAGGCAAGCGGCATCAGAAGTATTGAAGGCGAGGTATCATGTTCCCGGGCGAGACGCATGGCGACCGGCAGTAACAGCGCCAGCGCACCAACGTTATTCATAATCCCTGACAGCACCACGACGGTACCCACCAGCACCAGCAGCTGGAGGATCAGCCGATCACCCACTTTCAGCACTTGGTTAGAGATAATATCCACAACGCCAGAACGCTCAAACCCCCGGCTTAACACCAGCACGGCAGCAACGGTAATCACTGCAGGGTGACCAAATCCGGCAAATGCTGAATCAGCGGGCACAAGGCCTAACATCACCGATGCTAAAAGCGCCGTCAGGGCCACCAAGTCATAACGAAAGCGCCCCCAAACAAATGCCATGAGCGTTAACCCCAGTACCATAAATACCAGGGTGCTGGGCGCCAAACCGATCATTTCTGCCGCCATGCCAATCACCTCCTTGTGCCGCCATTGGGTATGAGCAAGGCGACTGCAGTACTCTATCGGCTTGCTTTTCTGAGCCGCCACATAAGCTAACGGTCAAATAACCCTCACACATTAGGCGATATTTATACAACCGTATAGGCCCTGCAGATGATGATGAATAATAAAAAGTTTTCACTTACCTGCCCTTAGCGCCAGAAATCGATAAAATAATAGCGCTTAAGATTTTTTAGCATACTGGAGGTCATATGAACTTGTGTCATCGCTTGCGCGAGGCTGCCCAGCCTTACTGGAATGCCTCGGTCAATCACCGCTTTGTAGACCAACTGCTTGAAGGGCAAATAGCGGATGACGTTTTTGCCCGCTACCTAATTCAGGACTTCCGTTTTTGCGATAGTTTTGTACGCCTACTCGGCGCGGCGGTCTGCGCCGCCGACGACCCGGAAGCCCGTCTGACCCATGCGCGTCAGCTGTCGGTGTTGGCGGGTAGCGAATATCGCTATTTTATCGACTCATTCGAGGCATTAAACATCCCCGAAACACAGTGGCGACACTCCCCGCTGGCAGAGCCAACCCAGGCGTTTATTGCGCTGATGGAGCAGGCCTGTGACTCCCAGGACTATGCATTCATCCTGGTCGTGCTGGTCGTTGCCGAATGGCTTTATCTTGAATGGGCCCAACGCGCAGAGGAGCCGCTGCCTTCTCGGCCAGAGCACCGCGACTGGATCGTGCTGCACAACGAGCCTGACTTTGTTCGCTGGGTGAGTTTTTTATGCGATGAGCTTAACCGTGTGGGCGCCGAGCGCGAATTTGAAACGCTGAGCAAGCCGTTTATTGAAGCCAGCCAAATCGAGCAGCGGTTCTTTGACATGGCGTTTGATAACGAACATTGAGCCGACCGCTTTTCCCCTGACCAATAAAAGCCGCCAGAATAAACGGCGGCCTTTGCTGAAAATATACGACCCTTTCAGGGAAGCAGCACGGTTGACCCCGTGGTTTGACGGTTTTGCAGCGCATCCTGCGCCTTGCCCGCGTCGGCCAACGCATAGCGGTTAGCAACGTCAATTTTGATTTTGCCACTTTCAATCATGCTGAAGAAATCTTCACACATCATTTCCAGGCGCTCGCGCGTATCGGCATAGCCATTAAGGCTGGGGCGCGTTACAAAAAGCGAGCCTTTCTGATTGAGAATGCCGATATTCACGCCATCTACCGGGCCTGATGAATTACCAAAGCTCACCATCAACGAGCGAGGCTTCAAGCAGTTTAGAGAAATTTCCCAGGTGTCCTTACCCACGGAGTCGTAAACCACGTCACACATCTCGCCGTTGGTCAATTCACGTACCCGCTCAACCACGTCTTCTTCGGTGTAGTTAATCGTCGCCCAGGCGCCATTCGACATGGCTAAATCAGCCTTCTCTTTCGAGCTGACCGTACCGATCAGCTTGACGCCCAAAGCCTTGGCCCACTGACATGCGATAGAACCCACCCCACCCGCTGCGGCATGAAACAGAATCGTCTCGCCACCTTTTAGCTCATGGGTCTGGCGTAAAAGGTACTGCACGGTAAGGCCTTTCAGCATGCTGGCGGCGGCCGTTTCAAAATCGATAAAGTCGGGAAGCTTAATCACTTTTGCAGCGGGCAACGTATGCAGTTCGGCGTAAGCGCCCAACGGCCCTTGAGCGTAAGCTACCCGATCGCCCTCTTTTAGATGGGTCACGCCCTCGCCAACAGCGTCGACAACACCTGCGCCCTCGGTTCCCAGGCCTGTTGGCATGGAAGGCGCCGGGTAAAGCCCGGTACGGAAATAGATATCGATAAAGTTAAGCCCAACGGCTTTATTGGCAATTCTTACTTCACCAGCACTCGGCGCTTTCGGCTCAGCATCGGCCCATTCCAGCACCTCGGAACCACCTGTTTTGGAAAGCTGAATACGCTTGGACATAAATGAAACTCCTTGTTAATTATTGGCAACACTAGGTGCTGTTATCCAACCGCGTCACGCTTTAGAAATCAAGCAATCCCTTGAGCTTACTCACATCGACCGCGCTTGAGTGACACGCTGATGTCATAGGCTCGTGCTAAACTCAGATCACTTTAACCGGTAACGCTTTTGGACGAACGATGACCCATCCCGCTATTACGCTTCCCACGCTGATTGCCCATCGCGGATACTCCGCCGCCGCCCCAGAAAACACCCTTGCCGCCGTGCGCGCAGCTTATGAAGCGGGCGCCCGCTGGGTGGAGCTTGATGTTCAGCTACTCGGCGATGGCACGCCGGTTATCTGGCACGATGCTGATGTAGCGCGCTGCTCGGATGGGCGCGGCGCGCTTAATAGGCTCACTTGGCCAGAGGCCCAGGCATTAGATGTCGGCAGCTGGTTTAGTGATCGTTTTGCTGGCGAAAAAATAGCAAGCCTCGAGGCGATGCTCGAGCTTCTTAACGAGCTGGAAATGGGCGTCAACCTGGAAATCAAGGTCAACAAGGGCCGCGACCCTATTGAGCTGGTTGATCGAGTCATGCCAGAAGTACTGGAGGCCCTACTTCCCGAGCGTCTGGTTATCTCGTCCTTCGATCTTAGCGCGCTTCACCACTGCCGCACCTTTGCTTCTAAAAAAGACCTGGCGCTGGGGGTTTTGTTTGGCAGCACGCCCAAAGCGTGGCGTACTCAGTGTGAGGCCGTTGACGCATATAGCATCCATCCGCACTGGCCCCGCCTGAAACGCGCCCAGGCTGACGCCATGCATGAAGCGGGCTATCAGCTGCTTTGCTACACCGCCAACGATCCCAGCGCCTTTCAGAGCCGTTGGAGCTGGGGGATTGCTAGCGTGATTACTGATGAACCTGCTATTTTTCAGCGCTTTCTGGATAATCAACGCTTAGCCAAACAGTAAGGGATAACAATGAAGTATGTAGGTGCCCATGTAAGTGCTGCCGGAGGTGCAGATCAGGCGGTACAGCGGGCGGTTGAGATCGGCGCAAATGCCTTTGCACTATTTACCAAAAACCAGCGCCAGTGGCAGGGCAAGCCGCTGACCGAGCAAGCCATCAAGGCATTTAAAGATGCCTGCCGCCAGCACGGCTTTAAACCTGAGCAGATTTTGCCCCACGATAGCTACCTGATTAACCTGGGCCACCCGGAAGCCGAAGGTCTGCAGAAATCGCGCAACGCTTTTTTAGATGAAATGCAGCGCTGCGAGCAGCTAGGTTTAACGCTGCTGAATTTTCACCCAGGCAGTCACTTGAACAAGATCAGTGAAGGCGACTGCTTAAAGCGCATTGCAGAGTCCGTTAATGAAGCTCTCGCCCAGACCATGGGCGTGACCGCGGTGATTGAAAACACCGCCGGGCAAGGCACCAATCTTGGCTGGCGCTTTGAGCATCTTGCTGAAATTATCCAGCATGTCGATGATAAATCGCGCGTCGGCGTGTGTATTGATACCTGCCATGCGTTTGCCGCCGGATATGATTTGCGCAGCCGCGAGGCAACGCAGGCCACCCTGGATGAGCTTGGCAGCGTTGTAGGATTTGAGTATCTTCGCGGGATGCATTTAAACGATGCGAAAAGCGGTTTTGCCAGCCGGGTAGACCGTCATCAAAGCTTGGGAAAAGGCAATATTGGCCTGCCAGCGTTTATCACCATCATGCAGGAGCCACGTATCAGCGGTATTCCCATGATTTTAGAAACCGTCGAGCCTGAAATCTGGGATGAAGAAATCCGCTGGCTGCGTGCTCAAGCGTTGGATGCCGCGCCGGGTAAATAGTGAATCACATCATGAAAGCGTAAACGTGTTATCGCGGTATTACGCATTGCGTGGGGGCGGTCAGCGAAAAAGCGCAGCCCCTCGCCCACGCCAAGCGTTTGCCAGCGCTCATCAATACGCAGCTCCATTTCTCCTTCAATCACCACAATATGTTCTACCACGCCCTCGGCATGTGGCGTTGACTCACTGATCGCACCGGGCGCCAACTCGATGATGAACATCTCAAAGCCTAACAACGGATCGTAAGGGAAAATCAGCCGTGCCTGCATGCCCGCGCTGTCATCCCCCCATACCGACTCCCCGCTATCCCGACGTAGTTCGCCCTGCACCGGTTTCTGACTATCGAACAGGGTAGAAAACGACACCCGAAAGCCACTGGCTATTTTCCAGAGTGTTGAGATGGTCGGGCTGGATTCACCGCGCTCGATTTGTCCGAGCATCGCTTTGCTGACTCCGGTTTCACCGGCAGCACGATCCAGGCTCCAATCACACTCTTTACGCAGTCGTTTAACGGTACTGGCAACGTGCTCAGCAATAGCGGGGGGCTGGGTAGGCATTATTATCTCCTCAGGATTTGGCTATTTTACCTCTCTAATCCCCGTTAAAACAGCCAGCCTACTCGGGCTATTACTGAGTTCTTAAATATTTGATCGTTCAAGCATCTAGCGCTTACGGGCAAGCGTCAGGGTTTATAAAACGTTAGGATTTATAAAACTTCGGTGTTTATTCTAAATCCCAATCTTCAACCCAATTGTGCGTTATGACGCACAGTGATAGTGTGACCTTTGTGCGCTATAGCGCACATAAAAATTTAATCATAACCATTACTTGATAGACATCCAGCCACCTTAGAGGAGCGCAGTATGGCGGCCAATAATGATGCTATAGAACAGGCCCAGCCGCCTGCCAAGCGGCCCGCCTTCTGGCAAGATGTCAGCCTTTCAACCGTCACTGCAGGATTTGTCGCGGTCACGATTGGCTATACAAGTTCTGCTGCGATTATCTTTCAGGCAGCCGAAGCCAGCGGCGCCTCTGCCGCGCAAATCAGCTCCTGGCTTTGGGCGCTGGGTATTGGCATGGGGTTTACATCCTTTGGCCTTTCATTGCGTTATCGCATGCCGCTGCTTACCGCCTGGTCTACGCCGGGGGCAGCTTTTCTGGCGACCAGCTTGCCGGGCATTCCGCTTGAAGAAGCTATCGGGGCTTTTCTTTTCTCGGCGCTATTGATAACCCTATGCGGAGTAACCGGTCTTTTTGAGCGCTTGATGCGCTACATTCCCGGCGCGATTGCGGCAGCGATGCTGGCCGGTATTTTGCTGCGCTTTGGACTTGAGCTATTTAACGCGATGGAAAGCCAGTGGCTAATGCCCCTGGTGATGCTAGCCGCCTGGGTAATGGGTAGGCGCCTTTGGCCAACACTGGCGGTGCCCGGCGTACTGTTAACCGGCATAGCGGTTGCGATACTGCAGGGGCAAATCAATCTGCAGGGTATTCCGCTGTCCCCCACTATGCCTGTGTTTATGACGCCTGCGTTTTCAATTGCCACATTAATCGGCGTGGGCATTCCGCTTTTTGTTATCACCATGGCAACGCAGAATCTGCCGGGCATGGCGGTATTACGGGCTGCGGGCTATCAAGTTAACAGCTCACCGCTGATCAGTTGGACCGGTGGGGCCTCTCTGCTTCTTGCGCCCTTTGGTGGTTTTGCGCTCAATATGGCCGCCATCAGCGCTGCGGTTTGCATGGGCCCAGATGCTCATGCCGACCCTCGCCGCCGCTATACGGCGGGTATGGCCGCCGGCGTTTTTTGTATCATCATGGGGATTTTCGGTGCTACGGTGACCGGGGTGTTTAATGCGCTCCCCAGCGTGCTGGTTATCGCCCTGGCGGGCATTGCGCTATTGGGTACGCTTGCCGGAGGTTTGGCAAGCGCCTTTGCTGATAGCCGTCATCGCGATGCGGCCATTGTCACCTTTTTACTGACGGGTTCGGGCATTACGCTGCTGGGTATGGGCGGGCCTTTCTGGGGTTTAGTGGCAGGATTGATTACCCTGAAACTGACCGCTGCCAAATAGGCTGCCCATAAAACGACAAAACCCCATACGCGTTAGCGCCTCTGGGGTTTTGTGTAGCAATGCAGTCTGTGGACAATTTACATGGTTGCCAGGCGCTCTTCATCCATTACGCCCGACATTCGCACCATGGCGAGCGCTTCTTCCAAATTATCTACCTCTTCAATCATCACCAGCTCGCTTTTTAAACTTACCGGCTTGCCCGCTTTATCGGACAGCAGCTTTTCAAGTGACGCCACGTTCAACGTATCCTCCAGGTGCAGAACATCAACAGATGCGCTGTTATTGCCTGGCAAATAGATAGTGCCATTTGAAAAATCGACCGCGTAGGCAATAACGCCCGGCACGATAAAAAACAGAAGGCCCACACCGTTGGCAACCGCAATAACCGGGTCGATCTGGCCGCTTAACTGGCCTTTTCGCTCAGGGTGAAACATAGTACCGCAACCACTCAACGTTATAATGGAAGCGCCTACAACGGCCCCCGCTAACCAACGGCGTACAGATTGCTGCATGAAGGTCCCCTCATTAATAAATAGAAACGATAGCGGTATTGAGGCTGAATTATTGAAATAATGCTCGTCATCGCTCGCAAAATCACGGCCATATTAGCACAAACTACCCGGCGCACAGCGCTTATGGCGGCTGCATGATTTTGCCGCCTTAACCGCTAAGACGTACAATGCTCACATTCAACGCTAAGCCAGCGGCTTTTTTAACACTAAGGAATTTTACCGCCCATGCGCGCCAGCCAATTATTAATCGCTACGTTAAAAGAAACCCCGGCCGACGCCGAAGTCATTAGCCACCAGTTAATGCTGCGTGCTGGGATGATTCGCCGCCTCACCTCAGGCCTTTATACGTGGTTGCCTCTAGGCCTGCGTACACTACGCAAAGTAGAAGCTATTGTACGTGAAGAGATGAACCGTGCTGGCGCCCAGGAAGTATTGATGCCCGCCGTTCAGCCAGCCGAGCTATGGCAAGAGTCCGGCCGCTGGGAGCAGTACGGCCCTGAGCTTCTGCGCGTCAAAGACCGTCATGAACGTGACTACTGTGTGGGTCCGACTCATGAAGAAGTGATCACCGACCTCGTGCGCAAAGAGATCGCAAGTTACAAGCAGCTGCCGGTCAATTTCTACCAAATCCAGACCAAGTTCCGCGACGAAATTCGCCCGCGCTTTGGGGTAATGCGCTCGCGTGAGTTCATCATGAAAGATGCCTACTCCTTCCACTTGGATGAAGCATCACTGAAAGAAACATATCAGGGCATGTACGATGCCTACACGCGAATCTTTACTCGCTTGGGTTTGGATTTCCGTCCGGTGATCGCCGATAACGGCTCTATCGGCGGTACCGGGTCCCATGAATTCCATGTGCTCGCAAGTTCCGGCGAGGACGACATCGTGTTCTCCAATGAGTCTGACTACGCCGCCAACATGGAAAAGGCCGAAGCCTTACCAGCGCCGTTAGGTAGCAACGTTCAGCGCGCAGCACCTAGTGAAGAAATCCGTGTAGTGGATACGCCGAACGCCAAAACCATCGCAGCTCTGGTTGAACAGTTTAAACTGCCGATCGAGAAAACCGTCAAAACGCTGATGGTTCATGCTGCCGAAGGCGGATTGATTACGCTGCTGGTGCGTGGCGACCATGAGTTAAACGAGGTGAAGGCAGAAAACCTTCCTCAGGTCGCGACACCACTTACGATGGCCAATGAAGAAGAAATCCGTGCCTCTGTAGGTGCAGGCCCGGGCTCTCTGGGGCCAATCGGCCTTAAGATGCCGGTTATTATTGACCGTAGTGTTGCCTTGATGAGTGACTTCGGCGCGGGCGCGAATATTGATGGCAAGCACTACTTCGGCATTAACTGGGAACGTGATGTTGCCCTGCCCCAGGTTGCCGATTTGCGTAAGGTGCAAGAAGGTGACCCGTCACCCGATGGTAAAGGCACGCTTTCAATCAAACGCGGCATCGAGGTAGGCCACGTGTTCCAGCTGGGTCAGAAATATTCTGAAGCCATGAATGCAAGCGTGCTGGGCGATAACGGCAAAACCAGTCATCCGTGGATGGGGTGCTATGGTATTGGTATTACTCGGGTAGTGGCAGCCGCCATTGAGCAGAACCATGACGACGCAGGAATTACCTGGCCCAATGCAATTGCGCCCTTCCAAGTAGCGCTTGTGCCTATGAATGCGCACAAGTCGCAGCGCGTACGGGAAGAGTCAGAGCGTCTCTACCAAGCGTTAACTACCGCAGGCCTGGACGTCCTACTGGATGATCGCGATACGCGCCCCGGCGTTAAGTTTGCCGACCTGGAACTGATGGGCGTTCCGCATCGCTTGGTAATTGGTGATCGTAGTCTGGATAACGGCGAGCTTGAGTACAAAGGCCGTCGCGACAGTGAAGCAACAATGGTGCCCTCTGAGCGTATTGTTGATTTCCTGCTTGAAAAAGCCAGCGTAAACCAGCCCCAGTAAGCGTTAGGCTGCCCACCGCTATGTTCTTTAACGAGTAAGCGTGGCGGTGGGTGGTGGTTAATCAAGCTCTTGGGGTAGCTATTAATTAGCAAAAAAGGGTATCGTTCAAAAACGCATCACGTCGTCATCATTACTTTATGGTTATTAACATTATTCTGCTATAAAAGTGAGCGAAGAATGCACTTTAGAATGCGCCTCTTTTTAACTTTTCTATTGGTTATTCTTCTGTCACAGCTGCCTATCGGTATCCTGCTCGTTATCGACCCCTACTTCGCCTCCTCTACTAAAAGTCCTCAAATCGCTTATTCAGCCCTGTTTAACGCCTTACCCGATTCGCTGTCAGCGCTTTCAAATGGGTACAGATGGCTAAAAAAAGAACTTCTAGTAAGCTCAATGTTAACCATTGGATGCTTAATTCTTTTTTCGTTATGGATATCCAAACGCTTAAGTTCGCCACTCAGCAAACTCAGCCATACGGCCAGCCAAATAAGCGACGGCTATCGATTTACCCTATCATCGCAAGTCCAAAAACACCCCGAAACCCGGCTTATCAGTAACACAATTCTGACTTTACAAGCCGATATTGAAAAGCGCGACAAAACCTTGCTGTTCCAAAACAGAAGTGACCCTCTCACCCAACTACCTAATCAAGTAGCCGCGTTTGATTCTTTGGAAAATCTGGTTGCGCAGCAGACGCCGTTTACCATCATGCGCTTAGCCCTGCATGAGTTACGCGCTATCAACAGTACCTTCGGGTATTCCGTAGGCGACCAGGTATTAATTGCCATTGCGGATAGACTGCGTGATTTCTCAAGCCCTCAACATCATCCATATCGGCTGACTAACAATGAATTTTTAATTATTAATGAAGGCGACCCATCCAATAGCGCGTGGTTGGAGCTGCTGATTCAGCACCTTTCAAACACAATTGCGGTCAATCACCTCTCAACGGTTAAACCTATATGCTCCATCGGCAGTGTGAGCTTTCCTAACGACGGTAGCTCGGTACAACAGCTGTTTCGACGAGCCGATATTGCTCTTCAGCAAGCCCAGGATAAAGCCGTGCGCTACGAGCTTTATACCGAAGACTTGGATAAGCTGCAGCTTCGCAAACGTACCTTGATCAACGATTTGCCAAACGCTGTTACGCATGACGAACTATGGATAGATTATCAGCCCAAGGCAGCGCTTAATACTGGAAGGATAGAGCATTTTGAAGCACTGATTCGCTGGCACCATCCCACTCTCGGGCTTATTCGACCTGATGAATTCATTGAACTGGCCGAACGCTCCGGCAATATTTCGCTATTGAGCCAGTGGATGTTGATTCATGTGTGCCAGCAGCTACATATATGGAATCAAGCTGGGCAACGTTTATCCGTCGCGATCAATTTATCCGCGAGTGATATTATCAACTCACAGCTTCCTCAGCAGCTGGAACAGCTACTTAAAACCTATGATTTAGCCCCACGCCAGCTTGCTATTGAAGTTACCGAAACCACCGCCATGCAGGATATGAGTCAGGCCGTTAATATCCTAAAAGAGATTTCAGCGCTAGGTATTGTGCTGGCCATTGATGACTTCGGTACGGGCTACTCGTCACTAGCCCAACTAAAGCGCCTGCCGTTTAATGAACTTAAAATCGACAAGTCCTTTATTCTGCGATTAAACACCGATGAAGACGATCGATTGATTGTGCGCTCGACCATCGAACTGGGCCATCGACTGGGCTTGAAGGTCATTGCTGAGGGCGTTGAAAATTACGAAACAGCGGCCCTGCTATTCAAGATGGGCTGCGATTATCTGCAAGGCTACTGGATTGCCAAGCCGATGCCCTCGCATCAGGTACTGGACTGGCTGAAACACTTTAAAAAGCTCACATTTGATCAATAGCCCCCGGTTACTATCGCGCTAATTTTTTCCAAAAAAAAACCGGCCCAAAAGGCCGGAAAAAAAGGAAGCTTACTCGTTAAAGTAACCTCCCTCCCCTGACAAGAGGCTTAGCAGATTATTAAGTCAAAGAGGGGCTCTTTAAAACGACGCCCACTGCTTAACACCTACTAACCAAGAAAACGGTTTACAAGCGGTACAACGATACGAATTACCCAATGCCCAGTAAGCAATCTTTAAACAATCTTTAAAAAATGCCTTAACCCAGCAGCTGATTAATATCTTATCGGAGTTCAGCTAAGTTAGTGCTGACCTGGATCAAGTTTTAAATATTAAAGAACCTTCCGATCTTCTACTTTACTGTGTTCGGTTCCAGGCGGAAGCGGGTGACCCTTGGCAAGCTCTGCGCGCGTTGCATCACGTGTGTCCAGGATTTTCACCCGATAGCTGAGCGTGCGGCCCGCCAGGGGATGATTGGTATCAATGGTAATGCGGTCGCCCACCACATCTACTACCGTGACAATTTGTGGGCCGGCTTCGCCTTCGGTCTGAAAACGGCTGCCGGGCGTCAAATCAGCATTGCCGAACGAGCCACGCCCCACTTCCTGCACCAGCGCTTCATTACGCATGCCATAGGCGTCAGCAGGAGCCAAGGTTACGGTGGCCGCATCGCCTACCTTTAGACCGGCCAGCGCCTGTTCCAGGCCCGGCACAATATTGTCGTGGCCGTGCAGGTACTCAAGCGGCTTATCCCGCGCGTTAGAATCATCGAGTACTTGCTCGCTTCCATCGCTTAAAATGTCGCTAAGCACGTAGTGCAACGTAACGACCTGATGTGCCGTGATCGACATGCAAAACTCCTCTCCGGTAAGCTATCGACTTTGTCGTAAAACATTGATGCAGTTTATCACTTGGCTAAGGCCAACGTCTTTTTCTGGAGTTGAACACTATGCCCACTCTTTTGCCCCAGCGTAGCTGGCTTGCCGCGCTGGCGATCTATTTCCGGGCACCCGTTATTACCATGCTGTTTTTAGGTTTTTCCGCCGGGCTCCCCTTTTTGCTGGTGTTCTCTACGCTTTCCGCCTGGCTGCGTAGCGACGGCGTTGAAGTCGCCGCCATTGGTTTTTTCGCCTGGATCGGCATGCTCTACTCGATCAAGTTTTTTTGGGCGCCGGTAGTGGACAGGCTTGAGCTACCGCTACTCACCCGAGCCTTTGGCCAGCGGCGCGGCTGGATGCTGCTTGCCCAGGGGATGATAGCTGCAGGGCTCGTCGGCCTGGCTGGCGTAAGTCCTGTTGGCAATTTGGGAGCGGTCGCCGTTTTTGCCCTGCTGGTGGCCTTTGGTTCGGCAACGCAGGATATTGCCATTGACGCTTACCGGATCGAATCTGCCGATGATGATATGCAAGCCGCCATGGCATCCACCTATATCATTGGCTATCGAGGGGGGCTGCTGGCCGCTGGGGCCGGGGCGCTTTATATCGCCTCGGCCGTGTCCTGGGATGCGGCTTATCTGACCATGGCAGCACTCGTCGGCGTGGGGGTACTCACCGTGCTGATTCGCCCGGAACCCAAACGCGCCTCGCTTTCGGTACAGTTAATCCATGAGCCCAAAGTGCGCGCCTTTATCCGCGCCAGCCGTGGCAAACCTAAAATATTGCGTCGCTTGGGTGCCTGGGTGATTGGCGCTATCGTGTGCCCGTTTACCGATTTTTTTCGCCGCTTCGGGGTAAAGGCACTGTGGATTCTGGTGTTTATTGCGGTGTATAGAATCAGCGATCTGGCGATGGCATCCATGGCTAACCCGCTATATATCGACCTGGGCTTTTCTCTGGCCACTATTGCCAATGTGACCAATATATTTGGGATTGCGATGAGCATTACCGGCGGCGTTTTAGGCGGCTTGCTGGTAGCCCGCTACGGCATTGGCCCGCTGCTGGTGATCGGGGCAGGGTTTGTGATGCTGACGAATTTACTGTTTGCCGCACTCGCCCTGATAGGTAATCAGGTACCCATGCTGGTGATCACGATCATTGGCGACAATCTGGCTAACGGCTTGGCTAGTGCGGTATTTATTGCCTTTTTATCAAGCCTTACCTCACGCGCCTATACCGCCACTCAATATGCGTTATTCTCATCGCTGATGACGTTGCCTGGGAAGTTTTTAAGCGGCTTTGGTGGGGTGGTGGTAACTTCCCAGGGCTATGCCACGTTTTTTGTGGTCGCAACGCTGCTGGGTCTGCCAGCAATTATTCTGGCCGTCTGGATAAGTCGGGATAAGCAGCTGGTGCCTGTCCCTCAGCCGCGCTAAGCGCGGCTGAAGGTTACACCCGTACTAACGAAAGGCTTAGCGATGGTTACCCAGCCAATCAAGCGCGCCCGGCGTGGTACGCCACTGATCGCGCATTAGCGTGCGATATTGCCACGCCTCGGCACGCGAGCCGGGGTCAACCTGGCCATCTGCATGCGGCATTACCGGGCGAGGGCTATCCGCACAGATCATTTCAAGCGCGTGGCGGTTATGGGTGATAACGTCATTAAGCGCCGCTTCAGCTGCCTCATGCTCATTTAAGCGATAAAGCGCCAATGTGCGTCCCATTAGTAATCCGAGCACCAGCGAGCCATCGTCATCCTGCTGCTCTGTCAGCGTCAGCGCCTCCTGGTTACGGTCATCACGCAGCAGTTGATCGAGCACCAGTTCTCGCAGCCCCAGGCTATCTTCCTGGTCGATGGCGAGCAGCTCTTCAGCCAGCTCCCGCGAATGCTGACGGGCACCGCGTTCCATCCCCACCACCAGGGCAAGGCCCGTACGCAGCAGGACAGCGTTGTCGGCATCATCCCAGCACAAGCTGCCATCGCCTTCAGCCCGGGCCTGTTCCAACCAGCGGGAAAGGCGCAGCGCCAGTGGGTCCAGCAGGCTAGGCGCCATCCACGGAAGGCTGCCAAACCGGCTCGTCAATGCCAGGGTCAGATCCTGTACTACATGCGGCGCATCCAGCCACTCGGGGTGTGCGCAAAGTGCGGACATCCACTCAACCGCATTGCCCCAAGGATCGTCGCGAAAGCCTAGTGCGATATCTTCATCCACCAACACCTGAAACTGCTCATGCCAGGCGGCAAATAGCGTCGCTTCCCGGGCACTGGAGTAGTAGTGCAAATGGCCCGTTTGAGCATCGGCGCTAAAATCCAGCTTGGGCGCCGTGGGCAGCGCCGCCAACAGCGCTTGCAAGGATACCAGCGGCGTGGCCAGATCCTCTTCAGCACTCAGCAGTTGATCAGCTAGCGTTGCGCCCGGGTTCTCTGCCAAGGCGGCCAGGAACTCCAGCTGCTCTTCGTCAAGATCACCCTGGCGAACCAGGCGCCGATACCAGAAGTTGGCGCGCTCCTTGGCTTCTTCTTCATGGCCTTCATGCAGAAGAAGCATCGCCTCAATGTAGGCAAGCGTGGGCGAATCAGGCAGCGCCTGCTGGGCTTTAACAAAGGCTGCCCGGGCACTATCCAGATCATCATTATCCAGATGCATCAGGCATAGGCGTTCAAGGGCAACACCGCGTAAAAACAGTGGCCCACGCTCCATCACATCATCCAGCAGATCGGCGCGTTTGCGGGTAAAGCCGCGCTCTTGGTAGATATCCAGCAGGATTTCAAAGGCGGGCTCGGCCTGCTCGGGCAGGCGCGACCAGTCACTGCCATCAAACAGCGACTCAAGGATCTGCATGGCGCGTCCGGTCTGGCCACTTTCAGCAGCGATAAGGCCCGCTTCCAGTAGCGCCTGAGGCGGCGCCTGGCGGCTTTCAAGTGCGGCTTTTAATGTCGGGCCTTTCCATTCACGCAGCGACAGCATCCACATCATCTGCTCGGGGATATCCGTCGGGAAATCGACCCGATAGCAGCACTGCTTGTATTTGCGTCCGGAGTCACACCAGCAGGGCTCATTACGCCCTGGTGTCGCCAGCGACTCGCTGGCAAAATCCAGCCGGACCAAGGGTGTTTGTGACCATAAAATGGGAGCCAGCGCCTGGGCGGTGGCGACATCGCCGTTAAACGACGTGGCGCCTTCCGCGCGCACCCACGTCATAAAATCGGGATAGTGTTCTTGCTGCCTGATTGCCGAGAGTGCCCCAGAGGCAAATCCCAGCAGCTGATCGACCCATACCGCTAGCATTGCCGTCTCCACTGTTTTTTGAAAAGCGCGTTTTGAAAAGCGCCATAGTTTAGCATGACCGTAGGCCATCACGTAGGAGGATTGGCGATGCGGCTCGTGGCTGTTAATGTGCAGCGTTTACCCAGTGGAAGAGACGCGATGAACGAACTGACGCTCACGACCTGCCACGGTCAGGCTATTGCGCCCCACCTGACGGCCCTTGCGCAGCTGCGCATTCGGGTATTTCATGATTTTCCCTATTTATACGATGGCAACCTGGCCTACGAAGCTGATTACCTGGGCCGCTACGCAGCAAACCCGGCAAGCTTGTTTGTCCTCGCTTTTGATGGTGACTGCCTGGTCGGCGCGTCTACAGGTCAACCGCTAAGTGATGAAGTAGACGAGTTTCGCCGCCCGTTTGAAGCAGCCGGCATTGCGGCTTCCAGCGTGTTCTATTACGGCGAATCGGTATTACTTCACGACTACCGAGGCCGGGGTATAGGCAAAGCTTTTATGGCCGAGCGCGAAACCCACGCTGCTCGTGAAGGGTATAAAACTGCCGCTTTTTGCGCCGTTGAGCGCCCTGAAAAACACCCGCTGCGGCCGGAAGATTATCGGCCGCTTCATGGTTTTTGGCAAAGCCAGGGCTATCAGCGCCGCGTTGACTTGGCAACGACCTTTGCTTGGAAAGATATTAACGAGCAGCATGAGAGTGACAAGACCCTGGTATTCTGGTTAAAAACGTTGCGCTAACTGATTGGATATCAGCGAGGACTGATTGGTGCGCGAACGTTCCGGTTTAAGTGCGTGAGCGTGACCAGGCCAGCAGCGGCTGGGTACGCTCATACATATCCAGCCGCGCTTTAAGGCGCACCAGATTCCAATAATGGCCATTTAGCGCTCGCGATAATAGCAGCGTATCGGCGGGCGGCTGTAAGCGGTCCATCGCCGCCCACACCTTGGGCGAAAGCTCGCGCAGGCGGCGATGCACGCGTACATCACTAAAATCCTGCTCGCCGGGCTCAAACAGCGGGGCAATACATTCAGTTGCCTCACGATACAGTGAAAGCGGCGCACCCTGCCCCTGGCGCCCGCCCATATTGACCATCGCCTCATCCATGGCCATGGGGTCGTGGGCCAAGGTAGCATCGAGTAGCTGCATCATGGCATTAAGCCGACCTTCCGGCACCGGAATCACCGCACCAAAATCGTAGATAATCAAACGCCCCTGGGCATCGGCGGCAAAGTTGCCCGCATGCGGGTCGGCATGTAGCTCCGCAAAGGTGAAGAGCTCCTGGGTAATCCAGTCGGCAAGCGTCGCGGCTACCTGTTGACGTACGGTATCTTCAGCGCTCTCCAGCTCACGTAGCGGTGTGCCGGGTACGTAAGACATGGCCAGGACATGCTGGCCCGAGAGTTCAAACAGCGGCTCGGGTATTACAAGCCGCGCATCACTCTGGTAGCGCTCTCGATAACGCGCCAGAGCGTTTGCCTCAGCCTGATAATCCAGCTCATCACGAAGCCCCGCCGCCAGTTCCTCAAACAGTGCATCCAGGCGCGCCTGAGGCACTTTAAACCAGCGGCCCAGGCTCATAATGCGCCGTAACTGTTTTAGATCACTCTCCAGCACGTCGGCTAAGCCTGGGTACTGGACTTTAAGCACCACCGTTTCGCCTTCACGGGTCACCGCTTTATGCACTTGCCCCATGGAGGCGCTGGCAAAGGGCGCTTCTTCAACCTGGGTAAAGTACGTATTGATATCGCCGTACTGTAACTCAAGCGCTTCACGGATGCGTGGCCAAGGCATGGGGTCGGCCTGGCGTTGCAGGCGAGCAAGCTCATCGGCTAAATCCGGCGGCAGCAGGTCATCCCACTGGGACATCATCTGCGCCATTTTCATGGCCGGGCCTTTGAGTTCTGACAAACCCTCAAACAACGCCTCACCTAGCGCTCGCCAATCGGCCTGACCGCCCAGGCGTGTTTTAAGCATTGCCCCACCCGTGCGTGCGCCCAGGCCCATTAACCTCCGTGTTCTACCGCGTTCGCGCATGTGACTGCTCCTTGTAAAACACCCGCTCATAATTACCGTGGGTAAGCAAAGGTAGCGGCGCTCAACATGCTCCGTCCGCCCTGCTACCTCTGTTACCATAGGCCTAATTTGAACAGACGTTAAGGCCAAGCTTCGCATGCGCTTGATTATTGCTGAAAAACCCAGCCTTGCTCGGGCGATTGCCGAGGCATTGCCTGCAAGTCCCAAACGCCAGGAAGGCGCTATCGTTTGCGGCGACACGACCGTTACCTGGTGTTTGGGCCATCTTCTGGAACAAGCGCCCCCGGAGGCTTACGACCCCGCTGATAAACAGTGGCGGTTAGACCGCCTGCCTATTGTTCCCGGCACTTGGAAACTGGCCCCACGCACCAAAGCGCGGGGCCAGCTGGCGGTGATTCGTAAGTTAATCAAGCAGGCCACAGAAGTCGTACACGCGGGCGACCCAGACCGCGCACTGTTACGATTTTTCTGTTGAATACTATTGTTACGTATAAAAATCTAAGAAATCGTGAAATTACGGCATGGAGGCTTGCGTGAGCATAGTGCTATGGGAAGTTCCTGACTTTGTTGTAGATCAGTCAATTAAACGAGAAATTAATAGGTCTACCGGAGAGCTATCAATATGCTTTGAAGGATCTGGCAATTCTCTAGGCAAACTTCCTCTCTTATACAAGGAAGACGGTAGCAGCATTAGAGTCGCGAATATTTGGCTGATCCATTTAAAAGCCAATTTGCGTAAGAAAGCGGTTAACACTCAAGCACAAGCATTGCTCCACTACTTTACCTTCCTTGAAGATATAGGCATTGCTTGGGACTCTATGCCTGCCGCCCTTAGAAAAAGACCTACCTATGGGTTTAAGAAGCATTTGCGTGAAGCATATAAAAACGGAAATATAGCTAGATCTACTGCCAGCAGCTATATGAGTATAGTGAATCGCCCCGGGTTTCGTAGACACCTCTAGGCCTTATACTAAAGGTACCTAGGAGGATCCATGAGCCGTCCCCGT
>NZ_JABUZA010000090.1 GCF_014897985.1 Halomonas colorata
CTTCACGGGCCGGGTGCTGGCTGATACGTTGCAGCACGTCCACCAGATACGTGTACGGGGTAATATCGTGCAGCTTGTAAGCGTTCATTCCGCGACGTTCTGCCACCCCGCTGAGATTCGCTCTACAGTAACCTCACATTTTCCGATACGAGGTTACCCCCATGAGAAAGCACCGTACTCCAGAACAGTGGCAGACCCTGGTTGATCAGCAGCGCGCCAGCGGCTTGTCAGCACCGCAGTTTTGTAAACAGGAGAAGATCGGTTACGCCAGCTTCTGTAACTGGCGCAAGCGCCTGTCCGACCCGTCGACTGATGAGTCGTCAGGTCCCGGTGAAGCCGATTTTCTGGATCTCTCGTCGTTGATGGGCAACTCTCCATCCTCCGGCCCCGGCTGGAACATTGTGCTCAGCCTGGGCAACGGCGTGGAACTGCGGCTGAGCCAGAACGGATGATCGGGCTCGATAGTCAGGCCCGGATCTGGCTGTGCACTGAGCCCACCGATATGCGCAAATCGTTCCGGGGCCTGAGCGCCCTGGTCCGGAATCAGTTGAAGCACGACCCGCTCAGCGGCCAGTATTTCGTCTTCGTCAATCGCCGTAAAACTCAGATGAAGATGCTGTATTTTACGACCACTGGTTACTGCCTGTGGGCCAAACGCCTGGAGCAGGGACAGTTCCGGGTGCCTTTATCTGCCTCCGGTCAGCGAGCCCTGACGCTGACGGATCTGCAACTGCTGATCGATGGCATTGAGGTGCAGAAATACCGCCAGTTCAAGCGTTTTCGAGGGGTATAGAAGGCCGGGTTCCGGTATAATATCGGTCATGAATTCAACGGCTTCTGCTCCTTCTCCCAATGCATCGTCCTCCTCGGCTCTGGCCGAGGAGAATGCACTGCTGCGTGAGCAGGTCCAGACCCTGCAGCGCCAGCTGGACTGGTTCAAGAAGCAGCTGTTCGGCCCCAAATCCGAGAAGCAGGCATTTGACCTGCCGGGCCAGAACAGCCTGTTCCAGGAAGGCGATGCACCGGTTCCGGAGAACCCACCGGAAGAGAAAAAGCGCACGGTTAAAGCCTATCAGCGTGGTACCGGTAAGAAGCAGCGGGACGACGACTGCCTGAACGACACCGGCCTGCGCTTCACCGCCGATGTGCCGGTGGAGGTCATTGAACACCTGCCACCGGAACTGACCGGGCCGGAGGCTGACCAGTACGAAGTGATCGGCAGCAAGACCACCTACCGGCTGGCCCAGCGGGCCTCCAGCTATGTGGTGCTTAAGTGCGAACGCCCGGTGTTCCGGCGCAAGGGCACCGAGAAGCTCATCACGACACCGGCTCCGTTCAACGTGCTGGACAACAGCCTGGCCGATGTCAGCCTGCTGGCCGGGTTGCTGGTGGACAAATTCCAGTTCCATCTGCCGCTGTATCGCCAGCACCAGCGTATCCAACAGGCCGGTATCACCGTCAGTCGCAGCACTCTGACCAATCTGGTCAAGCGTGCCATCAACCTGCTGCGCCCCATTGTGGATGCCCAGACCGACAACGTACTGCGCAGTCGGGTACTGGCCATGGACGAAACGCCCATCAAGGCCGGTCATCAGGGCCGGGCCGGCCCCCAAAAGGGCAAGATGAAATCCGGCTGGTTCTGGCCGCTGTATGGCGATGCCGACGAGGTGGTGTTCACTTACTCTAACAGCCGTGGGCGTGCCCATATCGAAGAAGTACTCAGCGAATCGTTCAGCGGCACCCTGATCAGTGACGGCTACGCGGCCTATGCCCGTTATGCCGCCGCCCAGGAAAACGTCACCCATGCCCAATGCTGGGTGCACAGTCGCCGTTACTTTATCGAGGCGCAGAAGGATCATCCGGAGATAGTCACCGACGCGCTGCAACAGATCGCCACGGTGTACCGGAATGAAGAGGCCATCAAAACCCAGGGGCTGACTGGCGAGAAGAAACGCCAGTACCGGTTGGATCACTCGAAACCGGTGGTCAGCGACTTCTTCCAGTGGTGCCGGGATCAGTTGGCGCAAGGCGGCCTCGTGCCCAGCGATTCGCTGACCAAAGCCCTGAACTACGTGCTCAGCCGTGAAGCGAGCCTGACCGTGTTCCTGGAAGACCCGGATGTGCAGCCAGACACCAACCACCTGGAACGGGCACTACGCCCCATTCCAATGGGCAAGAAAAACTGGATGTTCTGCTGGACCGAACTGGGCGCGGAACACCTGGGCGTCATCCAGAGCCTGATCAGCACCTGCAAGCTGCA
>NZ_JABUZA010000091.1 GCF_014897985.1 Halomonas colorata
CCTCATGATCCAAGAACTCAACTCCATGCAGGCGTTTTGGCTCGGGCATCTGTATCACGCCTCGGTGCGCGAGATTCCCCTCAGCGAATACGCCACGCAACAAGAACTTACCTTAGCCGATCTACTGCTCTGGGAAAAACGTTTGAACGTTCGCGGCTTACCGGTGCCACCCCGTCATCGTCCTGCCCGTTTTGTAAAAGTGGCGGTGGCGCCATGATCCGTCCGAGCACTCACCTGACCGTATACCTTTGTCGCGAACCGGTGGACATGCGCAAACAGATCGACGGGCTGGCCTTGTTGGTTCAGGAGGCCATGGAGCTGAACCCGTTTGATAAGGCGTTGTTTGTCTTTGGCAATCGCCAGCGGGATAAAATCAAACTACTGTTCTGGGAGCGTAACGGCTTTGTCGTCTGGTATAAGCGCCTGGAGCGTGAGCGATTCAAGTGGCCAACGCACCTGGACGGTGACGCCGTGACCTTAAGTGGCCAGGAACTTAACTGGCTGCTAGACGGCTATGACCTGAAGGCCATGCAGCCTCATAAAGCATTGAATTTTAAGTGTGTTGGCTGATTTTTTTGCTCCGCTTTTTAATGGTTTTTTGATACACTTCAAGGCATGAAAAGCACCACGCCCCCCGCCCAGGACATCTCCCAACTGCAGCGCCAGGTCAAAGCGCAGCAGCAAGAGATTGCGCAACTTCATCGCCTGATGGAGAAAAAAGAGGCGCAGTGGGAAGCCACCAAACAGTCACTTTATGAGCAGTTCCGCCTGGCATTAGAACGCCAGTTTGGCCCTTCCACGGAAAAGTACGGCATCAAGCAGGGCGATCTGCTGATTAATGAGGCCGAACTCATCGTCGATGACGACGAAGGTGCCTCAGATGAGGCGCCCGCTGACGTCGCCGATGGCGACGCTTCTGCAACGCCGTCTGATAATGTCGCACCTTCGGCCAACAAGCGTACCCGCGGCGGACGCGTCGCCTTGCCGCCTGAGCTGCCTCGTGTCGAGGTGGTGCATACGCTGGACGCTACCGAGCGTTGTTGTGCCGAAGACGGCGCCGAGCTTAAGGTCATCGGTGAAGAGGTCAGTGAAGAACTTCATGTTGTGCCCGCACGGGTAGAAGTGATCCGTCATGTGAGGCGTAAATACGCCTGCCCAACCTGTGAAGGAAACGTCAAGACCGTCCCGGCACCGGCCAAGCTGCTGCCCAAGAGCAATGCCAGTGCCACCTTACTGGCCTATGTCGCTACCGCGAAGTACCAGGATGCCTTGCCGCTTTACCGGCAGAGCCAGATATTTACCCGCCACGGTGCCCATCTGCCTCGGAATACACTGGCACGCTGGATGGTGCAGACCGGTGAGCGCCTCTTGCCGCTGATCGAGACGCTGCGTAAGCAGCTGCTAAACGCCCCGCTGATCCACATGGATGAGACCACCCTGCAGGTTAATCAGGAAGAAGGCCGCAAGGCCAGCGCCACCTCGTACATGTGGGTGCAGCGCGGTGGTCCGCCGGGTCAACAGGTCGTGTTGTTCGACTATGACCCCAGTCGTGCCGGGCGTGTGCCCCTACGCTTGTTGGGCGATTACAGTGGCTGCCTGGTCACCGATGGTTATGAAGGCTATGCCGAGGTCGTGCGGCGTAATGACATCACCCATGCTGGATGTTGGGCGCATGCTCGCCGCAAGTTCATCGAGGCTCAGAAAGCGCAGCCGAAAAATAAAACCGGCAAGGCCGGATGGGCGCTGAACCAGATCAGCAAACTCTATGGCGTTGAAAAACAGGCCAGAGCGCTGGCACCTGCAGCACGCCAGGCGTTACGCGATCAACAGAGCCGCCCACTGATCACTCAACTGCGCACCTGGCTCGACAAGTCCCAGGCGCAGGTGCTACCCAAAAGCACGCTAGGGAAAGCCCTGCACTATCTGGATGGCCAGTGGCCACGCCTGACCCGCTTCCTTGACGACGGGTGCATCCCGCTGGATAACAATCCGGCCGAAAACGCCATCCGTCCCTTCGTGGTTGGCCGTAAGAACTGGCTGTTCAGCCACACGCCAAGCGGAGCGCAAGCAAGCGCAGCAATCTACAGCCTGATCGAAACGGCCAAAGCCAACGGCCTGTCGCCTTACGGCTACCTGCAGCACGTCTTCGAAACGCTGCCGACGCTGAACGAAGACGATCTCAGTGCACTGTTGCCCTGGCACTGGAAAGAAACCTTACCTACCTGAGAAATGCTT
>NZ_JABUZA010000092.1 GCF_014897985.1 Halomonas colorata
ACCATCGACGATACGGTGCTGACGCTGGCCATGGAGGACTTCGTCTGGGACAGCGTGGCTGAGTTCTTCCCCGCCACGCCAGAGGCGCCGATTCGCGGCATCAACCTGGTCGAGTTTAGCGGTGACGACCCCAAGGCCGTGGCCGAGCAGGTGCAGGCCTTTACCCAGCATCTGGCCCAGGACACAACGGTCACCCGGCTGGGGTACACCTTGGCCGAAGGCCGTGAGCAGATCGGCGCCGTGTACGGGATGCGCAAGCGCTCGGTCGGTCTGTTAGGCAATGTCCAGGGTGAAAAACGCCCGCTGCCGTTTGTCGAAGACACCGCCGTACCGCCGGAGCACTTGGCCGAGTTTATCGGTGAGTTCCGCGCTGCGCTGGACGCCCGTGGGCTTGCTTACGGCATGTTCGGCCACGTCGATGCCGGGGTGCTGCATGTACGCCCCGCGTTGGATATGAAAGACCCGGCCCAGGAAGCGCTGATTCGGGAAATTTCCGATGAGGTGGCCGCCCTGACCCAAAAGTACGGCGGACTGTTATGGGGCGAGCACGGTAAAGGCGTGCGTTCTGAGTATGCGCCTAAATTTTTTGGCGCACTCTACCCCAGCTTACAGCGGGTCAAAGCGGCGTTTGACCCGCATAACCAGCTCAACCCCGGCAAGATCGCTTCACCGGCAGAGGACAGCGCGCTGATCGCGAAAGACAGCGACCCGAACCTGCTGGCCATTGATGCGGTGCCCATGCGCGGTCAGTTGGACCGCACCATCGACGAGCGCGCCTGGCAGGACTATGACGCGGCGGTGTACTGCAACGGCAACGGCGCCTGCTACAACTACGATGTTGACGACCCCATGTGCCCCTCGTGGAAGGCTACCCGTGATCGCCGCCATTCCCCCAAGGGGCGTGCCAGTCTGATCCGTGAATGGCTGCGCCTGCAGTCCCAGGCGGGCATTGACGTGGTGGAAGAGTCACGCAAGAAGAAAGCCGAGCGCACCTGGGGGTTTATCAAGCACTTCCCCCAGCGGGTTGCCAATACGCTCAGCCGCCAGCAGCATCACGACTACTCCCACCAGGTGTATGACGCCATGGCCGGATGCCTGGCGTGTAAATCCTGCGCGGGCCAGTGCCCCATCAAGGTGAACGTGCCACAGTTTCGTTCACAGTTCCTGGAGGTCTACCACGGGCGCTATTTACGTCCGCTGCGTGACTACGTGATCGGCGGCACGGAATTCATGCTGCCCACGCTTGCCAGGGCAGCGCCGCTGTATAATGCCTTGATGGGCCAGCGCTGGATGGAAACGCTGCTGCGCCGTAGCGTGGGCATGAGCGATTCCCCGCTGCTCTCCCGCGCCAGTGTGAAAAAGCAGCTACGGGCCTGGGGCGTGGCGGAAGCCACGCCGACGTCACTGGCCTTGCTCACCGAGCAGCAGCGCGCCCAGAGCGTGATTTTAGTCCAGGATGCCTTCACCACGCACTTTGAAGCCAAGCTGGTCATGGACGTGATCGAACTGCTCTCACGCCTCAACCTGCGCGTGTTCGTGATGCCGTATAGCGCCAACGGCAAGCCGCTGCATGTGCAAGGCTTTTTAGGCGCCTTTGAACGTACCGCAGAAAAGCAGGCCAAGCGGCTGCGCGTCTTAAATGAGTTTGAGGTGCCCATGGTGGGCATCGACCCGGCAATGACCCTGACCTACCGCCAGGAATACGTTAAAGCGCTGGGGGCCGACGCCGTGCCTGACGTCTTAATGCTTCAGGAGTGGCTGGCCACCCGGGTGAACACCTTGGCGCAGAGTCATCTTTCCCTGAGCGACCCCGGCTTTACGCTGCTGTCTCACTGCACAGAGAAGACCAATGCACCGGGCAGCCCGAAAGCATGGCAGCAGGTATTTTCCGCGTTTGGGCTCACGCTTGAGCTGGCAGCGACGGGCTGCTGTGGAATGTCAGGCACCTATGGCCATGAAACCCGTAACGCAGAAACGTCCAAAACGATTTATGCCCAGTCCTGGCAGCCGCAGGTGGACGCCCCCGGGAACGCGGGAAGACTGCTGGCGACGGGCTATTCGTGCCGAAGTCAGGTAAAGCGCTTTTCCCAT
>NZ_JABUZA010000093.1 GCF_014897985.1 Halomonas colorata
ACAAGGACTCCATGCCGCTCCCTCTGGATTAGGTTAAGGCGATATCGCCAACCGGACAACTAGGCTGACAGAGGGGGATAGCTCCAGCCCAGTGTTTGTGCTTCTCGTGCTTCGGGAGTATCGGGTGGGCTGCCGCTACGAAAGATAGGCATCAGGATGAGAAAAGATTGCTGTGGTTTGCCTGTGGCTTGCACCAGCGTAATAGGCCCTGTTAGACGTACTTCACCGCTGCGCATTGAAGACAGCGCTGCTTGTCGACGGTTAGCCTCAGAAGCTATATCCAGACCTATGGCGGCGAGGTTACGCTCCACCGGATTAATATACTGTATGATGTAGCGTTCAGATTGATGGGGGGCGATTTGGCGAATGGCGAATTCAGGCCACCCATCGACCTGGGCCTGGGTGAGAAACTCAGCTTCGTCTTGCAGCGGCACTCGGCGAATAAAGCCAAACCCACGCGCGCCAGGAAACTCTTCGTCAACATTACGCGTCTTACTGTAAAGGTCAAAACCCTCTCGTGTGATGGCCTGACTGCTTGCCATTGTTTGAATAGCACCGCGCGCGCCGCGCAATCCGTATTGATAAAGCTCAATGCGACTAACTACCCCATCTGCAGCCATTTCGGCTGCCGCAGTCACCGCTTCTTCACGCTGGACCTGATTGAAGTGTGCAACTATCCAGCAGGCAGCAACACTAAATCCCACGCCAGCGATTAAACTGGCAATAGGCCAGCGATTTGTAGGGACTAGCGCGATTTTATTATTCATAGACAATTATTGCCCCAATGCGAAAAAGTGAGGCCTACAAAGAGAGCCGTTAACCCCTCCAATACCTACTATGCTTGCCGGGTGCCTCAATGGAGGTAGTGGTTTCCCAAAGTAAATCTCTAAACTCAATGAACGGGAGCGGTCGGGAAAATAAATAGCCTTGCAGGATTTGACAGTTAAGGCTGCGCAAAGAATTTGCCTGCTCCTGAGTTTCAACCCCCTCAGCAACTAACTCAAGGTCGAGCGCTTGAGCAAGGTTAATAATGGCTTCGATAATGGCTATATCACTCTTATTAAAGAGCATTTCATGGACAAAACTTTTGTCGATCTTCAAAACATCAATTGGGAAGCGTTTGAGATAAGCTAAATTCGAGTATCCTGTACCAAAGTCGTCAATAGCAATACGTATGCCCCGTTCGCGCAAGGAAGAAAGGATATGCTGAGTATGACTAATATCCTTTGCCAGCACTCCCTCTGTAATTTCTAACTCAAGAAACTCAGGTCTTAGCCCCGACTCAAGCAACGTGTTGTTGACCATCTGCAAAAAGGATTCATGAAGAAACTGAACGGTTGAAATATTCACACTGACGACGAGTTGTCTGCCTTCTTTAATTAGTTCCTGGGTATCATGGCAGGCCTTTTGCAGCACAAATTTACCGATGGGTATAATTAGCCCAGTCTCCTCGGCCAGAGGAATAAAATCCATAGGCGAAATTAAACAGCCATTTGCATCGCGCCACCGTACCAGCGCCTCCATCCCTACTATTGAGGCACTTTTGCTATCAACTTTAGGCTGGTAAAACACTTCAAAAATGCCATCCTCAAGCGCGCTGCGCATTTGCTGTTCAAGAAAATGTCGATGGCGAATGCTACTGTCAATGTCAGATGAGAAGAAACGAAAGCGATTACGTCCTTCGAGTTTTGCTTGGTGCATAGCAGCACCAGCATGGCGGTAAAGCGATTCAACGTTTTCACTATCATCGGGGAATAAGCTGATCCCGATGCTAGCGCAAAGGTCGTAACGATACCCTTCAAGAGAGAATGGTACTGCAATTTCAGCCAATATCCTGTTAGCAAAGCTTGCTACAACCTCAAAGCTACTCACATCCAACAGGAGGATAGTGAACTCATCACCTCCTTGTCGGCTGACGGTATCTAGTGCCCGCGATGCGTTTAACAAGCGCGTAGCGGTTTCTCTTAGTATTGCATCGCCAATTGAGTGTCCTAGTGAATCATTGATACTGAATCGCCCCGGATATTCTAGACACCCGTTAGGCTCTTAAAGTAACGCCTTTCATACTCAACCGGTGACAAGTTAT
>NZ_JABUZA010000094.1 GCF_014897985.1 Halomonas colorata
TCCATGGCAGCACTGAATCCTATGCAGTTGACGATAGCCGTATTATCGCTGATGGCAGTGACTTTTTCAGAGCTTCCTTAACACTTTCAGCCGCTTTCTTTTATACCCTGTGAGAAATCCGGGCTAGCTTTTAGGATTGTTGATCCAATATCCGATTTTGCTGTTTATAGTGATGTTCGTAATGTTCTTTTTCTTGTAGTTAAGTTGATTTGGTACGGTGTAAGCCTTAGTCTTATCGCCTCGAATACTATAAGGAATACTGCAATGTTCTGGTTTGTCGCGGCTGTCGTTGCCATTTTACTGCTGCTTTATTTCTGGTATGCCACTATCGTTACACGCCGAAATGCCGCCGAAGAAGCTTTCTCTGGAATTGATGTGCAGCTTAAAAAGCGCACCGATCTGGTACCCAATATTCTTAAAATCGCTGCCCGTTTTATGGAGCACGAAAAAGCACTACTCACTGAAATTACCCAGCTGCGCACTGAAGTATTGAAGGCGGCAGAAAGAACCGACAGAGCAGGTACCGAAAAACGGTTCGATCTTGAAGCCGCGCTGGAGAGTAAGCTTTCTGGTTTGATGGTAGCCGTAGAGAACTATCCCGACCTCAAGTCTCATACCAACATGATCGAAGCCCAACGGGTATACGCGGATGTTGAAGAGCATATCTCTGCGGCTCGCCGCGGTTACAATGCTGCAAGCCGTCGTTTCAAGGATGCCATTCAAATCTTTCCGGGCTCGGTGATTGCCGCCATAATGGGATTGAAACCCTTGCCGTTCTTCCAAGTGACGGAAGCTGAACGCGCTCCTGTTAACGCGGATGATTTCCTGAAGTCATGAGTATTCTTAATACCTTTTATCAAGCGAAGGAAGCGATCAAGCAGCTTACCAATGGGACTGCCTACCGCCAACCTGAAGCGAGCACCAATCTTTCAGAAGCGGCCAGGTCGAAAATCGAGCAGGAAGTCTTGCCCTTGCTGGAGCCATTGGAACAGTTTCGTCTGGAAAAACTCGCGAGTAAGGTTCGACGCAAAAAATGGTTTATCCGCATTGGCTGGTTGCTATGGTTACCGTCAGTGGCATTTGACGTATCGATGCTGGTCTCTGGCGATCCAACGTTCTTAACCCTGATTGTGCTGGGTGGCTTTGCTGTTTGGGTCTTCTATCCCGAGTTCCAATACATACGGCACTACAAGAAAAAGCTGATCCCTGTACTTGTTCGAGCGTTCGGTGAGTACGACTACAAGGCTGACGGCTGCATAGACATGGATGCCGTCAAGTCGTTCGAAATAATGCCTTCGTTTTCAAGTAAGAGTAGCGAAGATTACATCAAGGGTGAAGTTGAGGGTGTGAAGTTTGAATTCTGCGAGCTCAAACTTGAACGTCGTGGCAACAAGTCCAATATCAATGTCCATCGTGGAGGAGCGCTGCTTATTACTATGCCCTTCCAGTTTAGTGGCTATACCGTGGTCAAGACGGACTATGGGAAACTGGGCAACCTGTTGTCGAGATCATTAGCCAAAACCAGGGTGGAGCTAGAGAATCCTGAATTTGAAGATCGTTACGAGGTGTTTGGCTCTGACCAGCAGTATGCCCGATATCTCCTGTCACCGGCTTTGATGGAGCAGATCATTGCACTCGATGACCTGTTCCGGGCACGCGCTAAGGGGTCGGGACTTACTTGTGAGTTCCGTGACGATAAAGCATTGTTTATGCTGTCGTATTTCGGAGACTTGATGAATGTAGGAGATATTGATGTGTCTGCCTACGATTTGGATAAGATGCCATTACTGGAGCAGGAGCTTGCTATGATTTTTGGCATCATACAGCAACTGAAGTTGGATTCATTGGCAGCCCGAAATGTTGCCAGTGACCGTCTAGCAGGAGTGTAAGTTGTTGACCTCATCCCTAGCCTGGATTTCTCATAGTACCTCAGCCAGTACCGCACTCAGGCTGTAACACCGCTAAACACCTACTGGCTCGAC
>NZ_JABUZA010000095.1 GCF_014897985.1 Halomonas colorata
TCATCAGATTTTGCGCGGGATACCCGGTACTTCTAGTGCCGGGAGGGATAGCGCGTCGCTCGCAGAGCGACTCGGTTACGCCACCGCCTGTCCCGCTCCTCCTTTTAGTTGGTGAATAGTCGGGGTGAGGTGATAGCCGTAGCCATCACCGCGTTGTATCACGGTGCAGTGTTTGTGCGAAATGCCCTGCACGGCACCCTGGTCGGTCTGGATATTGAAACTGCCGGTTTTGCGCACCGCGACGCGGCCCGTATAGGTACCGGCCTTTTTGCCGCTAGGCACCACGGCTTTCACTATGTCGCCGGTTTGAAAGCCCCGCACCTGCTTCTGGCGCATCAGATAGCCACGCGGAAAACCATATTTCGTCAAGCGGGTGCGCTGGTAGTTGCCGCGCCCGGTGCATTTGATCGTTAGCGTCGAGGCTGTCCAGTCGTGCAACCAGCCGAAAGCGCCCACACAAGCCGCATCCAGGGCGTGAGTCTTAGGAATGCCGAGTCGCTGACGGTTGTATTTAGTGCGACCACCGCTGGCGACTGCCACCGGCAGTCCCGTCGTTTTAAGCGCATTAAACAGTGCCCAGCGCGTGGCATTAACCGCACTGGCATCGCGCAGCGGTTGCTTGAGCTGGCGTTGTACCCGCTCCAGCCGTGCGTCCGCTGATAAGCCGTTAGCCTTGAGGCGTTTTCTCAGCCCCTTGTCACGGGAGAAAAAGTCCGCCAACGGCAGCGAACCCTTAGCCTGATTGCAGGGGTGGCAGCTAAGGGTCAAGTTGCTGACCCGGTTGGAACCACCGCGTGAACGCGGCACCACATGCTCAATCTCCAGCGGTGTGTCGCCGGTGCCACAATAGGCACACTCACGGCCCCATTTTGCCAGCAGGTACTCGCGTACCTCGTAGCCCAGCAAAGTACCTTGCTGGTACTCGACCCCGCTAATCTCCGGGTTGTCGAGCTTCTGGGTATCAAAGCGCACCAACTCCTGGCTGATGGCCGTGACGGGGGCTAGCTTGCTGAGTCGTTCTACCCAGGCCATGACCGTATCCACTCGATGTTGCAGGCTGGGGGCCAGCCAGCCTTTGGGCTTGGTGCGATTGTTGAAGCGCGGGGCGCGATAACGCAGATTCTTTGACCGGCGACGCCGCCGAAAGCCACGGCGCTGCTCCAGTGACTTCTTGATCTGATAGCCACGATGCACCAGGTCAAATAAGCACAATACATGCCGTTGCGGGCCGTCTGATTCGGTGCTGTCCGTTTCACGCATCAACGCCAGCCCGGTCGTTTTGCTGCCAGGGTCGATGCCCAGGCGAAGCGGTTGCGTGTCACCACCCACCCGATCTTTCAGCCGGATCGTGAACGGATAGCGCTTATGTACCACGGCACGACCACGCGCCAACAGCAACCGGGCGCGCTTTTCGCTGCACGGCATCAGTGGCCGCTTGTGTTTATCCCGTACGAAAACCGCCATGCGATTTCCTCCTAATCAATGCCCTTACGGGCCTGGTGTCGCAGGGCTTTCGCCCCGTCTCCCCTCGGGAAGGTTGATAACCGGCTCCTGCCAACGATATGGCTATCGGCAGCGATCAAGACCTTCGGCGTTTTACCCTGCGCCAGCATGATCCTGACCTTTCAGAGCGCCAAACTGAGGAAGCATTTGGCGGTGAGTCTTGGCGACCTGTTATCAACGTAGCGGGTTGGCTACCGCTTTCCCTGGTCAACCGGGCTTGCTTTTACAAGCCTCCGGCTTCAGCCGGAGGTAATTGAC
>NZ_JABUZA010000096.1 GCF_014897985.1 Halomonas colorata
TTTTGCGTCTATAGTCATGATGTCAAATGAACGCGTTTCGACAGGAAATCATCATGAATAAATATCAGGCAGTTATTATTGGTTTTGGCAAGGCTGGAAAAACATTAGCCGTCACGCTGGCAAAAGCAGGTTGGCGTGTGGCTCTCATCGAACAATCAAATGCAATGTATGGCGGGACCTGTATTAATATCGGCTGTATCCCAACCAAAACATTGGTTCATGACGCACAGCAGCACACAGATTTTGTCCGTGCCATACAGCGTAAAAATGAAGTGGTTAATTTTTTACGTAATAAGAATTTTCATAATCTTGCGGATATGCCCAATATCGACGTGATCGACGGCCAGGCGGAGTTTATCAATAATCATAGCCTGCGTGTTCATCGGCCTGAGGGAAATCTGGAGATTCATGGCGAGAAAATTTTTATTAATACCGGTGCACAAGCCGTGGTTCCGCCAATTCCTGGAATTACCACCACGCCTGGTGTATATGACAGCACCGGATTACTTAATCTAAAAGAATTGCCTGGGCATTTAGGTATTTTGGGCGGCGGATATATTGGCGTTGAGTTCGCCTCTATGTTCGCTAATTTTGGCAGCAAAGTAACCATTTTAGAGGCAGCTTCGCTGTTTTTGCCTCGGGAAGATCGGGATATTGCTGATAATATCGCGACGATTTTACGCGATCAGGGCGTCGATATTATCCTCAATGCCCATGTGGAGCGAATCAGTCACCATGAAAATCAAGTGCAAGTGCATAGCGAGCACGCCCAACTGGCGGTGGATGCACTGTTAATAGCTTCCGGTCGTCAACCGGCTACCGCTTCGTTACATCCAGAAAATGCCGGTATCGCAGTAAACGAGCGCGGGGCAATTGTCGTTGACAAGCGATTACATACCACCGCAGACAATATTTGGGCGATGGGAGATGTTACCGGCGGGCTGCAATTTACTTACATATCACTGGATGATTACCGCATTGTACGTGATGAGTTACTGGGTGAAGGCAAACGTAGTACTGATGATCGGAAAAATGTGCCTTATTCCGTATTTATGACACCGCCCCTGTCCAGGGTTGGTATGACAGAAGAACAAGCCAGAGAGAGTGGTGCTGATATTCAGGTGGTGACATTGCCTGTAGCTGCAATTCCGCGCGCCAGAGTGATGAACGATACCCGTGGGGTATTAAAAGCGATTGTTGATAATAAAACCCAACGTATATTAGGGGCATCACTGCTGTGTGTTGACTCCCACGAGATGATCAATATAGTGAAAATGGTGATGGATGCCGGGCTGCCTTATAGCATATTACGCGATCAGATATTTACTCATCCGTCGATGAGCGAATCACTCAATGATCTATTTTCATTAGTCAAATAAACTCAAAATCAGACGCCAGAACAAATATTCTGGCGTCTCAGAGAAAAGAATCTTATTAATTCTCTGTTACTCTATAACTTCTTAATCACTTCATTGATGGTATTTTATATGTTTAAAAAATCTGTTTTATTTGCAACACTATTATCTGGCGTTATGGCATTTTCCACCAATGCAGATGATAAAATAATTCTGAAACATATCAGCGTCTCGTCAGTATCAGCATCACCGACAGTTCTGGAGGATACCATTGCTG
>NZ_JABUZA010000097.1 GCF_014897985.1 Halomonas colorata
ATAACTTGTCACCGGTTGAGTATGAAAGGCGTTACTTTAAGAGCCTAACGGGTGTCTAGAATATCCGGGGCGATTCACTTCGGAATTTTTTACGAAATGTATATACATACAATGAAAGAGGTTTGATATTTAATCCAAAAGGATATTTTGATACTGAAACTGGTACAAGAGATGTCGGTTTGAGTCAGTATACACTGGCACTTGACTATGGCGCGGCCATGCACACAGAAATCAAGGGGATTTATAATGGTGAATCTCAAAATGATTTTTTGAGCACTGTTTTGATGGATATTGTGGCTCTAGTATATTGGATTTGGGGAGGCGGGAAAACACGTAGAATACCAGCTGTGGCACTTCGGCTGCATTGGGATGAAAATTCTTTCAAGCCCATTCGTGATATTTTAAAATCTAATCCTGAGCCCGGTAAATATAATATAAATGGTCGCTACGAATACAATATTTTTTCAGACATTCGAGATTTACCTCAGGCTTTAGCGTTAGGTCAAATTGTTGGGGACATAGAAGGCGTGCTGACAATTCGTCAAGATAATAGTTATATTTTTACAGGTGAAGCTGTTATTTACAGCGGTCTTTATGATGCAAATAAAGGTGCTGGTGATCCTTTCCGAGAAGCAGCAACTGATGTGCTTCGAGCAATAGGCGATGTCTTCGGTCATGATGATTATACAATTGATACTTATGGAAAAGTCCCTTTAAATTTTGAGGGGGAACTATAGTGTGAATGACAAGAGATGTGTTTGAGGTTGTTATGAGATATTTAAGATATTCGTTATATCTTTTTATGTTAATGGTGCTCGCTTTAGGGTTGTTGATTTTTTCTTATGCTTTGTATATGAAATATAGCAGTACCGGAACGGATTGCAATAATCTTTCACATGAGGAGATTAAAAGTACTATTAAAGGTTTTCATGATGATTTTCCACAGGTTTTCACAATGAGTGGATTCCGTATGCAAGGAAATTACGAATATCTTGATGGGCCCTCAGGAGATTTTATCTTACAAGTTTTTGAGACAGACTCAGGGTATTATCGAGCTGAAATTACATGTGACGGAGGTGTTGATGTAGACCCATGGCACTATGAAAGATAGTTTTGGCTTTAACAAAGAGCCATCATGATTCTGAGCTGACGTTTTTAGTATCAAAAAATGTGCCGAAAATGGTAGATTACGGTAAAAACTGTCTATAGCGGTAGAGTTAATTTGGTTAACTATCGAGTGATCTTAACTCACAGTTGTTGCTATAGCTGATAGTCATAAGCGCCCCCTAGTGGGGCGTTTTTAATGCCTGAAAACTTGACACATTAGTTCTTCCCGCTAGCATAGAAAGTGCAGTTGCTGTCGACGACAGCTCGGTTGGTCTCACCCGGCACCGATTGAGACGCCCTCCTAAAGCTCCCCCCGCCTCATGTAAGGGAGTGCCGCAGTAAGCGTTCATCCTACGACGTAGTTGACCTACTTCACGTCACGCAGAGGCCTAAGTAACTCCGGCGAGACCTTGTA
>NZ_JABUZA010000098.1 GCF_014897985.1 Halomonas colorata
GCGTAGTCTTCAGAAAAAAGAAACCCCCATTAAGGGGGTTTTTATCAAAATTACACAGTTCTATGTACTATACAGAAACGAAGGGGGCGGTCTCTTGTAGACGCCAAAAGCTGGCATCTTAGCTTACATAACGCGTAATTAAGCGATAGCAGCTTGGTAACGACGCTCAACGTCTTCCCAGTTAACCACGTCAAAGAACGCAGAAATATAGTCAGGACGCTTGTTCTGATACTTCAGGTAGTAAGCGTGTTCCCAGACGTCCAGACCCAGCAGCGGCGTGTTGCCGTGCATCAGCGGGCTATCCTGGTTCAGGGTGTTTTCTACCACCAGCTTTTTCTCTGGCGTAACGCTGAGCCATGCCCAACCGCTACCAAAACGGCCTACAGCCGCTTTTTTGAACTCTTCTTTAAAGGTGTCCAAGCCACCCAGCTCACTTTCAATGGCTTTTGCAACATCACCCTGGGGCTGACCGCCACCATTGGGTGACATCATTTGCCAGAACATGGAGTGGTTAGCATGACCACCGCCGTTGTTAATAACCGCCTGACGCTTAGCTTCAGGTACGCGATCCAGGTTAGAGACGAGCTCTTCAATCGCAACGTCCTCAAGACCCGTGCCTTCTAGTGCAGCATTGAGGTTATTTACGTACGTTTGATGATGACGCGAATGGTGGATTTCCATGGTCATCGCATCAATATTCGGCTCGAGAGCGTCATACGCGTACGGCAGTTCGGGAAGTGTATGTGCCATATTATCATCTCCTTGAGTGGCTTTCGTTGCGTTCACTACTAATAGGTGCGGCCAACCGACACCTTTTTCAACCGCCCTGGCGGCGTTTTCTCATGTCGTGCCCGTACTTTAGCTAACAACGGCGTGTTTATCTAATACATGCATACGAAAAAGCCGGCTAACAAACGAGCCGGCTTAAAATCACTGGCCTAAAGTGCAATCCGGCGTAGCGATTTACAGCTTGCTTTCAAGCTCGGGCAGGATCTCGAACAGGTCGCCCACCAGGCCGTAGTCGGCCACCTGGAAGATCGGCGCTTCGTCGTCTTTGTTGATCGCGACGATCACCTTGGAGTCTTTCATGCCCGCCAGGTGCTGAATGGCGCCGGAGATCCCCACCGCAATGTACAGATCCGGGGCGACGATCTTGCCCGTCTGGCCAACCTGCATATCGTTGGGTACAAAGCCAGCATCCACCGCGGCGCGCGAGGCACCTACTGCCGCACCCAGCTTGTCGGCAATCCCGTTGAGCAGTTTGAAGTTGTCGCCGTTGCCCATGCCGCGGCCACCGGAGATGACGACCTTGGCACCGCCGAGTTCGGGGCGGTCGGACTGCGCCAACTCTTGTTTTACAAAGCTTGATTGGGTGTTCTCGACGACCACGTCTACCGCTTCCACCGTGGCGCTACCGCTGTCGCTGACGGCGTCAAACGCGGTGGTGCGTACGGTCATCACTTTAAGCGCATCGTCGCTTTTCACCGTGGCGATGGCGTT
>NZ_JABUZA010000099.1 GCF_014897985.1 Halomonas colorata
CCGCGAGGGATGACGCATCGTTTAAGGAGGTGATCCAGCCGCAGGTTCCCCTACGGCTACCTTGTTACGACTTCACCCCAGTCATGAACCACACCGTGGTGATCGCTTTCCCGAAGGTTAAGCTAACCACTTCTGGTGCAGTCCACTCCCATGGTGTGACGGGCGGTGTGTACAAGGCCCGGGAACGTATTCACCGTGACATTCTGATTCACGATTACTAGCGATTCCGACTTCACGGAGTCGAGTTGCAGACTCCGATCCGGACTGAGACCGGCTTTCTGGGATTGGCTTACTTTCGCAAGTTCGCAACCCTTTGTACCGGCCATTGTAGCACGTGTGTAGCCCTACCCGTAAGGGCCATGATGACTTGACGTCGTCCCCACCTTCCTCCGGTTTGTCACCGGCAGTCTCCTTAGAGTTCCCACCATTACGTGCTGGCAAATAAGGACAAGGGTTGCGCTCGTTACGGGACTTAACCCAACATTTCACAACACGAGCTGACGACAGCCATGCAGCACCTGTCTTACAGTTCCCGAAGGCACCCCGGAATCTCTTCCGGGTTCTGTAGATGTCAAGGGTAGGTAAGGTTCTTCGCGTTGCATCGAATTAAACCACATGCTCCACCGCTTGTGCGGGCCCCCGTCAATTCATTTGAGTTTTAACCTTGCGGCCGTACTCCCCAGGCGGTCGACTTATCGCGTTAACTTCGCCACAAAGTGCGCTAGGCACCCAACGGCTGGTCGACATCGTTTACGGCGTGGACTACCAGGGTATCTAATCCTGTTTGCTACCCACGCTTTCGCACCTCAGTGTCAGTATCAGTCCAGAAGGCCGCCTTCGCCACTGGTATTCCTCCCGATCTCTACGCATTTCACCGCTACACCGGGAATTCTACCTTCCTCTCCTGTACTCTAGCTTGACAGTTCCGGATGCCGTTCCCAGGTTGAGCCCGGGGCTTTCACAACCGGCTTATCAAGCCACCTACGCGCGCTTTACGCCCAGTAATTCCGATTAACGCTTGCACCCTCCGTATTACCGCGGCTGCTGGCACGGAGTTAGCCGGTGCTTCTTCTGCGAGTGATGTCTTTCCAGGGAGGTATTAACTCCCTGGCGTTCTTCCTCGCTGAAAGTGCTTTACAACCCGAAGGCCTTCTTCACACACGCGGCATGGCTGGATCAGGGTTGCCCCCATTGTCCAATATTCCCCACTGCTGCCTCCCGTAGGAGTTCGGGCCGTGTCTCAGTCCCGATGTGGCTGATCATCCTCTCAGACCAGCTACGGATCGTCGCCTTGGTGGGCCATTACCCCACCAACTAGCTAATCCGACATAGGCTCATCCGATAGCGCGAGCCGAAGCCCCCTTTCTCCCGTAGGACGTATGCGGTATTAGCCTGGGTTTCCCCAGGTTATCCCCCACTATCGGGCAGATTCCTATGCATTACTCACCCGTCCGCCGCTCGTCAGCG
>NZ_JABUZA010000009.1 GCF_014897985.1 Halomonas colorata
CACTGCAAGGTGTTGAGCTAACGTGTACTAATGGCCCGTGAGGCTTGACCCTATAACACCCAAGGGGTCTGGTCGCAGTGATAACGATGAATACCGGATACGCGCGCTGAGCGAGAAAACCGCTTGGCACGAGAGACGACACAAAATACGTCAGCATGATAGACATTGAAAGTTACGCCTGACGACCATAGCGAGCGTGAACCACCTGATCCCTTGCCGAACTCAGTAGTGAAACCGCTTAGCGCCGATGGTAGTGTGGGGTCTCCCCATGCGAGAGTAGGTCATCGTCAGGCACTTATTATGAAAAATCCCCCGGGGCTTGCGCCTCGGGGGATTTTTTTTGCTTATAATTCACCACTCACCACTCACCACTCACCACTCAATAGGTTTGCCTGCCCAGTCCCAAAAGCTACCGCTTTCTTCTGGGGTGCGCTTGTTAATGACATCCAATAGCTGACTAGCAACGAAGCCGGGAGTAAACAGCTTTTCGTTAGGCACCCGGGACTGAAACGGCTCTGAGAGAGGTGTGCAGGTTGTGCCTGGATGTAGGCATAAGACTATTGACGCCTTGTTAAGCCTTTTTAATTCAATCGCCGCCGTTTTGAGCAACATGTTGTGCGCTGCTTTGCTGGCTCGATAGCTATACCAGCCCCCGAGTTGGTTGTCTGTGATGGAGCCAACCCTGGCGGATAGGCTGGCAACAATACAGGCGTGCGTCCCTTTAAAAGACGCTGATAACGCAGCGATCAGTAAAGCTGGCGTAAAGGCATTAACGTGCATGAGAGCCTGCAGGTTACCAGCAGTCAATTGATCTAGCCGCTTTTCGGGTTGAAGGTGCTGAGTGTCATCATGCAGTAAGCCGATGGCGTTAAAAAACAGATGTACTGGCTGCCCGTTTAGTTTTTCCCTCAGTGCAAAGCGCCCTTCCTCAGTAGTTACATCCAATGGGAGTGAAGTGACACGTTCATCGGCAATATCAAGTGGCTGACGACTAACGGCAATAATAAGGCCCACTTGAGAAGAGGACAAAAGGTGCTGTAATACGGCATGACCAATGCCACCAGAGGCGCCGGTAACTAAAACCGTGTAGCGGTCAGGAAGGTAGTCCAGCATAAATAAGCCTAATAGAGGAAGTTGGCTCTCATTCAAGTTGCACGCTGGATATTTGTCTAGAAGGAGTTTAGAGCAGATTATCTGTATTGAAGAAAATAGTTACGCTGATGCGTTGATTCTTCCCGGTTGAGCATTATTACGGCCATCGGGTTTATACAGTGTTTTCTCTGCGATTTGGCGAATGTAGTTCAACATGTCCTGGTTATGCTTCATGCGTACTGAAAGCATTTGCCCAGTCAGTTCGTTCATGCGCGCAACCCGTTCACTCTTTTCAAGTAACGTTGCCCAGGCCGTTTGGCAGCCTGCATCCTGAGCGGCCGCACTGGCTCCCTTGGCACTATCTTCATAGCCAAGACGTTTTTGAACACTGCGACGCAGTGTTTCAATACGCTCAATCTCTGTCAGTAGTGCTTGCTTGTCTTCTGCAACATTGGCGAGTGCTGCACCATCAATATCACCCGGCGTTAGAAGCGTTTGCTCACGCGATAGTAGAGCTACTAGCTCATCAAGGCGTTGCTGTTGATCGGAAAGCAAACGGGCAAGACTCATAATAATTTACCTTATGACTCTGAAAGATTAGCAATTAAGCCGTCAGCAATGCGGGCAGCGTCCATTTCAAGACGGCCTTCACGGATGGCATCACGAATTTCCTGCACTTTCGCGACGTCGACGTCATAGGTTTCGTCGACTTGTGAGTGGCTAAGCTGAGTCGATTCACGCGCTGAGCTGCTCGCTTCAACTGGTTTAGAGCCACCCGCTTTCTGTGTTTCATCACGCTGCTGTGCTTGGTTAGAGCGAAGCAGTGAATTGAGATTATCAATTTTCACGTTGTGTGCCTTTATGGTCAACGTCTGTGTATTCTGCGCCTGTGATATTAGCTATCGGCCTTAATGGTTAAAACTTTAGACACATAATTAAAAATCCACCATTAAAATACCTGGCTCGATAACGCGGGCAGTCACCAGTTCGCGTGTATTAAAGCGTACACGAACTCGGTCTCCCTGGGCGCCACTCTCCAATGCTTCACCCTCGCGCGAAACACGAAATGAGCTGCCTTGTGCTATGACCGTAACGCGCTGACCGCGTTCCACAAGCGAAGGTGCCTGCAGGAAATGATTTTGAAAAGCACTGCCGCTTCGAATTTGGCGCTGTGCAATTTTGCCGACGATTTCCGCTTTATCGATGAGTGCTTGAGAAGAAAGGTTGCTCAAATTACCACTCTGCTGCACAAGCATGTCCGGCGTAATTAACGTGCCTCGTTCAATATCATGCTGTGCTACCCAGTAGCTGCCAATAACATCTATTTGCGCCTGCAGGTAGCGCACCTGCTGGTGTGTCTCACCACACCTGACCCCTACCGAGACGCGGCCAATAGGGGATTGGCCCGCATTAGGCAGAAAAGGCTCCGGTTGAACACAGGGGGGGAGATGTGGTGAAGGCGGGCGTAGCTCAATCACAACCTCTTCCCCCAGTGATTGGGTCTGCTGATACAGAAACTGATGTACTTGTTGAAGAAGAGCATCATCGGCATACGCATGTGAAAAGCAAAACAAACAAGCGCCTATTAGAAAGTAACGCTTGAACACTGCCAAGCAGCGACGTGTAACGCGCAGCGGATATGACATGGTGGGAGCTCAGAAGGGAAAAACAACGAATTTAGCCAATGAGTGTAACTTTAGCTGATGAGTGTAGCGAAAAAGTATTAAACGAAACAGGCGAAATGCTGGTGTAAATACTAGCTGTTCCATGCTTTGAGCTGACAGGCAGGCGCGTATTCTCCACCCTCAATAAATTTCATTTTATTTTTGCCTCCCAGCTAGCGAGGGCTTGGCATGATTGATCAATTAGAATCCGCCTTTAACTACCATCAGCAGGCGTTAGGCTTGCGGCAATCAAGGCATGAAGTATTGGCTGCCAACATCGCGAATGCTGATACGCCTAACTATAAAGCGCGCGATATCGATTTCGCCAGCGAATTGAAAAAAGCCGTTGAAGGTGGTGCATCCCAGCCAAACAATAACGGCGGTTTAACGCTATCGCGTACTTCTGAACGGCATATGGCTGGCACTGGCCCCGCTTGGCGAGGCGCAGGCAGTACGGAATTGCTATATCGGATTCCTGACCAACCCAGCCTAGATGGCAATACGGTTGATATGGATCGTGAACGCACTCAATTTGCTGACAATGCCGTACGTTACCAAGCGGCGCTTACGATTATGAATCGCCGTATCCAGGGTCTGAAAAACGCCATGCAGCCTGAATAAACCGGCTGATTGCGTAGGAGATAAATGATGTCGATGTTTTCAGCGTTTGATGTTGCCGGTTCTGCCATGAGCGCTCAGTCCCAACGTATGAACGTGACCGCCAGTAATATGGCCAATGCCGATAGTATTGCAGGGCCAGATGGTGAAACGTATCGCGCGAAGCAGGTTATGTTTGAAGCGCAGGCGCAAAACACCCGCTACGGCGTAGGTGGCGTGAGAGTCTCCGAAATCGTTGAAGACGATTCTCCCTTGCGCCTTGAATACATGCCGAATCATCCTGCCGCCGACGAAGACGGCTACGTGGCGAAACCCAACGTAGAGCCGGTACACGAAATGGTTAATATGATTTCTGCCTCTCGTTCCTACCAAGCGAATGTCGAGGTCTTCAATACGACAAAGCAAATGATGATTCAGACGCTTTCGCTGGGTGAGGGATAAGCATGAATAATATTGATACAAGCGTCGTTAGCAGTATTAACAGCGGTGGTGGCTCCAGTGGCCTTTCAGCTCGGCAGTCAGATGAGCTTAGAAATAGCTTCATGACGCTACTAATTACCCAGTTGCAAAACCAAGATCCGTTAAAGCCGATGGAAAATTCGGAAATGACGTCGCAGTTGGCTCAAATTAATACCGTAAGCGGGATCGAAGAGCTTAACTCCACGCTTGAAGGCATTACTCAGCAGATGGATGCGGCGAAAGCCTTGCAGGCAGCTGGGTTGATCGATAAAGCGGTATTGGTGCCTGGCAATAATGTGATGGTCAGTGTTGATGAAGAGAACGGCTCTTACGCAACGCCTTTTGGTATTGAGCTGGATTCAGCCGCTGAAAAAGTTGTCGTCACGGTTACCAGCAAGGCAGGTGAGGTGCTTTATACCAAGGACCTGGGCGCGGTGGCGGCAGGTGTTGAATCCTTTAGCTGGGGCGGATTGACGAACGATGGTGCCGCAGTACCGGCAGGTGCCTACAACGTTAATTTCAAGGCCACGAATGCAGAAGGCGAGTTGATGGAGTCTCGAGCGCTTAACTATGCCCTGGTACAAGGTGTATCGCCTGGGACCGGTGGAGATAATGTTCGCCTAGATCTTGGCGCGATCTATGGCCAGGTCACCCTTGATCAGATTAAACAAATTCTGTAATTACCTGCTAAACGCTAATTTTCTTAGGGGAACATTATGAGCTTTTCACAAGCACTCAGCGGTCTCAGTGCGCAACAGCAAAAGTTAGGCGCGATTGGTAATAATATTGCCAACTCGCAAACAGTCGGTTTCAAGAGCTCTAACGTGCAATTTGCTGATGTGTATGCAGAGTCGCGCATTGGGCTAGGTGTACGAACATCTGCAGTATTGCAGAACTTTAGCCAGGGCAACGTAGAGTCAACGTCACGTAATATGGATTTGGCGATTTCCGGTGAAGGTTTTTTCCGGTTTCAACAGTCTAGTGGTGAAGCAGCTTATTCACGCAACGGACAGTTAACCATGACGGCGGATGGTCGCTTAATTAATGCCCAAGGTGCCCAGCTTATGGGGTATCCGGCGGATGCAGAAGGCAACGTTCAAGTGGGCGGCAATGTTGTCCCCTTGAATATTCCACCAGGCGACCTTCCTGCAAATGCATCGACAGCCCTGAATGTTTCCCTGAACCTGAATTCAGGTCAACCGATCATTGATGCTGATTTCGATGCCGAAAATGCCAACACGTATAACTACTCCACAAATGCAACCGTTTTTGACTCTCAGGGTAATGCCCGAAATCTCGCGTTGTATTTTACTAAAACAGCTGACAACCAGTGGTCTGTAAATGGACGCCTCTCTGGTGGGCCTGCGGGAAGTGGAACGTACGACGTTGCGCTAGGGGGGCTAACATTTAATCAAAATGGTGTCTTGCAAGAGGATAATACGAATAACGCCCTATTTGACGATACTGAGTTTGGTGAAGGCAACGCGCTCGCTAACTTAGATATAGATCTTAGTTTTGAAGGTAGTACGCAGTTTGCCAATAATTCGACCGTCAATGACGTTATCCAGGATGGGTATACGTCTGGTTCATTAGTGGGTATTACTTTTGAGAATGACGGCACCGTCATGCGTAACTATTCCAATGAGCAGTCTCGTGCCGCTGGGCAAGTTGCTTTGGTAACGTTCCGTAATCCAGAAGGGTTGCGACCTGAAGGTAATAATCTTTGGACCGCAACAGGTTCTTCAGGACAAGAGCTGGTCGGTGCGCCAGGCGAAGGTTTACGTGGCATGATCCAGCCCAGTGCAACGGAGACCTCTAACGTCGACATGGCGCGTGAGCTGGTTGATATGATCGTCGCGCAGCGCTCTTACCAAGCTAACTCACAGACTATCAGCACCCAGGATGAGCTCCTGCAAACCATTATTAACCTTTAATAGTGGGTCATTTCTGTAAGGAGTAAGTGGTATGGATCGGATGCTTTATACCGCCATGAGTGGCGCTAAACACGCCATGGATCAGCAGTCCGTGGTGACCAATAACCTGTCGAATGTGACGACTACCGGGTTTCGTGCCCAGCTGCAGGCCGCACGCTCTGTGCCTGTGCAGGGAGAGGCGTTATTGGCAACGCGTACGTCAGTAGTAACCACGACGCCGGGCAGCGATTTTTCCCAGGGGCCGGTCGAGTTTACGGGCCGTGCGCTGGATGTAGCCATGCAGGGCAACGCCTGGATGGCGGTATTGGCAGACGATGGCACTGAAACCTACACCAAGCGCGGTGACCTCCAGCTAGACAGCGATGGCGTACTGCTTAACGTCGGGCGGCCGGTTATGGGAGACGGTGGTCCGATTGCTGTGCCTCAAGGTGCTCAGGTATCCATCGGCGCTGATGGTACGATCAGTGCCATTCCCGAAGGTGAAGGCCCTGAAGCGTTGGTTGAAGTTGGCCGTATCAAGCTGGTAACGCCTGATGAACTCGCGCTGACGCGTGGCGATGATGGCCTGTTTCGTGGCCCCCTCAATGAAGAGGGCGTGGCAGGTGCCCTTCCAGGCGACGAGAACGCTCGCCTGGTCAGTGGTGCACTTGAGGGCAGCAACGTCAGCGCCGTGGATGCCATGGTATCGATGATCGATGTTGCCCGGCGCTACGACATGCAAATGAAAATGCTCAGCACCGCTGATGAAAATGCTCAGCGCGCCAACAGTATTCTCTCTATTCAGGGCTAAACCCTAGCCGCTTACCCAAGGGAACACGAATTCTCATGATTACTTCTTTGTGGACCGCCAAGACGGGGCTGGAGTCTCAGCAGACGAAGCTGGACGTTATCTCCAATAACTTGGCCAACGTCAGCACCAATGGATTCAAGCGCTCACGTCCGGTTTTTGAAGATCTGCTGTATCAGAACATGCGCCAGCCTGGCGCGCAGAATAATATTCAGGACCGTCTGCCTTCAGGTATGCAGGTAGGCACGGGAGTGCGTGCTGTCGCCACGGAGCGACTACATACCCAAGGCGGCCTGGAAGAAACCGGCAATTCGCGTGATATTGCCATTAACGGTGAAGGTTTCTTCCAGGTATTACTACCTGATGGGACTAACGGCTACACCCGAGATGGTAGCTTCCAGCTCAATGAAAATGGCCAGATGGTGACGGCAAACGGTTATCCGTTAGAGCCTGCTATTTTTATTCCTGAAAATGCGCTGTCGGTGTCTATTGGCGAAGATGGTACGGTCAGCGTTCGTCAGCCAGGAATAGCCCAGGATGCTAATATTGGCCAAATCAACGTCGCGTCGTTTATTAATCCGGCCGGCTTAGAAAGCGTGGGCGGCAACTTATATCTGGAAACCGGCGCATCGGGAGCCCCTAACCAAAATGCACCCGGTAATAATGGCGCTGGACGCCTGTTTCAAGGCTATGTTGAAACCTCAAACGTGAATGTCGTAGAAGAAATGGTCAGCATGATTCAGACACAGCGTGCGTATGAGATTAACAGTAAAGCGGTATCTACCAGCGATGAAATGCTGGCACGCTTAAGCCAGTTATAAGTGCGCGTTGAGGTTTATTGAGCCATGCGGGAATTTCACTACGTTAGCCGTCGGCTAGGCGTCATCGCTTTGCTGTTTTTTATATTGCTGGCCGCTGGCTGCGCGCAGATACCCCGCGCCTCAGTTGTGGGCGAGCAGGAGCAGATTGATATCGTGGATCGTCCGCCGCCTGTTGCCAATGGGTCCATCTACCAGTCGCGGCGTGGCTATCAGCCATTGTTTGAAGACCGCCGACCTAGAGCCATGGGCGATATCCTCACCATCGTGCTGGATGAGCAGGTAAGTGCAAGCAAAAATGCTAGTACCAACGCGGCCCGGGCAGGTAGCTCTTCGCTGACACTGGCGCAATTACCGGATGTACTGGATACCCTGGCCGAATATGGTTTTGATGTTTCGGGTGCCAGTGATTTTACCGGTGGCGGCGGGGCGCAAGCGACGAACTCTTTCACCGGCACCATCACGGTGTCCGTACTGGAAGTCATGAATAACGGCAACTTGCGAGTCAGAGGGGAGAAGCAGATAGCCATCAACCAGGGAACCGAATTTATTCGTTTCTCGGGCGTGGTTAACCCCCGAACGATAACGACACAGAATACGGTGCCATCAACACAAGTCGCGGATGCCCGCATCGAGTATGTTGGCGATGGCTATATCAATGAAGCGCAGCATATGGGTTGGCTGCAGCGCTTTTTCCTAAATGTTTCGCCTTTCTAGCGATGTCTGGAAAAACCAAACAGCAGAGTAATCTAGAGTGATGGCAATGCGGCTAAACGGTGTTAAATCCATTAAAAGACAGCTAGCTCAACTAGGTAGCGTTCTGCTTGTGTGCCTGCTTGCCTTTCCGGCCCATGCTGAACGCATCCGCGAGCTGGCCACCTTTGCCGGCGTGCGCGATAACCAACTAGTGGGTTACGGGCTGGTCGTGGGCCTGGACAGCACCGGTGACCAAACGACTCAGGCACCGTTTACCGGCCAGAGCTTGACGAACATGCTGTCACAGCTGGGCGTGACTATCCCGCCGGGTACCAATATGCAGCTGCGTAACGTAGCGGCCGTCATGATAACCGCTGATCTTCCCCCCTTTTCGCGCCCCGGCCAGCGTCTAGATATTGTCGTTTCGTCGATTGCCAACGCGCGTAGCCTGCGCGGCGGTACACTCTTGATGTCGCCGCTGAAGGGGGCTGATGGTGATACCTATGCGATTGCCCAAGGCAATATGCTGGTAGGTGGTGCGGGTGCCCAGGCCGGTGGTAGTAGCGTTCAGATCAACCAGCAGGCCTCAGGGCGTATCCCCGGCGGAGCGCTGGTTGAACGTGAGGTGCCGTTGAACCTGGGGGGCAATGGCGGCTTACTGGAGCTGCAGCTGAACGATGCTGACTTTGGTACCGTGCAGCGCATGGTAACGGCCATTAATAGCGAGTTTGGCCAGTCGGTTGCCTATGCTCGCGATGGCCGTGTGATCGCTTTGGATGGCCCGCTTGACCCTAACGCGCGGGTCAATTTCATGGCGCGGGTCGAGAATGTTCAGGTCACGCCCACAGAAGCCCCAGCGCGTGTGGTGCTTAATTCGCGCACGGGCTCTGTGGTGATGAACAGCGCCGTGACGCTGCGCCAGGCTGCGGTTGCCCATGGCAGCCTGTCGATCATGATTGATACGCGCTTTGGTGTGAGTCAGCCAGCGCCCTTAGGGCAGGGGCAAACCGTGGTGGTGCCGGATGCCGATATTAATATCGAGCAGCAGGAGGCCTATCTTCAGATTGTTGAAGGTGCGCAGCTTAATGAAGTAGTGAACGCCTTGAATGCGCTGGGTGCCACGCCGCAGGATCTGATGTCGATTCTGGAAGCGCTGAAAGCGTCCGGCTCGCTTCGCGCTGAGCTGGAGGTCATCTGATGAGTATTTCCAATGACATGACCAGCCAGTTTGCACTCGATGTGCAGGGCTTTCAGCGCTTGCAGCATACCGCTCGAATGGACCCTGAAGCCGGTGTGCATTCGGCCGCCCAGCAGTTTGAAGCGCTTTTCGTACAAATGATGATGAAGAGTATGCGTGACGCCATCCCCACCTCCGGTTTACTGAGCAGTAGCACGACCGATACCTACCAACAGATGTTGGACCAACAGTGGTCACAGGTAATTGCGTCTAAAGGTATGGGGTTAGCCGATGTGTTGGTAGACCAGCTAAAGCGCCAAGGCGTTGTAGGTAACGCTAATAACGCTGACCAAGAGCTACAAACGCTAATTGCGGGCATCCCTCGTGGTACGCCTCGCGTGCTGGATGGGGCGCTACAGCCTCAAGATGAGCGTGCTGTAGGCGCTCAAGCCACTAGCCGATTCTTGAGCGAGCTTGAAGCAATACGTCAGGGCACCATCGTCGAAGAAAGCCAGCCGATCACTATTAATGCTCCGGTAACAACAGTCAATGCGCCTGATCACGTGCAGCGATTTATGGAAAAACTAGCGGTACCCGCTCAAGCTGCCAGTGCGGCCAGCGGAGTGCCTGCAGAGCTTATTCTAGCTCAGGCGGCGCTTGAAACCGGCTGGGGGCGGCATGAAATACCGACTCATCGGGGAGGCAATAGCCATAACCTGTTTGGAATCAAGGCAGGTAGCCACTGGCAGGGCGAGACAACGGATATCGTGACTCACGAATATATTAACGGTCGGCGTACCCAGGTCGTTGATACGTTCCGGGTATATGATTCGTTTGAACATTCGCTTACCGACTATGCCAACCTGATCGGTAATAATCCTCGCTATGCTGGTGTTGTGCAGGCTGCTAATGCCGAGCAGGCAGCCCATGCCCTGCAGCAGGGTGGTTATGCAACTGACCCGCGCTATGCACAAAAATTGGTCGCCGTCATGAATACCATGGGGCCAGTAACACAGAGTACTTTCTTAGCTGATTCGCGCTAACGGGGCTCAAGTTTTTCAGGGCGCTGCCGATAAATTATCCATCGGCCCAAGGATATGAACCATGAGCATGTTTTCTGTTGGCTTAAGCGGCCTTAATGCCGCCCAGAATGCCCTCAACACCACCAGTAACAATATTAGTAATATTTTTACTCCCGGCTATAACCGCGAACTCACCCAGCTGGGCGAAGGACGTGTGAGTGGCGGTGTTCAAGTCAATGCTATTGAGCGACAGTTCAATATTTATGTCGCTAACCAGCTAAACAATGCGAAAACACAATCGAGTGCGCTTGAGACCTATAACAATCAGGTTTCGCAAATCGATAATCTGCTGGCCGACCGAGCAGCTGGCTTATCGCCGTTGATGCAGGGTTTCTTCTCTTCGCTGGAAGATCTTGCAAGCTCGCCGTCTGACCCCGCCGCTCGGCAAGGCGTATTAGGTACAGCCAATACATTGAGTGCTCAGTTCCGTTCTTTTGATGGCTATCTGCAGGATATGCAGAGCAATATCAATAGCCAAATCAAAGACGAAGTTACCCAGATCAATAATACGACAGAGCAGATTGCGGGCTTAAATAAAGAGATTGCCTTGGCTCGTGCGCGAACAGGCGAAGCGCCTAATAGTTTGCTTAACCAGCGCGATAAAATGGTTTCCGATCTTAACGAGCGGATGGATCTGCGTCTAAATATTCAAGACGGCAAAACCTATAACATTAGTTTGCCCAATGGCCAGCCACTGGTAACGGGAACAAACTCATTCCAACTTGAAGCAGTGAAAGCTGATTCTGACCCACAGCGTACGGTAGTCGGTTATCGTGATGGTGGTAATAATTTAACGAAGCTAGACGAGTCAACGATCAAAGGTGGTGCGTTAGGTGGGTTAATGTCCTTCCGCTCAGAAACGCTGGACAAAACTCAAAATCAGATTGGCCAACTAGCTGTTTCGCTATCCGTTGCGTTTAACGAGCAGCATAAAAAAGGCGTAGATCTGGATGGTGAGCAGGGCGGTGACTTTTTCTCCGTACGTGCGCCACAAGGTTACGCCAACGAGAAAAATATCGGTAATGCTGATGTGACGGTGACATTTGACGCCGCCAATATCGACCAGCTTAAGGCAACTGATTACACCGTTCGTTTTGAAGACAATGCGCCTGTCGTTACACGTAATGATAGTGGGCAAGTCGTAGCGTTTGATCAAGAATCTTGGGATAACGGTAATGAGTTGAAATTTGGCGGTATCAGTGTTGAATTTAACGGTAGTGCGCGCTCCGGCGACCGTTTCGAAATCCAGCCTGTACGCCGTGCCGGTAACGGAATGGAAGTTAATATTGCTGATGTGGACAAAATAGCCGCTGGTGATGCGGGGCTTGATGACCAAGGCGGCAGCCCGCTTAACTCATTTAAAAGCACGGGCAATTTAGATGTTAGCGAGTTAAGCACAGCATCCGGCGCTTTTTCTGAGAATAAGCAATATCAGCTAAAGGTGGATGAGGAAGGTACGCTGACACTGACGCCTGAAGCAAGAATCACCGTTGACGGTGCAGTCTTTGATGCATCTGAAGATAAGTTATCAGTTGGAGATGCTGTTGTTATTGATGGCATCAGTTTTACGCTGGATGAACTCCCAGACGAGGATGCAACGGCAACGTTAACCGTCAGCCAGAACATTATCGCAGCCACTGGCGATAACCGTAACGCATTGGCCCTGCAAGAACTGCAGAGCAAGTCCGTGGTGGGTGGCTCCGCTTCCGTGAGCGGTGCTTATGCATCGATTGTCAGCGATGTCGGTAACCGCACTAATATTACTCAGGTCAACCTGGATGCGCGCCAAGGCCTAACCGATCAGCTGCGTGCTGTTCAGCAGTCTGAGTCGGGCGTTAACCTGGATGAAGAGGCCGCCAACCTGATTCGTTACCAGCAGTACTATATGGCTAACGCTCGTGTCATTGATACGGCGGGCACCATTATGGATACCATCTTGAACCTGCGCGGCTAATTCTGGAGCTTAAATTATGCGTATTAGTACCGTTACCATGTTTGAGCAAAGCACGGCGTCCATGAACCGCCAGCAGAGCGATTTCTTAAAGGTGAGCCAGCAGATCGCCAGCGGTCGTCGGGTGGTAAATCCTTCAGATGATCCGCAGGCGGCATCACGTGCCGTTGGTGTTGATCAGTCGATCGCCATCACAGAGCAGTATGCGGACTCGCGCGTTTCTGCTCGCAATTCGCTTTCTCAGACAGAAAGCATATTAAACAGCGTGAGTGATGCGGTCACTAGTGCCAAAACACTGCTAATCCAGGCTTCCAGCGATACCCTAAGCAACGCTGACCGTGAGTCGATTGCCAGTGAGCTAAAAGGGGTTTATGAAACGCTGATTGGCCAGGCTAATGCTACCGATGGCAATGGACGCTATCTGTTTGGTGGCTATAAAGATAATGCGCCGCCTTTTGTTAAAACGGCTGAAGGTAATGTTGAATATAGTGGCGATGTCAATGGTCGTCAGCAGCAGGTTGACGCCTCCCGCTTAATGCCTGTTACCGAAAATGGTAAAACTATTTTCCAAAGTGTGCCCAGTGGTGCTGGCTATATTGCAGAAGCTGTCAAAGAAGATGGCACACGCAACACGGGTAGCGTGACCTTTAGTGGCCCCCAGGTCACAGACGTTAGCGATGACAATTATGGGGATGACTACCGTGTCGCCTTCGGGGGAACGGAGGATGCGCCCACCTATACAGTACAGCGTTTTGACGAAGCCACAAATGCCTGGTCTAACGTAGAGGAGCATGTTGATCAGCCCTATACTGGTGGCACGGATACACAGCAGCTCTCGTTCGGCGGAGTGAAAGTCTCATTAGAAGGCCAGCCGCAGTCAGGTGACCAAATTTTAGTCGCCCAGGCAGGCAGCGATCAGCGCGAACCGGATCTGTTTAAAACGCTAGAGTCGGCTATTCGTGTATTGGAAACCCCAGCCGAAAGTACCAGTGAGCGAGCGGAACTGCGCAATACCTTGAATACCTCAATGCGCGATTTGGATAACGCACTGGATAACGTATTGACGGTACGTGCCTCTGCTGGTGCAAGGCTGAATGAGCTGGATGTTATTGATGCAGTTGGTAGCAACCGAATGATGAACTATACGCAGACATTATCAGATTTAGTCGATCTTGATTACGCCGAGGCGATTTCTGAGTACAGTTTGCGTCAGGTTGGCTTGCAGGCATCGCAAAAAGCATTTGTCGATATTAAAGGTATGTCTCTGTTCGACTATATGTAATTGTAAGCCACAGATAGACATCGCTATTTAAAGCCCCTGTGCCTTTTAGGCATGGGGGCTTTGATATAGGGGCTTTAGTTTATGGGTGCCATTGTTTCTATTAAGGTTTGCATCATTCCAAGCGCTTGGCTAAAGAGAGACTGCAAAAAACGTCCGATATCGTTCATCAATACCATTAAAAGAGTAATACCTACAGTTAATGAGGTGGGAAAGCCGATATTGAAAACCGTAAGTTGGGGGGCGGAGCGGTTAAGAATGCCGAGCGCCAGGTTAATAATCAGCAGGGCGCCTACCAGTGGCAATGCCAGTAACATGCCGGAGGCAAATATAGTGCCTGCGTAACGGGCAAGAAGCTCAAAGGCGCCAGGGTTTAAGCCTCCTATGCCAATGGGTAAGGTCACAAAACTCATAATCAGCGTTTCAAGTACCATTAAATGGCCATTAAACGCTAAAAACATCAACAGCGTAATCATATATAAAATACGCGAAAGCACCATGATGTTGGTGCCGCTTGAAGCATCAAAAAAGGTCGCAAATGCTAGCCCCATCTGCAAACCAATATACTCCCCGGCCGCCTGAACAACAGCAAACACAATATGCATCACCAGCCCCATGGCTAGCCCGATAAGCATCTGTTCCACCATGATGCCGACCCCTGCCCACGACATAATGGCCACATTTGGCATGGCAGGAAGAATGGGAGCAATGACAATGGTAACTAACGCGGCGAGCCCTACTTTCGCCTGGTTGGGGATACTTGAGTGTCCCCAAAGCGGAGAAGCGGCCATGAACGCCGTAATGCGCGCAAAGGGCCATAGAAAGGCTATTAACCAGCCTTGCAGCTGCGCAAAGGTGATATCCACCATGGGATTACATCACCATGTTGGGAATGTTGCTAAACAGCCGGGTAGTAAAATCAGTAATCAAACTAATCAGCCATGGGCCTGCGAGTACCAAGACAGCAAACACCGCCAGAATTTTAGGAATAAAGGTCAGCGTCATTTCGTTAATTTGCGTGGCCGCTTGAAAGAGACTGACGATCAAGCCTGTGAAGAGTGCCGCCAGTAGTATAGGCCCTGCAAGAAACAGCGTTACACGCATGCCCTGGTAAGCCATGCTCATCACCATTTCAGGAGTCATTGGATTGCTCCTTGCCGCTTAATGCGGCACTTAAATAACATAAAAGCTTTGGGCTAGTGAGCCAATGATTAACTGCCAACCGTCAACCAATATAAAAAGCATTAATTTGAACGGTAGTGAGATCGTCACCGGGGGCACCATCATCATGCCGAGTGCCATTAACGTACTGGCCACGACTAAATCGATAATCAAAAAAGGAATAAAAACAGTAAACCCAATTTGAAATGCAGTTTTAAGCTCACTGGTAACAAAGGCAGGTAGAAGCACCCTGAAAGGAAGCTCTTCAGGGCCTTGTAGGGGGCCTACATCTGCTAAGCGCACGAACAGAGCCAGGTCGGGTTCTCGCGTCTGAGCCAGCATAAATTCACGAAATGGTAGTTGGGCCCGCACCAAAAACTCTTCAAAATTAATGGTTTCGTTGGATAAAGGCTGCCAGGCAGTGTCGTACACCTGGGCCAGAACGGGTGACATAATAAAAAAGGTCAAAAAGAGAGCAATACCTAACAGTACCTGATTAGGCGGCGTTGCCTGTGTACCCATCGCCGTTCTAAGAAGGCTAAGGACGATAATAATTCGGGTAAAGCTGGTCATCATCAGTAGCATTGCGGGCAAAAAAGCCAGCGAGCTTAAAAACAGCAGCGTTTGAAGTGATAGCGACCACTGCTGACCACCGTCCTCAAGCGGTTGCGAGATAATGCCTGGCAATTGCTGTGCGTGCGCGGGATTAACCAGTATACAAAGCGTAATCGCAATGCCAAACAGCAGCCAAGACTGCCAGTAGGGCCGAGAGGAGTGCATCCTATGCCTCATGGTGTTTGGTGGGGGTCGTCGCGCGTACTTCTGCGCCGGTTTTTTACCAGCGCCTGAGAAAGCCGCTGTGAAAAGCGTGGAGCATCAGGGGCGGGAGAGTCATCGGGTGGGCGCTCTTCTGGGGCTGGGCGCTCGTGTAGCTTGGTAATTCGCCCACCGCTTACCCCAAGGACCAGCCAGGTATCTTCGATTTCCACCACCACGACACGCTCGCGATTTCCAACTGCAGTGCTGGTGATAACGCGAAGCCGAGCGCCCTGTTGGGGGCGCACGTTCTGCCAGCGTTTTAAAAGTGCCGTGCAAAGCAGAATCATGGCAATAACAAATGCCAGCGCCGCGGCAGTCTTGCCTAGCATGGCCATGCCGATAAACGCATCGCCACTATCGCTAAGCGACTCTAGCGCGCCGCTTGGGAGTGAGGTTGTTTCAGCGCTCATCGATTAAGCTTGTGAATGCGCTCGGAAGGAGTAATGATTTCCGTAATACGGATACCGTACTTGTCTTCAATAACGACGACTTCACCCTGTGCGATCAAATAGCCGTTAATCAGGATATCCATGGGTTCACCCGCTAGCCCGTCAAGCTCGATAACAGACCCTTGCGCTAGCTCAAGTAGTTGCTTGATCGTTAATTTTGTACGGCCAAGCTCAACGGTAAGCTTGACCGGAATATCCATGATCATTTCAAGATCACGCGCCTGCGCACTTTCACCTATGGCGCTGAGAGGGCGAAAGATATCGTCGCTTGCCGCTTTGGCTGTTGAAGTGTCAGGTGCCGCGTCGCTAGGTGCGGGTTGCTCTTCCGCTGCTTCCTGTTCGGCCATCGCCGCCGCCCATGGATCTTCCTCGTCGGCGACATCGTTAGTGGCTGGGTTCTCTGCTTGTTCAGACATGGCGTCCGCCCAATCGTCATCGGAGACATTTTGATCGGGTTTGTTGGGATCAGTCATGCTTTGGATTCCTTGGCTTTCTGTCGCGTCGAACCTTTAATAAAGTCCTTTGACGATACGTTATTCATAGCGGCATGGTCGATCATGTGAAGTACGCGCAGCGCATGCTGCTGACGCTGGCTGCCATATTCGCATTCCATGACGGGGACTCCATCAACACGAGCGGTTATCGTATTGGGGATATCTAACGGTAATACGTCGCCTTGCTTGAGCCCCATCACGTGCGCAATACGGCTAGGTATTTGGGCAAACTCCGCTACAAGCTCTACTTCAGATTGACGTAACTCGCTGGCCATACGGCGGGACCAAGTGCCGTCATGGTCGTGATTACTATCATTGATAGGGTTGGCCAGCAGGTCTCGTAAAGGCTCAATCATGGCGTAAGGCATGCAGATCTGGAAATTGCTTGAGAGGTTGCCCACCTCAATGTTGAACTTGGTATTAACTACAATTTCGTTGGGGGAATTGGTGATGTTGGCAAACTTGGACTGCACTTCAGAGCGCATAAAATTAACATCAAGCGGATACACGACTTTCCACGCTTCCTGATAGGCATCGATGGCCAGGTTCAGTAGGCGGTGAATAATGCGCTGCTCTGTATTGGTAAACTCACGACCGTCTGACTTGGTGACAAAGCGCCCATCGCCGCCAAATAAGTTATCCACTACCATAAACACAAGATTGGGTGGAAACACAACGAGTGCAGAACCGCGCAAGGGCTTCATTGACACAAGGTTCAGGTTGGTCGGCACCGGAACATTGCGTGAGAACTCGCTAAAACTTTGATAGCGAACGGATTCAACCGTGATATCGGCGCTGCGCCGAATCAAGTTAAATAAACCGTTTCGGAAGTAGCGGGCAAAGCGCTCATTGATAAAGTCGAGTGCATGCAGCCGCTCACGAATGACCCGATGTTGCGTTGAGGGATCATAAGGGCGAATGCGCGCCTCATCCTGTGATGGCGATGCTGAAGGCGATGGCTCATCATCACCACTGACACCTTTTAATAAGGCGTCAATTTCTTCCTGGGACAGTAGATCGTCCTGCGACATGAACGGCTCCAGTTCCCGGCTTATTGCACAATAAATTCGGTAAACAGCACTTCGCGTAAATCAAGCGGCGGCTGGTTTTCCGTTAAAGGAACGCCGAGGCGGCTGATAATAGCCTGCGCGAGCTGTTCTTTGCCTTCAACCGAGGTAAGTTCGCTGGCCTGTTTACCCGACAGTAAAATCAGTAGCCGGCTACGCACCTGAGGCATATGTTCTTCGATAATTGCTTTGCTTTCCTCATTACCTACACGCAGCGTGATGCCTGTATATAGTAAGCGAGACCCATAGCTGTCATCGGCGAGATTGACCGTAAAGGGGTCAATGCGGGTAAAAACAGGTGGTTCGCGCTCTGCTGTTGGCTGGGTTCCTTCGTCAGCGCTATGGCCATCTCGCTGGTCGAGCACCATATAAATGGCGGCAGCCGCGCCCGCTGAAGAGAGGAGCACTAGAACAATCATTATCCAGAGCAGTTTTTTGGAGCCGCCGCTTTTTTCAGCCATTTCTCGTTTCGTTCCCATAATCGCTACACATGCCACTGATTACGCATTATGCCTAATATGGCTGTGAGTGATGAAATGAACAGGCTCGCTTGGCGAGCCTATCTTTTGGTTTAGCTGTTTTCTACGTATCTAAATCGTAAGTTGCTATCAATTTCGCTGCCGCTAAGCGTAAAGATCAACTCGGCCATCAAGCGTTATAGAATGATTTTCCGCCGCAGGCGTCACTGAGTCACTGTCCGCTTCGGAGACGCCACCGCTGCCATTTGAAGTGGCTGAATTGCCGTTTTGGGCAAAGGCTTGCTCATTGGAGCTATGCTGTTCGCCAACGGACGTTTCTCCTAATGAAATGCCCTGCTCCGCAAGCGCTTCACGTAGCTGAGGTATCGCTTGCTCAATAACCTGACGAACCTGCATATGAGACGCCAAGAAATGCGCCTGCGTGCCCTGCTCACTTACTTTTAAAGTGATCGAAAGAGGACCAAGCTCCGCCGGATGCAGTTGCATTTTCACCTGTTGCTCTCCACCGCGCTGAGCGAACTGCACAAGCTGTTGGCCAAGCTGCGCAGGCCAGGCGGGGCTGTTAACAGACGTGCCTATTGAAGCCTGTGCGGTGGGAACTCCCGGTGCTGCTATGGAGGAGGTATTGCCAAGTGCTGTGTGCCCTGACAGTGCCGTGGCTATTGGGCTTGCGCGTAACGATGGATCGCGATCTTCAAGGACAGACAACATGGCCTGACTATCTGCCTGCGTTGCGGGTGCCAGCGCTCCAAGTTGTGTCAGAAATTCTTGGCCGTTTACCGGCGCAGTGGTCTGATTTGGCGAGCCAGCTGGAGTGGCATGAAGGAGGGGCGGCGGGCCCTGATTAAACGCGCTCTGGCTATTCATTAATTGAGTCGGTGCAGCAGATGTTTGAAGAGCAACGCTATTCTGAGGCGCCGCCAACAAGATGCTTAATGCGCTAATCAGTTGGTCAGCGTGCTCTTCGCTAAGGCTTGCAAGCGACTCTGTAAGCCCCGATGCTTGGTCGGCTTGATGACGTATGCCGAGTGCGCCCAGAAGCTCTGCAACTTGATCCTCACCCAGGTTGAGCTGTTGGATAAGCGTTTCCAGCGTCGGGGTTTTCTCAAGCTGTGCGTCAGCAGCCGGTATCTCGGCGAACAAGGCAACCAGGTCCATGCGGGCTGCAATTTCATCAAGCGGTGTCAACCCCTCGCCCGCATAGCTTTCCCCTGATAATAGCGAGGCAAGTGATTGTTCGCTAAATTCAAAGCCAAGTGCTTGCAACGGTTGAGCTGTTATAGCGGCTGGATCGCTGGTCTGATGCGTTTGAGAAGCGTTTGACGGCGCGTTGGCAGCTTGAGAAAGCGCCTGGCGAAAGGCGCCTTGAGACGATTCCAAGGTACTGTATAACGTCTGCTTGGTTACCGAGGAGGCACCTTGGCTTTGAGCCCCCGAAAGCAATAATTGTATATTCATATACCGTTCCTCGGCGCCGCTAATGCGGTTTCTCATTGCGCTGGCGAGCCAAGCGGCCCGTCACCAGATCATCGTTGGTTTTTTGCTCATGGCGCTCAAGGCGGCGGTGCTCTTCTGATAGCCGACGCGTCGCCAGTGTATCGTAGGAGGAGAGTTTACGCTGCTCTTGCTGCCAGTGTTGCTGGCTCTGCTGGACACGCTGTTGTTGAGCAATTAACGCTTGGCGGGCACGGCTTAATGCCGCATCAAGCGAGGCTAAAAACTGCTGATAATTGTACATCGTGGCAGGGTCGATACCCTCGCTCATCGCCTTTTGCAATCGCTCGGCATATTCGGCGCGATACTGGCTAAGTGATTGTAACTGAGAGGCGGTCTGCTGCTCAGTTTGTCGTTCATGGGCAAGCAGTTTACCTGCTTGGTCGCGGGCATCTTTGGCTAAGCCCGTTAACATTTCGAGTTGCGAATGGCTCATGTGCGGCCTCCCACCACGGCATGCAGTGCTTGGTGTGAGTCTTCAAGCGTTGCACACTCATCAATATTTTGTTGAAGAAAACGCTCCAGCGCGGGAAAAAGATTCACCGCTTCGTCAAGTCTTGGGTCGTGTCCTGGACTGTAAGCACCAACGCTAATCAGGTCGCGATTGCGCTGATAGCGGGAAAACATCTGCTTGAAAACGCGGGCCTCTTGTAGCTGCTCTTGTGTCGTAATCGCCGTCATGGCGCGACTGATCGAAGCCTCGATATCAATCGCTGGGTAATGGCCGGCTTCGGCTAAACCGCGTGATAACACAATATGACCATCCAAAATCGCCCGGGCCGAGTCGGCAATCGGATCCTGTTGGTCATCGCCTTCGGTAAGAACGGTATAAAAAGCTGTAATCGAGCCACCGCCGCGCTCAGCATTGCCGGCCCGTTCAACAAGGCCTGGCAGCTTGGCAAACACGGAAGGCGGATAGCCCTTTGTCGCGGGAGGCTCACCAATAGCGAGAGCAATTTCACGCTGGGCCATGGCGTAACGTGTTAATGAGTCCATAATTAGCAGCACATTGCGGCCGGCATCACGAAAGCCTTCGGCAAGGCGCGTTGCATAAGCTGCCCCTTGTAGCCGCTGAAGTGGCGAGGTATCCGCTGGCGCGGCCACTACAACCGAGCGACGACGGCCTTCAGGCCCTAAAATATGATCAATAAAATCTTGTACTTCTCGGCCACGCTCACCGATTAGCCCGACAACAATCACATCGGCTTTGGTATAACGTGCCATCATGCCTAACAGCACCGATTTACCTACCCCCGAGCCTGCAAAAAGCCCCATTCGCTGGCCACGGCCGACGCTTAAAAGCGCATTGATTGCGCGAATGCCCACATCAATCTGATCCTCAATAGGCGCTCGTGATAGCGGATTAAGGGGGGCTGAGCTAAGCGTGGCATGGGGCACATCTTCAAGGCCCTCGCGGTCATCCAGCGGATTACCGTTACCGTCTAATACACGACCCAGCAGTTCATCGCCAATGGGAAAGCGTCGTGCACTGTGGCCACTTCCATCTCCCAGGGGAGAGACCCGGGCACCGGGCATTAATCCCGAAATCTCTTCCAATGGCATTAAAAACAGCTTATCGCCTGCGAACCCAACGACTTCAGCTTCTGCATGTTTATGGCTATCGGTCAGGCGGCCGTCCGGCCCAGGGAGCTCGATACGACAAGCGCTTCCGACGGCCACACGTAACCCGACTACCTCAATGACCATCCCTGTCGCTCGCGTTACGCGGCCGCTGCTGCGATGGCATGGCAAATGGCTTACCCGCTGTGTGGTACGGCGGATGGCTTTATGCCAGCGATGCTGGTGAGGGCAGGTGGAGTCATTCATTACGTGTTCGCCTATTAAGACGCAGTGTTAGATGAATGGCGCTTTCTAGCCTGCGACTGGATGGCATGCCAACGACTTTCAAAGGTTGCATCCAGCTCGCCTTGGGCGCTAGTAATTCGGCAGCCACCCCGAGCTAATTGATCGTCAGGCTGTAACTTCCAGCCGGCCGCGCTGAGCTCTGTGCCCAGATGCGTTTCTACCAAACTGTGATCGTCAGGGTTTAACCATAAGCGCTGCTGGCCCACCAGAGGCGGCTCGGTGTGTAAAAGCTCACGCACGATATTAAGTATCTGCTCGGGTGTTTCCTGTAAGGCTTTGCCTGCCAACTGCTTGCCTGTCGCTAGTGCGAGTTCAACAAGATCATGCGCGATAGTGTCGTCAATGCGTTCCAGTGCCTCTGAAAACTGCTTTGCCAGGGTATTCAAAGGCGCTATCGCTAAGCGAGATTGCTCTTGCAGTTCATCCTGGGCTTGCAAACGACCGTCTTCCAGACCTTTTGCCGTACCTTCTTCCATGCCTTGTTGAAAACCTGCCTGATAGCCGGCTTCTTCAGCCTCTTGGCGAAGACGCTCATAGAGTGCCTGACGCTCTTGCTGTTCGCGCTGATGAGCCTGCTCAGCCGCTTTTTGGGCGGCCAGCACTTTGCGTTGATGCGCGGTGGGGCCGCTGGTCGCTTGGTCGCTGCCTTGGTTGGAGGCGGGAAGCTCATCCATTTGCCAGCGCTGCCAGCTGCTATGGCGGTCAAATTCTGACGACGAATTAGACATACTCGTCATCTCCTCCGGCTAAGACGATTTCACCGGAATCAGCTAAGCGGCGCACCACTTGCAAGATTGCTTTTTGTTCCGTTTCGACTTGTGAGACGCGTATTGGGCCGCGTGCTTCCATATCTTCGCGAACCAGGTCGGCAGCGCGCTGAGACATGTTGCGCAGGAACTTGTCGACCAGGGCTTCCTGAGCGCCTTTGAGCGCCACCACCAGAGAGTTGGTTTCGACTTCTTGCAGCACCATCTGTATAGCGCGGTTGTCCAGGTCGAGTAGGTTCTCGAAAAGGAACATTTCGTCGATAATTTTTTGGGCCAAGTCTTCGCTGTGGGCGCGAACGGTTTCGATAGCCGTCTCTTCTTGGGACGAGTTCATCAGGTTGAGAATCTCGGCCGCCGTTCTTACGCCGCCCATTTTGCTGCGTTTAAGGTTTTGTCCATCCAGCATGCTGGTTAGAACCTCGGTTAGCTCCTGCAAGGCTGCGGGCTGTACGCCACTAAATGTTGCAATACGCAGCACCACATCGTTGCGCAGTTTCTCTTCAAAAAATTCAAGAATATCGGCTGCTTGATGGCGGTCCAAATGGATCAAGATAGTCGCGATGATCTGGGGGTGCTCATCGCGGATAAGCTCAGCCACCATGGAGGCTTCCATCAGGTTGAGCGCATCAATGCCTGAGTTGCCACCAGCGGTTTCTAATATGTCTTCAATCAGGCTAGAGGCGCGCTCGCTGCCCAGTGCTTTGGTAAGTACTGAGCGGATGTGTTCGCTAGAATTAAGGTTGAGCGCCACAAACTCTTCGGTTTCACGGTGGAATGCTTCAAGCACAGCCTTCATATCCTCATGGGATACTTGATTCAGGCGCGCCATCTCCATACTGATATCTTGTACTTCACTAGCATTTAGGTATTTGAAGACCTCCGCTGCACTGTCTTCGTCCAGCGCTAGGAGAAGGATGGCGCTCTTGCGAGCGCCTGTCATGTTAGCCGTTTCGCTACTCATTATTATTCATCCAGCTACGAATGATCATGGCGACCATACGAGGATCTTCCTGAGCCATTTCGCGTAGGTCATTGAGATTATGTTCGTACAGTGATGTTTTACGACGACGCTTGGGTTTGTCGCTATAGGTATCGTCATCATCACCTTCCGCTTCATCGTCACTCTCATCGTCTTCATCGCCCACGCTGGTGCTAAGCGTACGACCAGGTGTCGCTGTAGGCGCCGTTACCGGGGGCTGTGTATAGCGCTTGATTAAGGGGCGCAGAATCAGTAGGTAAATCAACAGTGCCGCCAAGGCAACTAGCAAATAACGCCCTAGCGTACCTGCCATTGCAAGTGTCTCTGGCTGCTTCCACCATACAGTCTCAGTCATTTCCTCGCGGGTGTCGGCGAAGGGTGAGTTCACCACTTCAACCTGATCGCCACGTACTTGAGAAAATCCCATAGCCTGGCGTACCAAGCGCTCAATCTGAGCGACTTCAACATCGGTTAACGCAACCCGTTCAAGCTCACCTTCGTCATTGATCACATCACGATAATTAACCACAACCGCCGCTGAAAGCCGCTCAATTTGGCCGAGTCGTTGCTGCACATGCTCAACGCTGCGGTCAACCTCATAGTTGACCACGTCTTCTTGACGCAGGCTGCGCAGTGCCTCCGGCGGCACCTCTTCCTCGCCTTCTTCACCATCAGGCTGATTGATGGGAGAGGGGGCTGTGCCGGGTGGGGAGTTGCTTAATGCACCAGGAATTCCACTCGCTAAGGGATCATCACCATCGAAAGAGAGGCTAAGCTGGCGGCTACGTACGGCCGCTTCATTCGGGGGCTGGTTAGGGCCGTAGCGTTCCGAGGTTTGCTCGCGACGTGAAAAATCAATTTGCGCAGCAACCTGAGCGCGGACATTCGTACTGCCTAAAATGGGGGTAAGAATATGCTCGATGCGTCGCTGATAGGAGCGTTCGACTTCCGCTATATATTCAAGCTGAGTCCCATCAAGGTCACTCCCTCGCGTGGTATCAGCAGACAGCAGCCGACCGTTTTGATCGACGATCGTGACGTCTTGCGCGGCTAGTTCAGGCACGCTACTGGAAACCATATGCACAATGGCACTTACTTGACCTTCACCCAGCACTCGGCCGGGTAGCAAGGTGAGTATGACCGAGGCTTTGGCTGGCTCGCGGTCACGAATAAACACAGACGGTTTGGCTAAAGAGAGGTGCACGCGAACGCGCTCGACTGGGCCGAGCGACTCCATCGAGCGGGCAAGCTCGCCTTCCAGACCGCGCTGGTAATTTACCTGCTCAGCAAACTGGCTAATGCCAAACGCTTGGGTATCCATTAACTCAAGGCCGACGTTGCCGCCCCGGGGCAAGCCCTGCTCGGCAAGCTGTAGCCTTAGTGTATGAATCTGATCGCTAGGCACAAGCAGCGCCTGGCCGCCTGCGCTAAACTGATAGGGCACGGCGCGGCTATCAAGTTCGGCAATAATCCGTCCGCCATCGGCTTCATTAAGATTGCTGTAGAGAACGCGGTATTCTGGGCTACTTGCCCACATGAAAAGTGCTGCCACCACGGCAATTGAAGCAGCCCCTGCGATCAGTAGAATGACCAATGGGTTACCGCGTAACTGTTTTAGCAAGCGCTCAGTCGGTGAAGAACTTTTTGCGTCGCTGTCTGTTGAGTTACTACGGGAGGCACTTTGTGTCGTGTTACTTTGACGGCCTGCCGTTGCACCAATTTCACTCATGCATCCCTCCATAGGGGTAAGCAAAACAGGTGTCGGCCCAGGCGCATCACCAAAGAAGGCATAGGCTATATCCGTCAATCGCGGTTATCCGCCAAGAGAATGGGGCGGAATTGTGATGGGCGCCATTATCCTGGGGTGTGTCGAGCATAAATGAACGAAAAGCTTGGCTTTTAGGGCGTATTTGTTCGTATGAGTGCGCTACCAGTAGTGGTAGGCTTTGCCCATTATTTCATTTAAAGCCGATGAGGCATGCCGATGAGTACACCTGCTATCCAAGCAGCGCTTCAGCAAATGCAGGGGCTGGCCACGCAGGCGGCATCACAGCCGTTGAAGGGTACACACGTCTCGACAGCCGTAGGGCAAGGTGGCTTTGGCAGCGAGTTACAAGCCTCAATTCAGCGCATTAACCGCCTTCAGAAAGCTGCCGATACGAAAGCCATGGCCTTCCAGGCGGGTGAGCCGAATGTCGCATTAAACGACGTGATGGTGGATATGCAAAAAGCGAGCGTTGCTTTTCAAATGGGGCTGCAGGTGCGTAACCGTCTGGTAACTGCCTATCGCGACGTTATGAATATGCAGGTGTAACTGCCTGTAGCCTTAGCGTCTTTTAGCTCTCTTGAAAATGGGCGCCATTATAAAACCATCGTATGGTGCTTGTTTAACGCTCGCTTTTCTCGCCCTTAGACCTCTAACGAGATAAGGCGGCCCTGTATTTCTTCTAGGCGTTCGGCAATGGCGAGTACTTCCTCCGCAGGAATCTGACGAATAACCTCCCCAGATTCGCGGTCAATTACGCGCGTCACAACCCGTGAAGATTCCTCGCTAACATCAAATTCTAGCCCATGAACGCGCATCGCCGTGTTAATGCGCTGGATGGGTTCAACCAGCTCGCCTGTTTTTATGCTCGTTTGATCTGCATCTGATAATAGTGATGAAGTGCTCGCTGTAGATAGCTGGTTTAGCGTGCTATCTAGGCGCTGTTGGGGCGTTAAGCGGTTTGGCGTTACTGCTAGTGCTGCTGTGGTATCGATGAGTGGTGGTGTCATGTCGGTTATTTCCCATAAAGATAAGCGCTACTGTTAGCTACCTGCCGGTAGACTTTATTCGTTTGATGCATTATCAGCCCAGCGATCTTTTATCGGACTTCACTCATACCATCGGCCGGTTCGCCGTAAACTTTATATGCGCCAAACTATGCTGAGAAATTGATGTGTAACGGTGCCGTTACAATATCTGCGGTTACTAGAAAGCATCTGCTATGCTTCGCCGCGTGCAGTAGTTTTTTTGAATAAGAGTTTCCTTGCACAATAGGTTTCTATTAACGCGGTCGTAAAAAACGAGGCGAACATGCTAGCGCAGCAAGATGAGTATGAAACAATTGCCAGCTCAGTGGTGATTGAATCTCTGCTAAATACAATGATTGAAAATGGCGGTGTATCGCTTTGCATGGCTTCGCCTGAGGCCCGCGCTGAGCCTATTGTGCTTATGGAACAGCATGTAGATAAAGCACTGGTAATGGACTTATCTTCGGTCGACTACTTGCTTGGTCGGTTACAAAGTGGTGAGACATTCTATCTGCAAGGCCAGACTCAGGGAAAAGTAGTTCGTACGCCGCTACTGGCGTTGACCGAGACACGTCATTCCGGGGGGCGCTTTTTATGTTGCAGTGACTACCCCGAGACGATTGATGTGCTTCAGCGTCGCGAATCTTTTCGTGCTGAGCTGCGCATGGGGATGGCGGTAGCGGCTAGCGTATTTAGTGTGTTGGGTGAAACTGCGGTTGGCGAGTTGCGCGATATATCCCAAGAGGGATGTCAGCTGGAGCTGCCGATGACGGCTAGCGGTATATTAGCTGAAGCAGACGCTCCTCTTAAGCTTGCTCTTAGCTTTCCGGATGGCACTTATTTTGAAGGTCATGCCATTGCGCGCCACCAGAAGGTTGACTCAGAAAAGCATCTGCTGCGCGTCGGTTTTAAATTTTCGAATTTTACGGCAGAGCAAGAACGTCAGGTTTGGTATTTCGTATGTGAGATAGAGCGTGAAGCCGCTCGTTACCAAAAAGAAGTGCAGGAGGATCGGCAGCCATCGCCGCTCTTTGAGCAGCCCAAGAGACGTATAGGCAGTGAGGGGGTTGGGCGGCGCGATATAAAACATTATGCAACGCCGATGGCGCGTCGCCTGGTAAAGGTGGCTGCCTATCTTAATGCTCAACTGCTGCTTTTGCAGCAGGGGAGTGGGATTGATGCCCAGCGATTATCGCGTAATGCTGACCGCGTGCTGGCGCTTCATGAAGAGGACCGTGAGGCGTTGTTATTTGCCTCGCGCTGCATGTCGCGTGAGCCTTTGCTAGTGCGCCATGGAATTGCCGTTGCGGTTCATCTACTCGACTTGGTAGGGGCAAATATGCCTCGCGAGGCACGTAAGGCAATTGTTGCCAGTGGCTTGATCCACGACTTGGGAAAGGTGTTGGTGCCCCAGGTTATCTTTAGAGCGCCAAGTTTTGAGGCCACTCACCGGCAAGCCATGAGCGAGCACGTCTCCTTGTTGATCGATCGCCTCCAGCATTGTCAGTGGCTATCGGCGAGTGTTGTTCAAGCGGTTATTGGTGGAATTAATGAGCGCCTGGATGGCAGTGGTTATCCCGATGGCCTAAGCGGAGAAGATATTAACGAACTTGCCAAGGCCAGCGCGATTGTTGATGTGGTTGAAGCGATGCGCAGGGATCGTTCTGATCGTCCGGCTAAAACCACACAGCAGATTTATCGGCACCTTTTGGGGCATCCGCACCAATTCGACTTGCGCTGGATAAAACGTTATATCGAACACTTTAAAGCGTTGCCGGTTGGAGCGCTGGTGCGTTTTTCAAGCGAACAGCTAGCATGGGTGCTGCGCTTGGATGAGGCGGGGACGCCATTGGAGGTAGTGTTGACGCAGCAGGCAGTTCCTCCCATGCGTGATTCACTGGGTGGTTTGGTGCGTGGTGATGTGCGCGAGCGACTTGGAAAGCCGACACAAGAAGTGGCGGTCTCAACGTAACGTAATTTTTTGATCAACATTAGCCATCGTTCAGCGAAAAAGTATGCTTAACCATTAAAGTCTGGCTTGATGGCGCCGATATCTCTTATAGCTGAGCATAGCGTGCTCATATCGCATGATAAAAGACAGGTGGCAGTCCTTATATCGGTTATGCCAATGACTGCCACAAACAAGGAGTTCCAGCTAATGACGTACTCTCGCGGCAGCGCTGCCTACGGAAGAGGTGCCAATGCTTACGCACGTGTAGGAGTTGAAAGCGGCGTGATGTCAGCGGATCCGCATAAGCTTATTGTACTGCTTTTTGAAGGAGCGCAGACGGCTATTCGTGCTGCTCGCATCCATATGCAGAGCGGTAATATTAGTGAAAAGGGGAAAGCTATATCCAAAGCGCTGGATATTATTAATAACGGGCTCGCTGCCGCGCTTGATCAAGAGAAAGGCGGCGATATCGCTGAACGGCTAGCCTCTCTTTACGACTATATTGCACGTTTATTGCTCGCCGCTAATCTACGCAACGATGAAGAGAGCTTAAACCAGGCAGAGAACTTGCTCGAAAACATCGCCTCCGCATGGCGGGACATTGGTCAACAGCAGAGCGCATGAGGCCTCCATGGCAGCTTCCATAAATACCCACAACGACACGCCTCAAGCACTGATAGAGGCGTATGAAGGGTTACTGGTTCATGTGACTCAAATGCACGAACTGGCTAGCGCTGAACAGTGGGTAGAGCTGATTGAGCAGCGTACATATTATGTCAAACGGGTAGAAATGCTGCGTGAGCTTGACAGTACCGTGATATTAGATGAGGCCGATAAGCTACGTAAAGCAGAGCTGCTTGAGCGTATTTTGGAGTTTGATGTGGAAATTCGTCGTCGGCTAGTGGCAAGGCGTGATGAGCTAGGCAAACTGATCGGCGTATCTCAGCGCCAGCGTGATTTACACCGCGCCTATGCACCTCAGCAAGGTGTCACTGAAAATCATCGTTCTGATGATGAAGAGGCCGCGACGTGAGCGGTATCACGCCGCTCATCGATACACTATTGCATCAGGTATTGGGGCGGCAGGGTGAGGTGTCGTTGCAGCGTGCTTTAAGTGAGCCCGTTAAGCCTGTTTCTTCTGGCGAAGGCCCGCGTCCTATACAGGGCGACTCAGATCTTGATGGGCGCCCTCCTGCCGCGTTAAATGATTTAAGGCGCATGCCTGGCTCCTTAGGTGGAGAGCGGCAATTTACCCCCGGCGAACCGCAAGGAACTGCGCCAGGGTCAACCCAAACACATTTTAGCCCGGCTGCCCGCAGCATCGCGGATGTTTTGTTGCGCTTTCCAGCTCCCCCCGCTGTTATACGGCCGCCGTCGCCTTTAGTAACGCTACAAGGCTCGCCAGCGGCCAGTGAAGTGGCAGGTCGACTGGAAGCCAGCGTACGTGATAGTGGCTTGTTTTATGAATCCCATCTAAAGCGCTGGTTTCAAGGCGATATGTCTCGGCAGCAGTTAATGCGTGAGCCGCAAATGCAGCCTGGGCCACGCCCCTTGATGGTGCCACTCGCCACTCAGCCTTTATTGCCAAGTGTACCGTTTTTGGCCAATGCTGAGTCCTTGGCATCGCGTACCAATGCGCTGATAACGCCCGGTAGCGCCTTGGTATATGTGCCAAACGATAAAGCCATCGTGGAGCGTTCGGTAATGCCCAGCGCAGCTCCAGCGCAAAGTAATTTTCCTGCTGCGCCCGACGTCAGTAACACTCCATCACGTGAAATAATCGCTTATGAGCGTGAAATAGAGCATATGAAGCATCGCGGACACCGCGATATTGTTCATGAGAGTTTACAAAGCCTGGTGCGCCAGCAGTTAGATATGTTGGTAATGCCTGCGGTGCGTTGGGAAGGTGACGTGTGGGCCGGTATTTTTATGGCATTGGTCATTCATCTGCCAACCCACGATAAAACGCAGGAAAATCAACAGGAAAATAGCGATCCTGATGAGGGTTGGCGTTCCGAAATGCAGTTAGAAGTGCCTAATGTGGGAGCATTTAGTGTCTCTTTGTGGTTTTATCGGGCGGTGCTAAGCATTGACTTAACAACGGCCGATAAAGCCACCCACCATCATCTTGAAAAAGATATACCCGCTCTAGAGCGGCGTTTGGGCGCTTTGGATTTGGAAAAAGTTCAAGTGCGTGCGCGGTACATGCCGCTGGAGAGCAGCCATGACCGTGCCGGATGAGCGTCGGCGTCAAGCCGTGGCACTTGCCTATCAGGAAAATGAGCGTGCGCCGCGGGTGGTGGCAAAAGGCTATGGCGAGCTTGCTGAGCGTATTATGGCCGAAGCTCAACGTCAGGGAATTTATGTGCATGATGCGCCTGAAATCGTTGCGCTGTTGATGCAACTAGATTTAGACACTGAAATACCACCTCGGCTTTACCAGGTGGTCGCAGAGTTACTGGTATGGGTGTTTGAGTTATCCGAAGAGAGCTTAAAACGCCGCGACTAAGCCAAGTAGCCAATCCAGATAGAGTGTGCAACCATGATGTTGAGTAAGGAAAAAAAAGTCATCAAGGCGCCCGTATAATGGTTACAAGATAGCGCCTGCGCCGTTCGATGGAACACTATGAGCCACACTAATTTTCTCGACGAAATTCAAGAAATAAACTTAGCCTATTTGCTTCTCGCGCAGCGTTTGATCAGTGAAGATCGTGAGGCTGCACTGTTTCGTTTGAAGATAGATAGTGATGTTGCTGACCTGCTGTCTTCACTAAGCGCGCGCCAACTAACAAAATTGGCACGCACCAATCAGTTGGTGTGTCGGTTTAGCCAGACGAGTGCAAAGCGGCTGCGGCAAGTCACGGAGAACCCGCGTGATCAAGGGCTCGCAGGCTTACATGCGTCACTGCTATTGGCCTGCGATACGTTTGAATCATTGCCAGCAGGAGATGAGGAGTGAGTCAGAAGAGCTTGGTCGATGAAATGCACCAAGTGCAGCTGGCAATAGAGCTGATTGAACTGGGTGCTCGTCTACAGGTGCTGGAAACGGAAACTGAATTAAGCCGTACACGCCTGATTAAACTTTATAAAGAAGTATGCGGGATGTCGCCACCCAAGGGCATGCTGCCTTTTTCGACAGACTGGTTTATTACATGGTTACCCAACGTCCATTCTTCGCTTTTTTATAATATCTACGCAAGTCTGCTTAGAGATACCAGTTGCGAAAGGATCGATGCATTCGTAAAAGCCTACCGGCTTTATGATGAACAAATGATATTGGAAGGTGCCGAGCCTGTGCTGGGCCTGACGCGTGCCTGGACGTTAGTGCGCTTTTTTGAAAGCGATTTGCTGCAGCTAAATACGTGCACACGGTGTAGAGGTCGTTTCGTTGCACATGCCCATAGCCCGGCACATGACTATATATGTGGTATTTGTCAACCGCCTTCCAGAGCGGGGAAAACGCGTAAATCGCAGCTTGCTCAGAAGGAAAAGAATAATCCTACAGATGCCTCGTAGAGCGTTTGTCGAGCAGACCCTTAATGCATAGATAGCGGTGAAATGCGGCGGTACTTTTTAATTAAACTGCACGTTAGCCCTAGTATGATGAGACCAATTTTGCGTTTGAGCTGGAACAATACCTAACCATCGGAACAGATGGATGAATTTTAGTTCCCTTACTTAATACTGACACACCGCAAGGACTCTGCTTGTGCTGATACTTCTAGGCTATGTAGTCGTTTTGTTATGCGTATTTGGTGGCTATGTGCTGGCTGGTGGCAGCCTTGGCCCTTTATACCAGCCACTTGAGCTAGTCATTATTGGCGGAGCTGGCGTGGGTGCTTTTATTGCGGCTAACAACATAAAAGCCATTAAAGCCACATTCAAACTGTTGCCCAGGCTCAAGGGAGCAAAAAAATATAACAAAGCGTTCTACATGGAAGTCATGGCAATGCAGTACAAGCTATTGTCAAAAATTCGTCGTGAAGGGATGTTGGGAATAGAGCGCGATATTGACAACCCTCAAGAAAGTCCTCTTTTTCAAGAGCACCCCACCGTATTGGCTGACCCTCATGTGATGACGTTCTTGACGGATTATCTGCGCTTGATGGTGAGTGGTGGTATGGAACCGATGGAAATTGATGAGCTGATGCTGCACGAAATCGAAGTATTTGAACAAGAGGCTCATGTCCCCGTCGATGCGATTGCAAAAGTGGGCGATGCCATGCCCGCCTTCGGCATCGTGGCGGCAGTAATGGGGGTCATCAAGGCATTGACCTATGCGGATGCCACTGCGCAACAGATGGGTGAAATGATTGCCCACGCGCTGGTGGGAACCTTCCTGGGTATTTTGTTGGGTTACGGCTTTATTAACCCCATTGCCAGCTTCGCCGGTCGGCAAGCCCAGGAAGCAGAAAAGATGATGCAATGCATTCGGATAACATTATTGGCAAGTTTGCACGGCTACGCACCTCAGCTGGCCGTTGAGTTTGGCCGTAAAGCGCTGTATACCGCCGAGCGTCCAACTTTTTTCGAGCTTGAAGAGTATGTGAAAAATGCCAGGAAGGGCGGTACTGCATGAGTAAGGGCGGTGAAAAGCGCCCGATTATTATCCGGCGTAAAAAGGTGGTGCATGCGCATCACGGCGGCGCCTGGAAAATTGCTCTAGCGGATTTCATGACCGCGCTGATGGCGCTGTTCCTGGTAATGTGGATTTTAAGTGTCTCCAGTGAAGAAACGCGGCGCGGCGTGGCAGAATATTTCAGTACGCCACTGGTGACGGCGATCACTGGTGGTGATCAATCAGGCAGTACCAGGGTTATTCCTGGCGGTGGCCCGGACCCGACACACAGTGATGGTGAAAGAGCGCGCATCGATACCATGCAGCAGACCCGGCCAAGCATGCAGGAGCGACGTTTCTTCACCGATCTACAGGAGCGCATCGAACGCGCAATTGAGGCAGACCCCGAGCTGCGTCAGCTACGCAGGCAAATGCGCTTTGATTTAACCCGTGAAGGGCTTCGTATCCAATTGCTGGATACCGAGCAACGCCCAATGTTTGAGTTGGGCAGTGATCAGGTAGCCCCGTATATGCGCAATTTACTGCGTACTATTGCGCCGTTGCTTAACGAATTGCCTAACGATCTTAGTATTAGTGGACATACCGATAACGTGCCCTATGCCGGAGGATATCGGGGTTATAGCAACTGGGAACTCTCTAATGATCGTGCCAATGCCTCACGCCGCGAGCTGGTAACCGGGGGGCTTGATCCTGATCAACTGCTGCGCGTATCAGGCTTTGCTAACCGTGTCGTGTTACCCGATACGGATCCTCGGGATCCGGTTAATCGCCGTATTGAACTTGTCGTCTTGCTACCCGAAATCGCAGAGGCGATTCGCAACCCGGGAACGATGAGTTCTGATGCCACGCTGCCTGCTTCTGCGGATGACCTGGTCGAAGACTTAACGCAAGAGCCCCTGCCGACAAATGCGTCGGATTAGCGTTGGCTTGTGACAAAAATATGACGTTAGAGTGGAGTGGTGCATGGATATAGCGGATTTTTTTGACACCTTTTTTGAAGAGGCTGAAGAGTTGCTTGCTGATATGGAGCAGCACTTGCTGGAGCTCAATGTCGATAATCCCGACATTGAGCAGCTAAACGCTATTTTCCGCGCGGCGCACTCGATCAAAGGTGGAGCAGGTACCTTCGGCTTTAGCGTGCTACAAAAGACAACGCATATACTCGAAAATCTGCTGGATCATGCACGTAAAGGGGAGCTTGTACTGCGTGCCGAGCTCGTGGATACCTTTTTAGAGGCTAAAGACATCATGCATGAGCAACTCGATGCCTATCGCAACGAGGAAGCGCCCAATCAAGAGGCGTACGAAAGAATTTGCCAAGTATTACAGCAGATAGCTCTGGAAGAAATTGGTCAAACATTGGATGCGCCGGTGGAGGCAGCGGCACCTGCACCGGTCGTCCAGGCTGAAGAACCAGCGAAAGCCTCAGCCGGTCAAAACCAGCTGATTGTCGCCCTGCTTAATGTGGTTGAAAAAGAGCGTACGTTGCTGGTTGAAGAGCTTGAGCAGCTGGGCGATGTTCAGTCGCAGTCTGGCGATGAGAAATGTTACGAAGTCATACTGAGTGGCGATGTCAGCGCTGACGATATTGAAGCCGTCATGTGTTTCATCATTGAACCAGAGCAGATTGAGATTCGTGTAGCGAGTGGTGCCCCTGCAACTGCACAAGAGGAGGCTAAAAGCACGCCGCCGCCTGCTCCAGTAACACCGGAGCCTGCAACACCTGAGCCAGAAGCTGCGCGCCCACCTGCAGAGGCCAAAAAGGCACCCGATAGCAGTACTAAGTCGAAAAAGGCGGCCGCCGAGTCCTCTTCCATTCGCGTTTCGGTGGATAAAGTCGACCAGATTATCAATCTGGTGGGCGAGCTAATCATTACCCAATCGATGCTTGATCAAACGGTTAGCGATTTGGACGATCAGTCGGTGGGCAACAGCTCGCTTCAAAATGGCATGAGCCTTTTGCAGCGTAATGCCCGAGACTTGCAAGAAGCGGTCATGTCTATCCGCATGATTCCCATGGAATTCGTGTTTAGCCGTTTTCCGCGCGTTGTACGCGATACCGCGGGCAAGCTGGGTAAAGAGATAGAGCTGGTGACCGAGGGTAAGTCCACGGAGCTTGATAAGAGCCTGGTTGAGCGGATTACCGACCCCTTAACTCACTTGGTGCGTAATAGCCTTGATCACGGCATTGAAATGCCGGATAAGCGCGAAGCGCTTGGCAAGCCCCGTATGGGCAAGCTTGTACTTTCTGCTCGCCATCAAGGCGGTAATATCCTGATTGAGGTGCGCGATGATGGCGCCGGAATGGATCGTGAGCGACTGCTAACCAAGGCACGTGAAAATGGCCTTAGCGTCTCTGACACCATGAGTGACGAAGACGTTTACCAGCTTATTTTTGCGCCAGGTTTTTCAACCGCTGAGGCCGTGACCGACGTCTCCGGACGTGGTGTGGGCATGGATGTGGTTAAACGTAATATTCAGGGAATGGGCGGTCGTGTTGAGATCCAGTCCAAAAAAGGCGAAGGCACCAACACGCGGATCGTGCTGCCGTTAACGCTTGCGATACTGGATGGCATGTCGATTAAGGTCGGTGGGGAGACGTTTATTCTGCCGCTTTCTACCGTGCTTGAGTCGTTACAGCCAACCAAAGACGAGATGTACGCGATGGCCGGAGACGACGTTGTCTTAAAGGTGCGCGACGAATACCTGCCTGTTATTGCGGTTCATGAAGTTCTGGATGTAGAAAACGCCATTACGGACCCTACCCAAAGTATCGCGGTCATTGTGCAGGGCGAAGGGCGTCGTTACGCCATGCTGGTTGATGAGCTGGTTGGGCAGCAGCAGGTAGTGGTGAAAAACCTTGAAGACAATTACCGCAAGGTGCCGGGGATTTCGGCGGCAACCATCCTGGGGGATGGCAGCGTAGCGCTAATTTTGGATATCACAGGACTGCATCGCTTGAGCAGGGTCAAGAAAGAAGCGAGCAAAGTGATTAATAATCAACCTATCTCTTTATATAAGGAGGCTGAGCCGTCATGAGTCAAGCAAATAATGAGGCGGTTCTCGCCGCGGATGAAGCTGAAAACCGTGAGTTTTTAGTATTTTCATTAGGCGAAGAAGAGTACGCCATTGATATTTTGAAGGTACAGGAGATTCGCGGTTACGAAAATGTAACGCGTATTGCCAATGCGCCTGACTTTATTAAAGGGGTTACCAATCTGCGCGGCGTGATTGTGCCGATTGTCGATCTGCGTATCAAATTCCATCTTGACAACGTGGAGTACGGCGGCCAGACCGTGGTGATTGTGGTTAACGTCGCCGATCGCGTCGTGGGTATCGTGGTCGATGGCGTTTCTGACGTCATGACATTAAACCCTGAGCAAATTAAACCGGCGCCTGAATTTGGCGTCACCCTGTCGTCTGATTTCCTGAGCGGTCTTGGCAGCCTGGATGACCGCATGCTGGTACTTGTCGATATCGATAAGCTGCTTACCAGTGAAGAGATGGCATTGGTGGATAGCACCAGCAATCGTTAAGGCGACTGCCGCTACTTTGTACTAAAAAGGCCACACGGAACGTGTCTTTCCAAGTTGAACGGCCCCTCTAGCGCCAAGGAATGCGCCTGCGAGTGACGTTGTGTTTGGAGAAAACATTGTGACACAGCTAATGCGGCAGATGTTGGGAAACATGACCGTGCGGCTCAGTTGGGGGCTGGTGCTTGCTTCCTTTTCGTTACTGGTGATTGTGGCCTGTGGCATCGGTTTTTATGCCCTTCAGCATGGCGCAGCCATCATACAGGCCGCCAGTGACGGCAACGTTCAACAGGCAGAGTTCTCGGACTTTACCGGCCGCATTCGCTGGGCGCTCATTGCCATTGTGGTGATCACAGTGACGACCGTCGTGGTGGTGATTTGGGGCGTGACGGTCAATGTACTTAAGCCACTGGATCGTTTGGTTGGCTATTTCGAACGCATGGCTCAGGGCGATTTAAGCCAGCAGATCTCGGTACCGGGCAATAATGAAATAGGCCGGTTATACGTTGCGATGGCGCATATGCAGGCTTCTTTATCAGAAACAGTGAGCGTTGTGCGTGGCAGTGGGTCGTCCATTTATGCGCGCTCTCAACAGATTGCCAGCGGTAATAACGACCTCTCCTCGCGTACTGAACAGCAGGCCTCTTCGCTTGAAGAGACCGCTTCCAGTATGGAACAGCTTGCCTCAACGGTGGGCCACAATGCCGATAACGCACGTCAGGCTAGCCAGCTTGCGCAAAACGCTACGTTAACAGCGAGGCGAAGCGGTGAAGAAGTGAGCGGCATTGTTGAAACCATGCAGGATATCAATGCCAGCTCTCATCAAGTGGCCGATATCATCACGTTGATTGATAATATTGCGTTTCAAACCAATATCCTGGCGCTTAACGCATCGGTAGAGGCTGCCCGCGCGGGTGAGCATGGCAAGGGGTTTGCTGTGGTCGCTCAGGAAGTGCGTAGCCTGGCCAGTCGCAGTGCTAACGCGGCGAAGGAGATTCGTACGCTCATTGATACCTCGCTGGGTAAAGTAGAGACCGGCACGCAGCGGGTCAATCAGGCAGGTGAGACCATGCAAGCGCTGGTTGATGCAGTGCAGCGGGTCAGCGATATCATGGATGAAATTGCTGCAGCCTCCGAAGAGCAGAGCAACGGTATTGCTCAGGTTAATCAAGCGGTTGCACAAATGGACCAAGTGGTTCAGCAAAATGCCCAGCTTGTTCAGCATGCCGCTCATAACGCCAATGAGCTTGAAGATGAAGCGGCGCGGTTAAGAAATACCGTTGAGCGTTTTCAGGTTGCTCATAACCCAACGCCTGTATCCGCCTCATCCACGGCGGGGCCTGTCGCGTCCGTCACTTCCAAGCCTCTTTCTATCGGCACTGCTTCAAGAAAGGTGGAAACAGAAGCCTGGGAAGCATTTTAATAGCAAACGCTATAAACAACGATAGTTTAAGAACTGAACAATAAGGCCCCTAAATGCGCAATAACCAACCCATTTCGCAGTGTGAAATCGAGCTAAAAGAAGACGATTTTCTGGTCTCTCGTACGGATTTAAAAGGTCGTATTACGTACACGAACCCGGCATTTATTGAGATAAGTGGCTACACGCATGACGAGTTGATAGGTGCTCCGCATAACCTGGTTCGCCATCCGGATATGCCGCCTGCCGCGTTTGAGAATTTTTGGCAAACCGTACAGGGCGGAGATACCTGGCGTGGGTTGGTTAAAAATCGCTGTAAAAATGGTGATCACTACTGGGTGGACGCCAGCGTAACGCCAATTATTGAAGACGAACAGGTTGTTGGTTACGCCTCGGTGCGCGTTCAAGCCTCACGTGAGGCCATAAAGCGTGCTGAACAGGCTTATGCTGAGATACGGGAAGGACGTAACAAGCATCTCTACCTGGACAAAGGGCGTCTGCGACAGCGTGGTGTCGGCCAGTGGCTGAAAAGGATTCAGTTGAATACCATCCGCGCCAAACTGGTTGGCATGATTGTGGTCGCTGCGGCGTTGCTGTTGATTAGCGGGGGCTTGGGTCTTTACGGTCTTAACGCGTCAAGTGAGCGGCTTGAGAGGCTTAATAGCGATGGTTTGCGCGACGTCGTCAGGCTGCAACAAATTGACCAAATGATCGCCAATACGCGCCAGGGAATGATTGAACCAGAGCGTATGGAGTTGATCAATCAGCGTTTTGAAATAGGTGAAACCATTGAGCAGCGTGCTGAAGAAGTAGCCACCGTATGGCAGGGCTATTACACCCGTGCGGTCAATAACACGCCGCTTGCCAGTGCGTTTAACGATCAACTTCAGGCCTTTCTTGAGGAGGGAATGGGTCAGGCGGCCCGTGTGCTGCAAGCCGAAGAGACCTACCAAGCGTTTACTGGGCTGGACGCCGTCATCAGCGTCATGTCTGATGAGGGGCGGGCACTTTCTGAAAGCGTGAATCAGCTCATTGAGCAAAAACAGCAAGCGGCTGAACAAATGGCGGTTGATGCCCAGCACGCGCAAAACACCATTATCGCAACGCAAGCGGTGGTGCTGGGGGTTGGGTTGGCGCTGCTGATAGCGATTGGTTGGTTAACCTTCCGCGCAATTATACGTCCCCTAAAGGGCGCATCACGTTTTACGCTGCAAATCGCGGGCGGTAACCTGGCGGCTTCCGCGCCCAAGCGTCAGCACGATGAAGTGGGCCAGCTACTTGATGGGCTTAATGCCATGCGTAAAAGCTTAAGCAGCATTATTGGCGACGTAAAAGGCGGGATAGATATCGTAACGCCTGCCGCACAAGATATTGCGACAGGTAATGAAGCGCTCTCTTCACGTACCGAGCAACAGGCTGCTTCGCTACAGCAAACGGCCTCCAGTATGGAAGAGATGACGGCTACCGTACGTCAGAATAGCGACAACGCTCAAGAAGCCCGCCGACTCGCCGATAATAACTCTACTCGGGTTTCTCAAACGGGCGAGCTAATGGCGCAGTTGGTAGACAATATGCAACGCATTACCCAAAGCTCTCAAAAGATGGCCGATATCATCAATACCATCGACTCGATAGCTTTCCAAACCAACATCCTGGCGCTGAATGCCTCGGTGGAGGCGGCGCGCGCCGGCGAACATGGGCGTGGCTTTGCCGTGGTGGCCGAAGAAGTGCGTAATTTAGCCGGACGAAGCGCCGGCGCTGCCCAGGAAATTCGAGGGTTGATTGACGGTTCTAACAAGGAAGTCAATGCGGGCGCTGGGCTGGTTGAAAAAGCAGAAGCCGCGATCAGTGAGGTCGCTGAGGCGGCACGCAGTATTACCAATATCATGCACGAAATTTCGGCAGCCTCTGAAGAGCAAAGCAGTGGTATTGCCGAGGTAAATCAGGCGGTGGCTGAGATGGATCAGGCAACGCAGCAAAATGCCGTACGTGTTCAGGAAACCGCACGCGCCGCCGTTGCGTTAGAGCAGCAAGCAAGCCTGCTCGCGCTATCGGTTGAAGCCGTTCGGCTTAACCAGAAGAGCCCAGAACGCCCTGTTGCCTTGGCGAACACGTTACCTGCTAAACAAGCAACAACGCTTGCCAGCCCCACAGCGCGCAACAAAGTAGCCGCGCCTGCTGTGCAGCGACAAGCGACACCTGTAGAGGAATGGGAAGAATTTTGAGCGAACAACGCGAACTAGGTGTCGACGCCAATCAGTGGGCGTCTAGTCATCAGATTGAACGAGATCTGATGCTCACGGATGCGGATTTCTTACGAATACGAGAGCTTATTTACCAGCGTGCTGGCATCGTGTTGGCCGAGCATAAACGCGAGATGGTTTATAGCCGGTTAGCCAAGCGCCTTCGACATCATGGTTTGACACGTTTTAGCGATTACTTATTGCGCCTGGAGCGTCAGCCTGATGCAAAAGAGTGGGAGGCGTTTACCAATGCGCTGACCACTAATCTGACCGCGTTTTTTCGCGAGGCGCACCATTTTCCCCTATTGGCAGAGCATCTTCGCCATAAGCAGAGCCCGGTCACTATTTGGTGTTCGGCCGCTTCAACGGGTGAAGAGCCCTATTCACTGGCCATGACGCTTTTGGAAACCCTGGGGCCCAAAGCGGCGCAGGCGAAAATCGTTGCCACCGATATCGATACCGATGCCCTAAGCCGCGCGCGCGCCGGTATTTATCCACAAGAGCAGGTGCGCAAGTTAGATGAAGCCCGTGTGAAACGCTTTTTTCAGAAGGGTACAGGGCAGCAACAGGGGCTCGCTCGTGTGCGCCCGGAAGTTTCCGAGCTGGTTGAGTTTATGCCTCTTAATCTGCTGTCGACACAGTGGCCGATTAAAGGCCCGTTTGATGCCATTTTTTGTCGAAATATCATGATCTATTTCGATAAAGAGACGCAGGCAAAGATTCTTAAGCGGTTTGCGCCCCTTATGAAGCCGGATGGCCTGCTGTTTGCCGGTCACTCTGAAAACTTTTCGTATATTAGTGATGCGTTCAAGCTGCGGGGCCAGACGGTATACACGCGGGCTTAATGGAACCATTTTCGTGTTTTTTATACGCCTAATGCGTGGTTATCCGTGCAAACAAGGCAGCATACCCGGCATTAACTGCAAAGGAGGCGTGCATTGAGCGCTGCCAAGATCAAAGTATTGTGTGTCGATGACTCGGCGCTGATTCGTGATTTGTTAACCGAAATTATCAACTCGCAGCCGGACATGGAAGTGGTTGCCGTGGCGCCTGATCCACTGGTTGCCAGGGATTTAATTAAGCAACACAACCCTGATGTGCTAACACTTGACGTTGAAATGCCGCGCATGGATGGGCTCGATTTTCTGGAACGCCTGATGCGCCTGCGGCCCATGCCGGTCTTGATGGTGTCATCGCTCACGCAAAGCGGTTCGGAAATTACGCTGCGTGCACTTGAGCTTGGCGCGCTGGACTTTGTGGCCAAACCAAGCCTGGGTATTCGGCATGGCATGATGGAGTACGCCAATGAAATCGCCGAAAAGCTGCGTGCGGCCGCACGTTCACGGCCGCGTCAGGCGCGCCATAAAAATGCTCCACCGCCTGCACAGTTAAAAGCGCCGTTAGTCTCAAGCGAAAAACTGATTATCATCGGAGCATCCACGGGCGGCACGGAAGCCATCCGTGCGGTATTAGAGCCGTTGCCTGCCAACTCCCCTGCCATTTTGATCACCCAGCATATGCCGGGGGGGTTTACGCGCTCGTTTGCCGAGCGCCTGGATCGGTTGTGTCGAATAACCGTCAAAGAGGCGACTGATGGTGAACGTGTGCTGCCGGGCCACGCCTACATTGCCCCTGGCGACCAGCACTTAAAGCTCGTACGCAGCGGAGCAAACTATGTGGCACGTCTGGACAGCGGGCCACCGGTCAACCGGCATCGGCCATCCGTCGATGTGCTGTTTCATTCCGCCGCGGAACAGGCTGGGCGTAACGCCATCGGGGTGATTCTGACCGGCATGGGCAAAGATGGGGCTGTGGGGCTTTTGGAAATGCGTCAGGCTGGCGCTCCTACCATTGCGCAAAACGAGGCAACCTGTGTGGTTTTTGGGATGCCCCGTGAAGCCATTGCCGTAGGTGGCGCGGTGGAAGCTGCTGCACTCGATGACATTCCCGCTCGGCTGATGGCGATGGTGGCCGCCTCTGGGCGATCTCAGCGAGTATAAAAACTTGTTACATAACAATGCTGGCTTAGGGGAATGAACTAATGACGCGTTTACTTCGCAATATGAGTATCCATATGGCCGTCGTGGCGGCCCTGGTCTGTTTTGCAACGCTTATTATAGTGACGACCGGTATCGGTTTTATATCGGACCGCAATGCACAAGAGAATCTAGAGACTTATAGCCGGATTAGTAGTGACCAGCTTAATGAGATTAATCGCGCTGATTCGCTGCTCAACCAAGCCATGCTGGCCATGGAGGTCGCCTCGAATTATCTGATGATGGGCCAGACACGCGAAGCTGACGCGCAGTTGGCGATTGCCGCTGACCGTATCGAGCGTTCTGAAGCACGTTTTGAGAACTTTGTTGCGACTCCCCGTACACCGCAAGGCGAGGCGTACGGGCGTGAGTTAATCGAAAACTTCCGTGCCGTTATAGCGCTGGTAAAGCAGCAGCACGAAAGCTTTGCTCAGAAGGATATCAACGCCTACAGCGATTTGCGTGAAGCGCTCGTCGAGCCGTTAGCGAGCCTTGCCGACAGCACAACGGCGTTCGTTCAATATGGGTTTCAGCGGGTTGATACGATCGGCGAGAATGCCAAAGCCCAAGGCAACGTCTTTAAGCTCGTCAGCGCCATCGCGGTGGGGGTAGCACTACTCATTACGCTGATTATTTATATTGGGTTAAGGCGCACGGTCATTACGCCATTGAACGATGCGGTTAGGCGTTTGGATAAAATTGCTGAAGCAGACTTGACCCAGCCGGTACCTAGCGCAGGCAATAATGAGATCGGCCGGCTGTTTGCGGCCATGGCCGCCATGCAGCAAAACCTGACGGCGATCGTGACGCGGGTTCGCGAGGGCAGTGCTGAAATTCACTACGGTACGCGGGAAATCGCCAGCGGCAACGCCGATCTTTCCTCACGCACAGAGCAGCAGGCGGCAGCCATTGAAGAAACCGCGGCCAGCATGGAAGAAATGACGGCCACGGTGAAGCAAAACGCCGATAACTCTCGCCAAGCCAGCACGCTGGCCGCGGATGCCTCGTCAACGGCTGAGCATGGTGGTCAGGTAGTGGACCAGGTAGTTCAAACAATGCACGGCATATCGAGCAGTTCGAAAAAAGTGGCTGATATTACCAGCGTGATCGACTCGATTGCTTTTCAAACCAATATCCTTGCCTTGAACGCGTCCGTAGAAGCGGCACGTGCCGGTGAGCAGGGGCGTGGATTTGCGGTGGTTGCCGGTGAAGTTCGCAACCTTGCTAGCCGCAGTGCTGATGCTGCCAAAGAAATCAGAACGCTAATTGACGCCTCCGTGAACCAGATTAAGCAGGGCTCGACATTAGTCGAGCAGGCAGGTTCTACCATGGCCGATGTGGTAACCGCCGTGCGCCGGGTCACCGATATCATGGATGAGATATCGGCAGCCTCCCAGGAACAAAGCGATGGCATTGAGCAGGTCAGTCACGCGGTCGGCCAAATGGATCAGGTAACGCAGCAAAATGCTGCGCTGGTGCAAGAGGCTTCAGCCGCCGCTGCATCGCTTGAAGAGCAGGCCAATCACTTGGAAGAGGCGGTTGCCGTCTTCAAGCTGCTGGGATCGCAAGCCCCTAAGCGCACGTCGTTACCGGCGCAAGCTACCTCAACCCTTTCTCGCCCTGCGCAAAAAATCGTACCGGCTGTTCCAGCGACACGTCCAGTATCCAGCCATAGCGATCATGCAGAGTGGGAAGCTTTTTAACCCTGACTAAGTAACTCGTCATCTGATGACGTGTATTGATAAGAGGATGAATAATGGCCGATAAAAACATGAGTTTTCTGGTGATCGACGACTTTCCTACGATGCGTCGGATTGTACGTAGCCTGCTTAAAGAGCTGGGCTTTACCAACGTTGATGAAGCCGAAGATGGCCAAGACGCGCTAAATAAACTGCGCGCAGGCAATTTTGAATTTGTCGTTTCCGACTGGAACATGCCTAACCTGGACGGTCTGGAAATGCTCAAGGAGATCCGTCAGGATGAAGCCTTGAAACATTTGCCGGTGTTGATGGTGACGGCAGAAGCCAAGAAAGAAAATATTATTGCGGCCGCACAGGCGGGTGCCAACGGCTATGTCGTCAAGCCGTTTACCGCCGCTACCCTCGAAGAAAAGCTGAATAAAATCTTCGACAAAATGGGTAAATAAAGCGATTGGGCCGAAGGGCCTGGTTCGCGAGGAGACAATGTAATGAGTCAGAATGAGCAGATCGGCTCTGCCCAGCTGTCCGAGGAAGGCGCTGAAGAATTAATTCATCGCATCGGTAAGCTGACCCGCATGTTGCGCGATAATATGCGCGAACTGGGTTTGGATAAAGAGATCGAAAAAGCAGCTGAAGCCATTCCAGACGCCCGCGATCGGTTGCACTATGTTGCCACCATGACCGAGCAGGCGGCTGATCGTGCGTTAAACGCCATTGATCGCGCGCAGCCGCTTCAGGACGAGCTTGCCGAGCGAGCTGAAGTACTTGATAAGCAATGGGCCGACTGGTTTGAGGCACCCAAAGAGCTAGCGGATGCCAAGACGCTCGTAAAGGAAACACGCACCTACCTAAGCGATGTGCCGACAATTACGGCCGCCACGAACAAAGAGCTTCTCGAAATCATGATGGCCCAGGACTTTCAGGACCTGACCGGCCAGGTGATCAAGAAGATGATGGACGTGATCCGTGAGATCGAACATCAACTGGTACAAGTGCTGATCGACAACGTGCCCGGTGCGCAGGCCCGCGAGTCGATGCAACGTAAAGCGGAAGATCAGTGGAAGAGCGAGTCTGCACGACGTAAAGAAGAGCTGTTGAACGGCCCGCAAATCAAGGAAAATGCGCCTGATATCGTGACAGACCAGGATCAAGTGGACGACTTATTGGACGAATTGGGCTTTTAATGCGGTGTTATTAGGGCATTGTAAAAAGCCGTATCTGGCAAAATAGGCGTTTTGTTCAGCCGTCCCCTGGGGCGGCTGAATTTATGGTGAGCCGCGCACGACGAGCCGGATGGCAGCATGGCAGATAACGATAGCGATCAGGAAAAGACCGAAGAGGCTACGCCCAGGCGGATGGAAAAGGCGCGCGAAGAGGGGCAGGTGCCTCGTTCTCGCGAGCTAACCACGTTTTTGCTTTTGCTAGGCGGCGTCATTGGCTTATGGAGCATGGGAATGATGCTCTATGACCAATTAGGCATGGTTATGGAGCAGGCATTGCTCTTTGACCGCCGGCAAGCCATGGAAGAGATGCCGATGCTGGTCAATGCGCTGGACCTGGGGCAGCGCACGCTGTTTACCATGATACCGCTATTTTTACTGCTCACCGTGATTGCGTTGGTTGCGCCTGCCCTGCTAGGCGGCTGGCTGGTTTCAGCGAAGTCCATGCAGCCCAAGCTTTCCAAATTGAATCCTGTTGCAGGGGTTAAGCGCATCTTCTCAACCCAGGCGCTTATTGAGCTGGCCAAAGCGATAGCCAAATCAGTACTGATCGGCAGTGTGGTTTCGGCTTTTTTATACTTCAATATCGGCAAGTTTTTAGCATTGATGGACCAGCCTGTGCAGCAGGCGTTGGCCAGCGCGCTTAATATGGCGGCCCAAGCCGCCGGACTGATGGTGCTGTCGCTGATCGTGGTGATTCTGATGGATGTTCCTTTTCAGCTGTGGAGCAACGCCAAAAAACTCCGCATGAGCAAGGAAGAGGTGAAGCGCGAGCATAAGGAGTCAGAAGGCGACCCTCATGTGAAAGGGCGCATTCGTCAGCAGCAGCAGGCGATGGCGCGGGGCAGGATGATGAGCAAAGTTCCTGAAGCCGATGTGATTATTACCAACCCCACTCATTATGCCGTTGCCTTGAGGTATCAGGAGGGCAGCATGGGTGCGCCGCGATTAGTCGCCAAAGGGGCGGATGCCGTTGCCGCAAAAATACGTGAGCTGGGTGCCGAGGCTGGCGTCCCTCGCCTTGAGGCTGCGCCGTTGGCGCGAGCCCTTTACCACCACGTGGATTTAGAGGCAGAAGTGCCGGCTGAACTATATACCGCGGTGGCCGAAGTGATGGCCTGGGCGTACCGCCTGAAGCATGTTGCACAACAAGGAGGCGAGGTGCCCCCAACCCCCGATAACCTGCCGGTACCCCCGGAAATGCAAACCCCCGGTGGTCGTGCCGGTGGCAATGAGGCGCAGTCATGAAAGGTTTGAACCAGCTGGTCACCCACCGCGATTGGATGGGCGATGTACGCATGAAGCTGCTCGCCGGGCCGCTGCTGATTCTAATGATTTTGGGCATGATGATCCTGCCCTTGCCGCCGTTTGCGCTGGATCTACTGTTCACCTTTAACATTGCCCTAGCCATCATGGTGCTGCTGGTCAGCATGTTTGCACAAAAGCCTCTGGATTTTGCCGCCTTCCCGGCGGTTTTGCTGTTTACCACGCTATTGCGCCTGTCGCTTAACGTCGCCTCAACCCGCGTTGTCCTGATGGAAGGGCACGCGGGCGGTGCGTCGGCTGGTAAGGTCATTGAAGCGTTTGGTACTTTTTTGGTGGGCGGCAATTTTGCCGTAGGTCTGGTGGTCTTCTTAATCTTGGTGATTATTAACTTCATGGTAATCACCAAAGGCGCCGGGCGGATCGCCGAAGTGGGCGCACGCTTTATGCTTGATGCCATGCCCGGTAAGCAGATGGCCATCGACGCTGATTTAAATGCGGGACTGATTGGCGAAGACGATGCCAAAAAGCGGCGTGCCGAAGTTGCTCAGGAAGCCGATTTTTATGGCTCGATGGACGGTGCGAGCAAGTTTGTCCGCGGCGATGCCATGGCTGGTCTTGTGATCATGGTGGTAAATATTATCGGTGGTCTGCTGATCGGCATGCTGCAGCATGATATGAGTTTTGCAGACGCCGGGCGTACTTATACGCTGTTAACCATTGGTGATGGGCTTGTTGCGCAGATCCCGGCGCTGGTTATTTCAACGGCCGCCGGTGTGACGGTATCCCGCGTTAATACCGACCAGGACGTTGGTCAGCAGATGATCAGCCAGCTGTTTGTGAACCCTCAGGTCATGATCCTGGCCGCGATGGTCATGGGGCTATTAGGCTTAGTGCCGGGTATGCCCAATCTGGTCTTTTTGATCTTTACGGCGCTACTAAGCGGTTTAGCCTGGTTCTTGATTCGTAACAAGCAGAAAGCCCAGGTGCAGGAAGAAATTACCGCGGAGCCGCCTGCCCTGCAGGAGACCCCGGAAGCCAGTTGGGAAGATGTTCAACTGGTCGATACCTTGGGCCTGGAAGTAGGGCACCGCTTGATCCCGCTGGTAGATGCCCGCCAGAAAGGTGAGCTGTTAGGGCGTATTAAAAGCGTGCGTAAAAAGTTTGCCCAGGAAGTCGGCTTTCTGCCCCCTGTTGTGCATATTCGCGATAACCTGGAGCTTCCGCCCAATACCTATGTGCTCTCCATGAAAGGCGCCGAAATTGGCCGCGCTGAAGCGCAGCCAGGCAAATGGTTAGCGATCGACCCAGGCCAAGTGTCTGGAGAGCTGCAGGGAACGGCTACCCAAGATCCGGCCTTTGGCCTGCCGGCGGTATGGATAGACACTAACCAGCGTGAGCACGCTCAGGTTTATGGTTACACCGTGGTGGATGCAAGCACCGTGATTGCCACCCATTTAAACCATCTTTTGCACCGTCACTCACCTGAAATGCTGGGTCGCCAAGAGGTGCAGAAGCTGCTCGATAAACTAGGCGATGATCAGAAGTCACTGGTAGAAGAGGTCGTGCCCAAAGCGATTTCGCTCACCATCTTGCAGCGTATTTTGCAAAATCTGCTGGAAGAGGATGTCTCTATCCGTGATATGCGCACTATTTTGGATACCCTGGCCGAGTTTGCCGGACAGCAACAAGACCCCAACGAGCTTACCGCGCTTGTACGTATCGGATTAGGTCGCGCCATTACACAGCAATGGTTTGCCGGGCAGGAAACTCTCAATGTGATGGGACTTGATGCCCAGCTTGAGCAGGTGCTAATGCAAGCAATGAATGGAAATGGGGCAATGGAGCCGGGCCTTGCTGAAACCTTAATGACACAGGCGCAGCAAGCACTGGAGCGTCATGAGGGCAGTGGCGACGCGCCGGTGCTGGTCGTTCAGCACTCCCTGCGCGGCGTGCTATCGCGCTTTTTGCGTCGCCGCTTGCGTCACCTTGTCGTCATGTCTCAAGCTGAGATCCCCGATGACCGTACGTTGCGCGTGACCACGATAGTGGGGGGGCGCTAAGCATGACAGGCAGTAACCAGCGCATCGGTTTCTTGTACATACATAAGGTAAGGCATGAGCGTTAAGCGTTTTATTGGAGCAAACAGTCGTGATGTCATGCGCCAGGTACGTGAAACACTTGGCGATGATGCTCTTATTCTGGCCAACCGGCGAACCGACGATGGCATTGAAATTTTGGCAATGGCCGACGATGTCGTCGAGCCTGTTGAGACCACCGCTGCGCCGGTTGTTAGCCCGCTAGCACCGCTTGTCGAGGCGCAGGATCCACTTCAGGCCATGAGCGAGCGACTGCTGCGCGAAATGCAGGATATGCGCGCCCTGATAACCAGCCAGCAGGCGACCCGCCCCGTTGAGCCTTTACAGGCAGTGGGTACACAAGAGCGGCTATATCAGCTGCTGGACCGCGTGGGATTTAGCGCCGAGCTTAGCGATGAAGTACTCAAAGGCCTGCCTGAGTCACTGCAAGCACTTGACTCTAATAGTGATCAGCCGCTGATCTGGCTTCGTCAGCAACTGACCAGCAGGCTCAGTGTGCTGGATGAGGAAGCCAGCTTTTTCGACCAAACCGGTATTGTTGCCCTGGTCGGGCCTACCGGGGTGGGCAAAACCACGACCACGGCTAAGCTTGCCGCACGCTTTGTGATGCGTCATGGCACGCGCCCTGTGGCTTTGGTGACCACTGATAGTTTCCGTATTGGCGCCCATGAACAGTTAAGAATCTACGCTCGCCTGTTGGATACGCCCATGTATGCGCTAGATGCTGAGCAACCGGTTGATGATCTGCTGGGGCGTCTGCAGGGCAAGCAGTGGGTCATGATCGATACCGTCGGCATGAGCCAGCGTGATCAGCGCGTAATAGAGCAGATCGCCCATTTGCAAGGAGGCCAGTCTACCGTTCGTCTGGTGCTTCTGCTGAACGCGGCCAGCCAGCCAGAAACCCTTGAAGAGGTCGTGTTGCGTTATCGCCAGGCTGCGCGTGCGGCGGGGGCTGAGCTTAATGACTGCATTATCACCAAACAGGACGAAGCCGGCCGGCTGGCACCGGTATTAGATATCGTCATACGCCATGGGATGCGCGTGCTGTTCAGCTCGAATGGCCAGCAGGTGCCTGAAGATATGAGCGTGGCGCTGCCTGAGTCGCTGATTGATCAGGCTCTGGCAACGCAGGTGCCTATGAGCGCGCGCACGGCACGGCCAGCCGCTGTCAGTATGCCTCGCTGGTCGCGGGATGTGCTTGGCCAAGGTCGGCGGCTGTCATCGCTGCTCACGCGCTTGCGTCAGCGTATGTCGGGTTTCAACGCTCTTGAAGCCGTGTGGGATATTGGCGCGCTACCGGGGGAGTTACAAGATGCCCAGCTTGCCCGGCAGCTTACCCAGCCTTTACCTGCGAAAGGAGTGGTCTGGGCTGCACGGCGCAATGAACGTGGCTGCGATTGGGCCATGCCGGATATCGGCTTTAATGAGCAGAATGCCTGGCTTGCCTTGCCCTGGCTCCAGCACCGCCAGCCGGCGGGTTGGCAGGCGCGCCTGGAGACTTTAAAGGAAGCGGCTGGGGCGAGCACGCACATCTTGCCCGTCTTACCCGTACCGGAAACCGTGTGCTGGTTAAATGAGCAGCAACTGACCTGGATCAGCCTGGTTAGCTCGGCACAGCGGGTATACTTTCACGGCGAGCGCTATGCGCTGCGCTTACTGTTTAATGAAAGCACGCTCAGCCATCATGTTGGTGTGCGCTTTCGCGGCCAGTACATGCAGCTATGGACCGCCTATGCAGAAGTACACAATGAGGCTGGCAACGTATTGCTGGCATGGTATGGCGAGATCCGTGACCCCGAAAGCGCCAAGGTGGTTACCCGGCGTTACTGGCTCACGCCAGCCCACTTAGGTAGCGAGATCTTATCGCTGCTGCTGATACAGCTACAGGGGGAAGGGCTTGCGGCGCTCACGAAGCGGGCTTGGCAGCAGTTGAAAGAGGCCGATAGCGGAGATCTGAACCCCGAAGTGCGCTTATTAATGGCCAGCGGCATGGCAGCGGTGGTCGGTCACCTAGATAGCGCTGAGGATGACGCGGCTTCGACCTTGCGCACCGACCTGTTGAGTTTGCTGGGCGCGCGCCGCAAACGGCGCGATACGGCCATGTTGGACGCGTTGGTATATGCCTTTATGGCACGTGACGCTATTCGCCAACTGGGCGGTATTAGCCAAGAGGTGAGCATATGAGCCAGGATCAGGCGGCGGGTTTACGCCAATGGGCAGATACCCAGCGCTTGAAACAGACGCAAGCGACCTCTGATGCTCTCTTAGAGACAGAGACAGAGACAGAGACAGAGACAGAGACAGAGACAGAGACAGAGACAGAGACAGAGACAGAGACAGAGACAGACGCGGGAAAGACCAGCGAGACTCATACGCAAAGCGTCCTCACGCCTTCGCACACAATGTTAGAGCCGCCTGAAGGTCCGCTGGTTAGGCCTAAAAAAACCTTATTTATTGTTGGTTTACCTGGCCGTGGGGCACCGTCGGCCAATCAGGTAAAGAGCCGCCTGGCGCAGTGGGCTGCCCTGGGACGCCACTGGGCGGGCGATCCTGATGACTGGGCTATTTGCGTGGTCAAGGCCGATGCGTCCGAACTGGCTCAGTTAAGCGCTAAGCACGCGCGCTGGGCACTATGGGTTAACAGTGAGGCTGATGCGTTTGCACAAATGTACCGCGCCTTACGCCTGGCACGTGAAAATGGTGGGCCGCGCCGCTTGTTGGCACTCCACGAGCCGTATTTGCCGCGCCAAGGGCTACTAAGTAACTTGCGCGAAGCCGCTGCGCATTATTTGGCGACCGATTTGTTATTGCTGGCACGCTGAAAGCGACATGCAGGCGCTTCTATGTAAGGCTTATGCCAAGCCGTCGATCTGAGGGAATGCTAAGTATGCTAAGCGGATGGTTAAAGGTAGTCTGTGTGGTAAGTGGCCTCTTGGGTATTATCGGCACGGCTGGGGCTGCGGGCAGTTGGAGTGCGTCGGTGCCCAGCGTGATGGTGGCAATGAGTGATCGTGAAAGCCGCAGTCAGCCAATAGTGCCACCCAATGGGGCACTTGCGCATGACGGTGTTCTTGACCGTATACACTGGCGGCTTGACGCGCCTCCAGGGGTACCCATTAATGCTTGGCTATGTCATCCAGAGCAGTGCGTTGCGCTGAGTGGCGGGCGCGGTACCATTACCCAACTGGCGGGCAGGCAAGCGGATGTTCCACTGCAGTTCCGCTTTGCCTTAATGCCAGGTCAGCGCCCTGTCCGCGTGCAAGGGCTGAATGTAATCGTGAACTACCAGTAAAAGTTGTATAGCCGCGAGGCAATAAGATGTACACAGCAAAAGGCAGAATCAAACAAGGTGAGCTGTTAGCGCAGTATATGCCACTGGTAAGACGTCACGCCTTAACGCTGCAGGTCAGGTTGCCCGCAAGCATTGAACTTGACGATCTTATCCAGGCAGGCACGGTAGGGCTTTTAGAAGCGCTAGGTCGTTTTGACGCCGCTCAAGGAGCCAGTTTTGCGACCTTTGCAAGCCAACGTATCCGTGGTGCGATGGTGGATGAGCTGCGCACTCGGGACTGGATGCCGCGCAGCGTAAGGAGGGCTGCTCGCGCAATGGATGACACGGTACGCCGGCTGGAGCAGCAATTGGGGCGCCCACCGGAAGAAAAAGAAATTGCGCTTGAACTTGATATGCCGCTCGATGAATATCAGCAGCTGCTTAACGACACCAATAGCGGCCAGTTACTGCCGTTTGAGGAACTTGTCGCTGATGGCGGCGAGCCAGCAAGCTTCGATGTCAGCAATTTACCGTTTGAAAAGCTGCTTGATGAGCAGCAGCGGCAAACGTTAATCGCCGCCATTGAGGCGCTCCCTGAGCGGGAAAAACTGCTGATGGCGCTTTATTACCAAGAAGAGCTGAATCTTAAAGAAGTGGGAGCCGTGCTCGGAGTGACGGAGTCACGTGTGTCGCAGCTGCATAGCCAGGCGATAAGCCGACTGCGGGCCCGCTTACACGATTCTGCTTGAACCGCTTCTATCTACACCATAACCGGCAAGGAACCGTTGATGAACCCGTCTACGCTGATAGGTATATTCGCCAGTATGCTACTGCTGGTGAGCGTTCTGTTTTTTACTGCAGAGTCTCCGGAAAGCTTTATCAACCTGCCCGGTTTAGCGATCGTGGTGACCGGCACGTTGGCAGCCACGTTTATCAGCTACCCGCTAAAGGAAGTGTTGCGTGTGGTGCGTCTGGTGGGCCTCGTCTTTCGGCGTGAAAACACCTATGCACGTGACGATATCAATGAACTGGTTGCTATGTCCCGGCTATGGTTTAAAGGCGATGTAAGGGCGGTGGAAAAAGAGCTGGTGCATACACGTAACCCATTTTTACGTACCGGCATTCAACTGGTGATTGCCAATACTAAAGAAGACGAAATTTTCGATATGCTGCGTTGGCGTATCGCCCGTTTAAAAGCCCGCGAGCATGCGGAAGCGCAAATTTTTCGCACCATGGCGACCTATGCGCCAGCGTTTGGCATGATCGGTACGCTCGTTGGGCTGGTGAATATGCTCGAAGTCATGGATGCAGGCGACCTGGATGTGATTGGCCCACGCATGGCGGTAGCGCTGCTAACGACGTTTTACGGTATTTTGCTGGCCAACCTGGTATTCAAGCCGATAGCTGTCAAGCTTGAACGGCGTACGGAAGAGCGTCTGATCACCATGAACATGGTATTGGAAGGCATTTCCCTGATTACTAAACGGCGCCTGCCTTCATTTATTGAAGAGACGCTGAATTCGTTTATTGCTAATTATAATGATGAAATTCGTGATGCCAGCATAAAGCCGCGACCGGATCCCTCAAGCGCGGCGGCGAAGGGCTAACACGATGCTGGATCGCGATACTCGTCATGCATTGGAAATGCCGGCAGGGCAGAGCGAAAGCGATGAGAGTTGGCTTACCAGCTACTTAGATGTACTGACCCTGCTGATTACGTTATTTGTACTGCTGCTGGCTCTGTCACCTCCGGGTGGCAGTGAGGCGGATGAGGGCGGAGGCATAGGCGCAAGCGTGGCTGAAGCGCTACCGCTAGCCACGCTTGCGACCGGAATCTACCCGCGGCATAGCGGTTTACAGCCACAGATGGTGGCCCTGGATATCCCAGGCGTTAGCGTATCGCAAGGCCAGGGCGGCGTTACGCTGCGCATTGATGACAACCTTTTGTTTCCCAGTGGTGAGGCAGTACTAACCGCTCAGGGACAAGATGTGATAGAAAGCGTTATAGAAGCGTTGGCAACCTTTGACGGCCAAATATCAGTTGAGGGGCACACTGACAACATTCCTATTGCGACTCCCCGATTCCCCTCCAACTGGGAGCTGTCTGCTGGACGCGCAATTGCTGTGATGCGTCATCTAGAGCGTCAGGGGGTGGCTATTTCTCGTATGCGGGCCGTTGGTTATGCTGACACCCAACCCATGGAGAGTAACGCAACGCCTGATGGACGAGCCGCTAACCGGCGCGTTGAACTATTGTTGCGTCATCAGTCAGAGGGGTAAATCAATTTACTGAAGGTCGGGTTTGTGTCTAAGCATCACCCTTTACTGCAGTCATTTGGTGCCTTACTGGTGCTTGATGCCGATAGTCGGCATATTCAAGCCACCAGCACTAACCTTGAAGCGCTGGTCGGTTTAAGCGCCTCTTCGCAGAAGATAACGCTAAATCAACTGTTGGGTAAGCGTATGGCTCAACGGGCTCGGCGTGAGCTACAGGGTCAGCAGCGGCTAGCGGCACCGCTAGTATTCAACCATGGATCGGATAAGCAGGCCCGTCTGCAGCTGCGTGCTTACCGAAGCGGTGAACACGTCATCATGGAGATTGAGCCGCTTGTCATTGTGGGGCAGCGACGCCTGCTAGGGGCGATCAATGAGCAATTTATTAAGCTCACAGAAGCGGCCAATCAAGACGAGTTGCTCACCTATTTGGTGAATGAAGTCCGCCAGCTAACGGGTTTCGAACGCGTGACTGTCTGTCATTTTGACCCTGACTGGCATGGCCATATTGTGGCCGAGGCTAAAGATACCCAGCTGCCGGCTTTAGTGGGGCAACGGATGGCGGCAAGTGACGTTCCACCAACGCTTCGACGTGCCTATGCACGCCATCCTGTACGCTTTATTGAAGATGCCAACGCGTCATTTGAACAACTTGTGCCTAACGACTTTCCGATCAATTTAGACGCGAGCGTACTTCGTGCGCCAGCCCCAGAGCGGCAGTGCTATATGGAGTCGCTAGGTGTGCGTTCCATGCTGTGCGTGGCTATGCAGCGTGACACAGGCCTTTGGGGACTGCTTTCCTGCTTTTCGACTACGCCGCATCCGGTACCGGCCTCGGTTCGGGATGCGGTACATATCTTGGTACAAATGGTGACCGAGCGGCTGGCACTGCTGCGCGCTCGTCAGGAAGCGCGCTATCTAAAGCGTGTCCAGGACAGCCTGATGCCTGCTACCAGCCCGCACCAAGAACCACAAAGCCCGCAGCAACTGCTGTTTAATCATGCTGATACGTGGATGACGATGTTCCGTGCCCACGGCATTGCGCTGTGGATTGCAGGGGCCGTCTATCAGGTTGGAAAGACGCCCACACCTGAGGCGATTAGCCAATTTGTGATTCGTTTAGGCAATGCCCATACGCATAGCGGGCCATGGTGTACTCGCCGCATCGCTAAAGAGCCGCTCACCAGTTCGCTTGCCATGCCAGAGCAGTCTGGGGTGCTTGCCGTACCGCTACCTATGAATCCGGCACAGCGCGCATGGCTATGCTTCTTTCGGCCCGAGCAGGTTGAGGCGCTCTACTGGTCCATGCAGCCGACCAGCCAAGTCACGCCGTCAATATGCAATTCGCCGCCAGCTGCCTGGTATGAGGAAATTATCGGTAGCAGTGACGCGTGGCAGCGCGTTGAACGCTTAGCGGCCGTGAAACTAGGCGAAGACTTAACACTTGCCATTTCGAGTTACGAAATCGGCATGTTGAATATGCATCTTGAAAATGAGCGCAAGGCGCTGGCAGCTGCCAATCAGCGCCTTGAGCAGCTTGCCCACTTTGATCCATTAACTCAGGTATGGAACCGCTACCGCATAGAGCAAGCGATCGATACAGAGCTTGTCGCGGCGAAACGCTATGGAGCAGGTTTCGCGCTACTGCTATTCGATGTCGATCACTTTAAAACGATCAATGATACCCACGGGCATAGCCTGGGAGACGACGTTTTAGTGGCCCTGGCACGGCTGGTGGAAAGCTCGCTGCGTGGCTGCGACTATTTTGGTCGTTGGGGTGGGGAAGAATTTGTAGTGCTCGCCACTCACTCTGATCTTCAGGCTGCGCTAGGTTTAGCCGAGCGTTTACGCACACTGCTCACAACGCTGCATGTCGAAGGGCTTAAGCAATTGGTCACTGTGAGTATCGGTATTGCTGTTTGGCAGTCTGGGGATAGCTGTAAAACGTTAATCGCCCGCGCCGATCAGGCTATGTATCGTGCAAAACGCGAAGGCCGAGATCGGGTTGAAATAGCCGACGGTGAAATCGCCTAACATGTTAAAAACACGCTGTTTTGGCTATCAATGTTCAGCGCGAAGCCTCGCAAAGTGTTTGCATGCGCTTAATAGCCTCGTTGGCTCCTTCAAGCTGGAACGTCATATACCAAGGCGCCTGTTCGCCTTGATCAAAGCCTAGAAACAGCTGTTCGCCTTGACGCATCTGAGTCATTAATGTCTGCATGTCACCAAGGTAGAAGTGCACATAAAAACCATCATCGCCGCGCTCAGTGATAAATTCTGCCATGGTGTCCACCACAGGATGTTCATCAATGCGTAGCCGTGTGGGGACTAGGTTGACGGTTTTACTCTCACCTTGCTGTTGCTCCAGCGTGACACGCATTTCAAGCCAGGGTAAATCGCACACATTTTGTGTCGCGTTCAGGCTGAGCGTGGCGTCTGAGTAGCTGTGTGTCTCAACCGCGCGAAAATGGCGTTCACTACCCAGCGTAAGCGCCATCGACTGCCAATGACCATGCGTTTGCGCATCCTGCACATTAAACGTTGCCGCGGATGCTAAAGACGCGAAAAACAGGCAGGCACTGGTCAGGGCAGTTGAGAAAGGTTTCATGATTAGTCGTCAACGTTAGGTAAGAAAAGCCTACAGGCAATGATGAGCGAAGCCTTCGCAAAACGGCTGCATACAGCTGCACGCAGCCGGGTTAGGCCGACATATCAAACAGGGGTCTAACGTCATCGTGAAGATAGCAGTCATCAAACTCACCGGCCTCAGCCAGCGCTTTCAAATCGGGGATCGTGAGATTGTGTCGGTCACGAAACACAAGGCCCTCCTCACTCAGCGAGCTGAACGTACGGCTCACATGGACAGGGCTTAAGCCTAGAATGTCGGCAAGCTGCTCTTGCGAAAGCGGAAGCCGAAACTGCCCATCAATATCGCTATTAGTCTGGCGTAGTCTTAGGTACATCTCATATAGGAAATGCGCCGTTTTTTGCCTTGCACTTCGTCGTGCAAGGGTTACTAAGCGCTCTGTGAGCAGTGCCTGATGACGACTGGCGATGGCAAACACCACCGAGGTGAGCGATATGGACTGGCGAAATATTTCAAGCAGACGCTTATGCGGAAAATGGCACACAACGCCATCGGTAATCATGCGCACATTTTCTAGCCGCTGAGAAAAAGCGAATTCGCGCAAACCGATAATGTCGCCGGGTAAAAAAACTTCCAGAATCTGTCGGTTGCCATTCTCAAGGTGGCGATAGGAGAACGCCCAGCCGCTTTTCAATGTGCAGAATTCGCTTGCTGGATCGCCCATTTCCCAGAGTAGTGAGCCTGCTTTGATATCGGTGGGACTTTCTTCCAGTGATATCAATAGCTCTTTTTCTTCCTTGTTTAAAGAGCAGTAATGGCTGAAGTGATGGAGGATGCAGCTTTGTTCTTGGCTCACAGGGGTTCTCCATGGATATTGCTTAACGACGTTTAGTAATATGACCAATAACTTAAGCAATACAATTGCATACTGGGTAGTCGGGCTGCCCTATCACAGGGGGGTTCCGGTTAAATTATTACACAAAAACGGCGTTAGGGTGGGTAAATACCCACCCCCGTTTTAGCCGTCGTTTTAACTACTATTTAGGCGTATTCTTGTTGCGCTCAAGTAGCGGCGATAAAAACCGCCCGGTATGTGAAACGCTCTGCTTGGCAATGTGCTCAGGAGTGCCCTCGGCGATAATCTGGCCACCCCCCGAGCCGCCTTCAGGACCTAGGTCTACGATCCAGTCGGCGGTCTTGATCACATCAAGATTGTGTTCAATCACCACAATGGTATTGCCATGATCACGCAGGCGGTGCAAAACGGTCAGCAGCTGGCGAATATCCTCGAAATGAAGACCGGTGGTAGGCTCATCCAAAATGTAGAGCGTCTTGCCGGTGTCGCGCTTGGCAAGCTCCCGGGCAAGCTTGACACGTTGAGCTTCGCCCCCTGAGAGGGTGGTTGCACTTTGGCCAAGTCGAATATACGAGAGCCCGACATCGAGCAAGGTCTGTAAGCGGCGAGCGATGGCCGGAACCGGACTGAAAAACTCAAGCGCGTCCTCGACCGTCATCTCTAGCACTTCGTGGATGGTTTTGCCTTTGTAGTGAATATCCAGGGTTTCGCGGTTATAGCGCTTGCCTTTACAAACGTCACACGGCACATAGATATCTGGCAGGAAGTGCATCTCGACCTTGATCATGCCTTCGCCCTGACAGGCCTCGCAGCGCCCGCCCTTGACGTTAAAGCTGAAGCGTCCCGGTTTGTAGCCGCGCGAGCGCGCCTCCTGGGTACCAGCAAACAGCTCACGGATAGGCGTAAAGATGCCGGTATAGGTCGCCGGGTTAGAGCGCGGCGTACGCCCAATCGGGCTTTGGTCAATATCGATGACTTTATCGAGCTGATCGAGCCCTTCAATTTTCTCGTAGGGCGCGGCCGTCAGCGTGGTCGCACGGTTAAGCTCCCGGGCCGCGATGGGCATTAGCGTGCCGTTGATCAGTGTCGATTTACCCGAGCCCGACACGCCGGTAATCGCAATAAACAGGCCCAGCGGCAGGCTGAGCGTCACGTTCTGCAGGTTGTTACCGGTTGCGCCGCGTAACACCAGCTGCTTTTCCGGGTTACCGGGGATACGATAAGGCGGAACGCTGATTTCGCGTGTGCCTGAAAGGTACTGACCGGTTAACGAGGCGGGGTTATCCATTACCTGCTGCGGCGTGCCTTGAGCCACAATTTCACCGCCGTGTACGCCCGCACCCGGGCCGATGTCCAGCACATGATCAGCCGCGCGGATGGCGTCCTCGTCATGCTCTACCACGATGACGGTATTACCCAAATCGCGCAGCCGCTCAAGGGTTTTTAACAGGCGGTCGTTGTCACGCTGGTGCAGGCCAATCGAAGGCTCGTCCAGAATGTACATGACCCCCACCAGGCCCGCGCCAATTTGGCTTGCCAAGCGAATTCGCTGGGCTTCGCCACCGGAAAGCGTATCGGCACTGCGCTCAAGGTTCAGGTAATCAAGCCCGACATTAACCAGAAACTCCAGGCGAGCATGGATTTCGTTAACGATCTTGTCGGCAATTTCGCCTTTGCGACCGGGCAGGCTTAACTTGGCAAAATAGCGCCACGCCTCACCGATTGGGATACAAACTACATCGGCGATATTACGGTCATCGACATACACATGGCGCGACTCTCTGCGTAAGCGCGTGCCATGACAGGTGGCGCAAGGCTGCATGGCAATGTACTTCGCCAGATCATCGCGCACCATGTTGGACTCGGTTTCCCGGTAGCGGCGCTGCATGTTAGGCAATACGCCTTCAAAAACATGCTCGCGCGTTACCTTACGTCCCCGGTCGCCAACATAGGCAAAGGGGATTTGCTCGTCGCCACTACCGTTAAGGATCACATCCCGCTCATGTCGAGCGAGATCTTTCCAGGGCGTTTCCAGCTCAAATTGGTAGTGTTTGGCAAGCGCCTGCAACTGGGTGAAATAATAAATATTGCGCCGATCCCAGCCTTTAATGACGCCTTCGGCTAACGAAAGCTCAGGGTGGCTAATCAGCTTTTCAGGATCAAAATACTGCTGTATACCCAGGCCATCGCAGGTAGGGCAGGCACCGGCTGGGTTATTAAACGAGAACATGCGCGGTTCAAGTTCGGCAAGTGAATAGCCACAGACCGGGCAGGCAAAGCGTGATGAGAACGCCAAATCTTCCTGCTCGCCATCCATAAAGTGGATCATGGCGGTGCCATCGGTGAGATTAACTGCCGTCTCAAACGATTCGGCAAGCCGCTGAGCAATATCGTCGCGCACTTTGAAACGGTCAACGACCACGCTAATGTCGTGCTTTTTGCGCTTGTCGAGCGGCGCAATATCGTCAAGCTCCAGCACTTGACCATCGATTAATGCGCGGACAAAGCCTTGCGCGCGAAGCTCGGCCAAAAGCTGTAAGTGTTCTCCCTTACGCCCTTTAACCACTGGGGCCAGTAACATCAGTTTAGTGCCTTCGGCCAGGTTCATTACCTGGTCGACCATCTGCGAAATGGTCTGAGCCTCAAGCTCTTCGCCGTGTTCGGGGCAGCGGGGGGTTCCAGCGCGTGCAAACAGCAGGCGCAGGTAGTCATAAATTTCGGTGATGGTACCCACGGTTGAGCGTGGGTTGTGGGAGGTAGATTTCTGCTCAATGGAAATGGCGGGCGATAACCCTTCGATGTGATCCACATCGGGCTTTTCCATCATTGACAGAAACTGGCGCGCATAGGTAGAGAGCGACTCTACGTAGCGCCGCTGTCCTTCGGCATAGAGCGTATCAAATGCCAGCGACGATTTACCTGAACCTGAAAGCCCAGTAATCACGATTAACTTGTCGCGGGGCAGTTCCACATCGATCTGCTTGAGGTTGTGGGTGCGTGCACCCCTGACCAGAATGCTGTCCATCAACACCTCGACTCGCGCGGCAAAAGAGTAATTATACGTTTGCCATCCACCTTCCGGCAAAAACGCTTTTATAGCTTAACGCAGGACAGCGTTTCCAGCGTGGATGCAAACCGCTAGAATGGGGGGTTATTCGAGGGTTTTGGCCTCAACCATCATATACAAGGGCATTATGCGCAAGGTTTCTGCACTGCTAATGGCCTCTGAACGTCGTGCAATCAGCGGCCTGGCCGGGCTTTATGCGTCTCGAATGTTAGGACTTTTCATGGTCCTGCCGGTGCTAGCGCTATATGCCGACGCGCTGGAAGGGGCGACCCCCTTGCTGGTGGGCTTTGCATTAGGCGTTTACGGGCTTACCCAGGCCATCCTGCAAATTCCGTTTGGTCTATTGTCAGACCGTATCGGACGCAAACGGGTTATCGCATTTGGGCTGATTATTTTTATCCTGGGAAGCGTCGTGGCCGCGCTGGCCGACTCCATCGGCGGGATTATTATTGGGCGAGCGCTGCAGGGCGGCGGAGCGGTGGCGGCGGCTATCATGGCGCTGCTTGCCGACCAGACGCGCGAGCAAGTGCGGACAGCGGCGATGGCCACCATAGGGCTATCGATAGGCGTTTCATTTGGTATTGCCATGGTCGTGGGTCCCTGGCTTGCCTCCTGGGCGGGGCTTTCCGGCGTGTTCTGGTTTACGGCGCTGCTAACGCTTTTAGGATTAGTGGTTCTATGGCGCTGGGTACCGCCTGCTCCCCGGCGGCTGCATCACCGTGATGTAGGGCTGGATCGCCAGCAGTTTAAAAGCGTGATTACGCGCCCTGATTTGTGGCGCTTGGATCTGTCGATTTTTACACTGCACCTGGTGCTGATGGCTATTTTTGTCGCGGTGCCTTTTCGGCTGCAGGAAGCCGGCATACCGCTGGCGCATCACGGTTTAGCCTACCTGGGCATTATGGGGCTTTCATTTGTGGCTATGGTGCCGCTCATGATCGTGGCTGAGAAAAAACAGCAGATCAAAGTGGTATGCCTGTTGGCGATTGGCGCCATTACGGTGAGCCTGGGCGGGCTTGGATCGTCGCTCTCCCATGGCCATTGGCTGTTCGTAGGGCTATTTGTTTTTTTTACTGGTTTTAATCTGCTGGAAGCCACGCTGCCGTCAATGCTCAGCAAGCTTGCCCCGGCGGGAGCCAAAGGCACCGCCATGGGCGTGTACTCTACAAGTCAGTTTTTAGGCGCTTTTCTAGGCGGCACGCTGGGAGGCTTGTTAGCTAATGTGTGGGGCCTAGACGCCGTTTTTATCGGCTGTGCGGTACTGGCTCTGCTATGGTGGCTTGCGATGTGGAAAATGCCTTCGCCGCCGCCGCTATCCAGCGAAGTGGTGGCCCTGCATGATACGCCCCCAGATACATGGGAGTTATTGATGGAGCGGCTGGCCGACGTTGTAGGTGTCGAAGACGTCATGGTGGTACCCGAAGAGCATCTGGTCTATTTAAAGGTAAATCGTCAGCAGCTTGATAGGGCCGCACTGGCCAGGCTGATTCCCCCAAAAACCTAGCGCGGCTGCCGCAGCCGTGGCAATAATCAGTGACATCGGCAAGTTATGTATGAGCGTGTCGATGTCTATCTATACGCAACACAATGGAAGGAGCGCCTTATGGCTCGCGGTATCAACAAAGTGATTCTGATCGGTAACCTAGGGCAGGATCCTGAGGTACGCTTTACACCCAGCGGCACGGCAGTGGCTAATTTGAATCTGGCTACCTCTGACACCTGGATGGATCGCCAAAGCGGCCAGCGCCAGGAGCGTACCGAGTGGCATCGGATCGTGCTGTTTAATAAAACGGCTGAAATTGCCCAGCAGTATCTGAAAAAAGGCTCCAAGGTTTATATTGAAGGTCGCCTGCAAACACGCAAATGGCAGGACCAAAACGGTCAAGACCGCTACAGCACCGAGATCGTGGCCAACGATATGCAGATGCTGGATGGCCGTAGCGGCGATTTCCAGGGCGGTAACGCCCCGCAGGGCAGCTACGCTCCGAGTAACCAGAGTAATGACGCTGCACCTCAAGGTGGATATCCTCAGCAGGGTGGCGCGCCACAAGGCAATAACTTTGGTGGACAAGGTTACGGTGGTCAGAACTATGGTGGTCAAAACCAGGGCGGCCAAAACCAGGGCGGTCAGAATCAGGGCGGTCAACCGGCCCAGCGTCCCCAGCCAGCGCCACAGCAAGGCCAGCCTGCACGCCAGAATACCGCGCCTTCGCAGCAACAGGGCCAGCAAAACAACTATGGTGCGCCGGACCCGGGTAGCTTTGACGATTTCGACGATGAAATTCCGTTCTGATCATCCTTGTTGGATTAACGGTTAAGCTCGTTGCGCATGCTCGTTAGCTACGTTCGTTGATGGGAGAGGGTCTGTCTTGAAGCTGCTGATACTCGATGCAGGGCACTGCTTAAGTTTAGCGTTGGCCCGGGAAGCAAGCCGTCGCGCGGATACGGAGCTGGTGATTGAGCAGAACATCGCTATCACCGCGGCGCAGTTGCAGGAGATCGCCCCGGATGCGGTGATTATCCCGCCGCTGGCGCAGCCGTTAAGCATGACGCCAGCGGCCGTCGGCGCGCATGCCGATGCGGTCGACTGTTGCCTGGAAGCGTGTATTGCTCAGGAGGTGCCGCTGGTATGGTGCGTCTCAGATCAGCTCTATGAAGACGGCTTCGATGAACCAATTGACGAGCATGTGGTGCCCACGCCGCGCGATGAATGCTTACGTCGGCTGGTCATGACGGGAGATCGTATCCGGGCGGAGTATCATCGCCATCTGATTGTGCGCCTTGGCCCGCTGTTTGCGCTTGAAGGCAGCCATGCTTGGCTAAATGAAATTATCGATAGCCTGGTGGTCGGAAAGAGCGTTCGGGCTGCAGAGGACGTCGTATGTTGCCCAACATCGGTGGACGCAGTGGCAATGGCGTTGATTGGTATGCTACAGCAGCAGGCCAGCGGCGCTAATGCCTGGGGCGCCTATCATTTGGCAGGTACTGAGCCCGTTAGCGCCTTCACGTTTACGTCCATGGTACGTACCCAATTGGCAACACACTTGGAAGGCCGTGGCGAACAGATTGCGCTTGGCGACGTCACCGCACTTAATCACCATCACGATGCTAAGTTGCGGCGTGTTTTAAATTGCCGTCGAGTGCTGGATGTCTTTGGTGTGCATCAGAAACCCTGGCGGTTAGAAGTAGGGCGCATGTTGGATGCATGGTGCTTAACGCGCGATGACCTATCTGACGCCAGTACAGGAGAGTCCGTTTGATCAATGTGGTTCGTAGCCTGGTGTTTTATGCCGGGTATTTTTTCGCCATGCTGATTTCTGGCGTACTTTTTCTACCGATTGCTCCCTTTTTACCGCTGTCAGGCCGCTACCGGCTGCTGAATCTGTATAACCACTTCTTGATGGTTTGGTTTCGAGTGGCGTGTGGGGTTCGTTACGATATTCAAGGGCGTCATCTTATTCCCGACGGCCCCTGTGTTATTCAGGCAAACCATCAGTGCGAGTGGGAAACGGTCTTTTTGCAGGTAATGAAGCCGCCGGTATGCACTGTGCTAAAAAAAGAGCTGCTGCGTATTCCTATTTTTGGCTGGGCGTTGCGCCTGCTGCGCCCTATCAGCCTTGATCGCTCGAAACCGGCGCGTGCCTTGAAACAGGTGCTGACCCAGGGCGTTGCGCGGTTAGGCACAGGGCTTTCTGTGCTGATCTTTCCCGAAGGGACACGAGTAGACCCGGGCGTACGCAAACGCTACAACAAGAGTGGTAGCGTGGTTGCCTGCCGGGCCGGTGTGCCGGTGCTGCCGGTTGCCCATAACGCGGGCGAGCGTTGGCCGGGTCGCCACTGGGTCAAGCAGCCGGGCGTTTTGCGGGTACGGATTGGCGCGCCTATTGAAACCCACGGGCGTACGCCTGATGAAGTTGTTGCCGAGGTGGAAGGCTGGATTGAGGGTCAGCTACAGGAAATTTCCGAGGTGCCACGCCCGCTTAAGCGTTAGTGGTCTGGACAGATATCTCGGTTGATCTACACAACATTGAACTACAAAAACGGCGCCTTATAAATAAGGCGCCGTTTTTACGACACGACTGACGTCGGGTCTTAGCCGTTAAAGCGCTGGAATACCAAGCAGGCGTTAGTACCGCCAAAACCGAAGCTATTGGACAAGACACGCTCGAGCGTTACGCCGTCACGCCGCTCTGTCACGATATCAAAACCGTCTGCCTGCTCGTCGAGATGCTCGACATTGGCAGAGGCCGCGACAAAGTTGTGTTGCATCATCAGCAGTGAATAGATGGCTTCCTGAACGCCGGTCGCACCCAGCGAGTGGCCCGTGAGGGATTTAGTGGAGCTCATGGCAGGCGTTGAGTTACCAAACACTGCACGTACCGCTTTTAGCTCAGCCACATCACCCACCGGCGTTGAGGTGCCGTGGGTGTTGATATAATCAATATCGCCACTCACGGAGGCCATTGCCTGATGCATGCAGCGTATAGCGCCTTCACCGGAAGGTGCCACCATGTCATGGCCGTCAGATGTGGCGCCATAGCCCACTAGCTCGCCGTAGATCTTGGCGCCGCGTGCCTTGGCGTGCTCAAGTTCTTCAAGCACCAACATACCGCCGCCGCCAGCAATGACAAACCCATCGCGCGCCTGATCATACGGACGCGAAGCTTTTTCTGGTGCGTCGTTATACTGTGTGGAAAGCGCTCCCATGGCGTCGAAGAGGCACGAGAGAGTCCAGTGCTCTTCTTCACCGCCGCCAGCAAACACCACGTCCTGCTTACCTAGCTGAATCTGCTCCATTGCGCTGCCAATGCAGTGCGCCGAGGTGGCACAGGCCGACGAAATCGAGTAGTTCACGCCTTTAATCTTAAATGGGGTGGCAAGGCACGCTGATACCGTGCTGCCCATGGTGCGGGTCACGCGGTAAGGACCTACGCGGCGCAGGCCTTTTTCGCGCATGACGTCAGCAGCCTCTACCTGGTTGGCGCTTGATGCACCACCAGAGCCTGCGATAAGCCCGGTGCGTTCGTTGGAAACGTCCTCGGCAGACAGCCCAGAGTCTTCAATGGCTTGTGCCATGGAAACATAGGCATACGCTGCCGCATCACCCATAAAGCGGCGTAGTTTGCGGTCGATAAGGGCATCAAGATCAATATCGATGCTGCCCGCTACGTGGCTTCGAAAGCCGCGCTCAGCGTACTCTTCCTTAAAACGAATGCCGCTGCGCCCATTTTTGAGCGCTTCAAGGACCTGTTGCTGGTCGTTGCCTAGACAAGACACGATGCCAAGGCCGGTGACTACCACTCGTCGCATGGAAGCCTCCTGTTAGAAATTCGCAGTGGAGGTAAATAGGCCAACGCGTAAATCATTAGCCTGATAAATATCGCGTCCGTCGACGGATACGGTGCCATCAGCGATACCCAAAATAAGTCGACGGGTAATAATACGCTTTATATTAATACGATAAGTTACTTTTTTCGCGTCAGGCATGATCTGGCCGCTGAATTTTACTTCACCGCAGCCAAGCGCCCGCCCGCGCCCAGGGTGGCCTAACCAGCCCAGATAGAAGCCTACCAGCTGCCACATGGCGTCAAGGCCAAGGCAGCCGGGCATGACCGGGTCGCCTGGGAAGTGGCAATCAAAAAACCACAAGTCAGGAGAGATATCCAGCTCGGCGATTAATTCGCCTTTGCCATGCTCACCGCCTTCCTCATGAATATGCGCAATACGGTCAAGCATCAGCATGTTGGGAGCCGGAAGCTGTGCGTTTCCGGGGCCAAATAGCTCGCCGCGGGAGCAGGCCAGCAGTTCTTCGCGATCAAAGGAATGTTGCTTGGTCACTGAATCGTTCCGAGTTCAAAATGGTTGTTGGCCGCGTGCGGCACCTACAGCCGAGGCATAGCACCGGGGCCTAAACGTAACGTCTAGCGCCGAGGCACGGCCCGCGAGGCCTAGCCTAGTCTACTTCCCGAAACCGCTGAATGCACGCAAGTCGCTATTGATTACTTATAACTAACGTTTTTTATTAAGTGGTGATGGTTCAAGGTAAGCTTTTTTATCCAACTTGTCGTCAGCGAATTTATCCACTTAAACGGCCTATTAACGTAATATGCGTTATTCAAGCTTTTGGTAAGGTAGCATGATACGTATATTGCTTAGCGTTATATTTATTTAATGTCAGTTTTCAGTGATAGGACGTAGCGAATCGCCATGTGGCTACCAGTTTCTCTTAATCGCCCGCTGGTTTGGGTAGCTTTAATGGCGCTACCGGCCTGTGTTTGGCTGCCCGATGCCATGTTGCGCCTTGTGGCCGCTAGCCTGGTCATTTGTGGACTGTGGGATGCCTGGCATCAAGTACGCCAACAGCGCCTGCGCTATCGTTTGTCTCAGGGCGCTATTAGCCTAGCGAGCGATGCGATTGTAATTAGCGATGTCCAAAATCGGGTGATGGCGGTTAATCCGGCCTTCACGGAAATTACCGGCTATGAAAGTCATGAAATAATCGGCCGCAAACTGGAAACGCTGGCCGCCCCCCGCCACGATAAAGCGTTTTACCAAACCTTCTGGAGCACGTTAAAAGCGACCGGGCGCTGGGAAGGTGAAATGTGGAATCGGCGCAAGCATGGGGATGAGTATCCTGAGTGGTTAAAGATGCGTGCGGTTACTGATAAGCAGGGTAATGTCACGCATTTTATCAGCCTATTTACCGATATTTCGGCGCAAAAAGCGCGTGAACATGACTTGCGTCGTATCGGGTACGAAGACCCGCTGACCGGCTTGCCCAATCGGCGTCGTTTACATGACCTAATGGCATCGCGCTTACGCCACCTGCGTGCCGGTGAAAGCCTGGACATTGCTTTGGTTGATATTGACGGTTTGAAATCGGTTAACGATAGCCTGGGGGTGGAGCAGGGCGACCGGTTGCTGGCGCGTTTTGCTCAACGGCTTGCAGGCTATGTCGCGGGTAGCGTGGTCGGGCGCTTAGGTGGGGATGAATTCATGGTGATTCGCACCACCACCTTTGACGATCACGACACGTGGATTGCATCGCTGCGTGAGCATATGGGCCGACCTTTTGAAATTAGAGATCAGCTTCTGCGCCTGGGACTTACTATCGGCAGCTGCCGCGCCCCTGAGGATGGGCGTGATTCGGGGGTTCTATTTCAGCGCCTGGAATCCGCTCTTTATAGCGCCAAGCGGTTAGGCCGAAACCATAATCTGCGTTTTCGCCCGGCTCTGGATAAGCAGGATAACCCACAGCTGGCGCTGGTGAGTGATTTGCGTGCCGCACTGATCTCCGGTGATCAGCTGGAGCTACATTACCAAACCCAGCACCACCCGAGTACTGGGGATCTGTTGGGGATGGAGGCGCTTTTGCGCTGGCGGCATCCTCAAAATGGAATGATTTCACCAGGCGATTTTATTCCGCTGGCTGAGCGGCATGGGCTGATGGCTGAATTAGGCAGTTGGGTGATTGAAAAGGCGTGTGCCCAGCAGTCACACTGGCAAAACAGCGGCATGCCCAAGCTGACCATTTGGGTCAATATTTCAGCCCTTCAGCTTTTTCAGGGCGACCTAGAAACGCAGTTGGCCACGTGCTTAAAGCGCTATCAGTTAAAGCCCTCGCAGATTGGCCTGGAGCTAACGGAGTCGGTATTGATAGATGAGCGTGCAGGCGACATGGGGCCTCGCTTGAAAGCCCTCAGTGAGCAGGGCTACGCCATTGCCATTGATGACTTTGGGACCGGCTACTCATCGCTTGGCTACCTTAAGCGGCTGCCGGTCGATAAAATAAAGCTGGATCGCGCTTTTATTCGAGAACTACCGGACAGCAAGGCGGATGCCGCTATCGTCAAAGCCGTTTTGGAAATGGCTGAAGGCATGGGGCTTGAAGTGGTGGCCGAAGGAGTAGAAACACAGGAGCAGTGCCAGTTCCTGGTAAATGCAGGCTGCTCCATCGTCCAGGGATTCTATTTCGCAAGGCCCCTGCCTGCCGCTGAATTGGAGCAGCGCTGGGCGCTACCCCTCGCCTCAGGAGGATGAAAGCTCGCTACGCGGCTAGCGTGAAAGGGCTTTAAAAGCCTCTAAAGCGCGTAGGCGAGCCGTTTTATGGTCAACGATCGGCGTTGGATAATTCACTTGAGTAAGCATATCGTGCGGCGGTGCATGGCGGGCCTTTGCGGGCAGCTCGCTAAGTTCGGGTAGCCATCGAGCGATAAATTCGCCGTCTGGATCAAAGCGCTTTGACTGAGTGGTGGGATTAAAAATGCGGAAATAGGGCGCGGAATCGGTACCTGTCGATGCGGCCCACTGCCAGCCGCCGTTGTTGGCACAAAACTCTCCATCCACTAAGTGTTGCATAAAGAACTCCTCGCCACGGCGCCAATCAATCAACAGGTGCTTGCTTAGAAACATCGCCGTGACCATGCGTAATCGGTTGTGCATCCAGCCTGTCGCCACCATCTGGCGCATTGCCGCATCCACTAGCGGGTAGCCTGTGCGTCCTTCACACCATGTCTGAAAGCCTTCGTCATCATCACGCCAGGCAAGCTGCTTGGTATGCTCCTGAAACGGCTGGTAGCGGCATACTTCAGGAAAGCCTACCGCGACGTGCTGATAAAACTCACGCCAAATAAGCTCGTTCACCCAGGTGGTTAGTCCAACATCGCCATCGGCCAAGTGGCCGCCATTTTCGCTCATCACTGCTTGCATGCACTGGCGGTGAGAAATCATGCCCAGCGCTAAATAGGGCGAAAGCTCGCTGGTGCCGCGTACGCTGGGGATATCGCGCTGCTGGTGATAATGGCGGCTGCGAAAGCGTAAAAAACGCGCCAGATGGTCGCCTGCCGTCTCTTCACCAGCAGGCCATTCGTGGTGGCCTACCGATTGGCTATCGAGCTTAGGCAGTTTAGGCAATTTATCGCTTTTGATCGATAACGGCGTTTGTGGCTCAGGCGTATCGCGTAGCGCCAGCTGTTCAACGCTGACCTGCTTATGCCAGGCTTTGGCAAACGGTGTGAACACCCCGTAATAGTCACCTTTGCCGGTCAGCAGTGTTCCCGGCGCGAAGGCGACGGCATCGTGGTAGCCATGAGCGGTAATATCTGCTTCTTTAAAGGCTTGAATGACGGCCTTATCGCGGCGCTGCTCATTGAGAGGATACTGGTAATTAAAATGCAGCTGCTGAACAGAGTGTTCATGAGCAATCGCCAATAGTGCCTGGGGCGCCTCGCTATAATGCTCAATATCACGGTGCAAAAGAGGAATATTCAGCCCGTTCAGCGCGCTTTGCACGGCTTCCACGCCGCGGCCCCAAAAGTCGATCTTGTTCGCCCCATGGCCGTGGGATTGCCACTGAGAGATAGTGCGCAGAAAGATCGCAATCACTGGCCCTTTGGCTGCCGCAGCGGCCAACGCGGTATTGTCGTGAATTCGTAAGTCACTTCGTAACCAAACTAGTTGAACGTCCATGTTTTCTCCGATGCAATAAACAACTAATGGCCGCTATATCTCATAGCGGCCATTAGTCAAACGGGGTTTTTAACACTCGGTCTTAAGCTAAAAAAGCTTATAGAACGCCCGACTCTCGGAGTAGCGGACGCAGCCGTGCGATGGCCTGGGGTAGATCACTGCCTAGCGTGTGCACAGGCCCGCTACGCAGTTCATTATCGCGCAGCCGGGCAACTTCCCCACACACGCCCAGCGGTACGTTTAAAGCTTCAGCAGCATTAGGCAGCGCCGTATGGATATAGCTGTCGCTTTCGCGCTGGCCGCTTGCCAGCAGCACCATTGATGAGTGCAGTCGTGCAACAGCCTGGGGCAGGTCTTCCAGGGGCAGCGAATGATCGAGCATCTGGATACGGTAGCCCTGTTCGCTGGCCATAAGCGCTGCCATCAGCACCCATAGCGGGCCAGGGTCATCGGGCATCGCGTTAAGCAGTATCAAAGGGCCACGCGTTGACTGGTTAGCGTAATGAAGCCGCGTGCCCACCTGACTGCGTAGAAAGGATTCCAGAGTCCGGCGTACCAGATTATCGGGTTGAATCGCCCATTTGGCTTCCAGCGCCAAAATAACCGGTTGCCACAACTCGTTAATCGCAATGCTCAGCGGGTAAAGAGCGAGGCTCTGGTGATAAAGCGTTTCCAGTTTGGGTAAATCGAGTGCTTCTATCGTCGTTTGCAACTGCTGTCGCTGGCTGATCCAGTCGCCAGCATCCGGTGCAGGCGCTTCTATCGTTTCAGGCTGGTCAAGCAGATCAACTACTTGGCTTACGGGTACGCCACGGTTAAGCCACTGCAAGATGCGTTCAATGCGTGCTATATCGTCCTGAGCATATAGGCGGTGGCCTTTAGGCGTGCGTTTGGGACGAATTAAACCGTAGCGACGCTCCCAGGCGCGCAGGGTGACCGAGTTCACACCCGTTAAACGGGATACTTCCCGAATCGGATAGAGCGGGGTATCGGGTGGGTGGGTCGCCTTGGTGTTCATGGGCGCCTTTGCCTCTTGGTTGTCTGAAGCTCCAGGACATAAACGGCTATTCGTATTCGCTGGGGCAAAAATGATCCACAGTCCATGTAGTGTCGCTTGAATGAAAATGGTAAATGAAAATAGTAGGGGTTGCGCACTATCGTAGCTCTCTTTGTACAACTTGTCGCTATCAGGTACAACCTTTGCATTTAATTCAGCAATTAACAGAAATGTAAAGTTGAGCTAAGTGCGTGATGTTATTAGACCGACTGGCCTATTAAGGTTCTATAACCTATGTTTATGAAATCAGCAACTTCTACACAGCTATTACCAAAGCTATTTTCATGAAAGCGAGCGCGTTACTAATGTATAGGTAGTGCACGTAGCACGACACGTAGTACTACACTAGTGTGAGCATAACCAGCGTTGAGGGTTAGATCGCTAACAACCTCTGTCTGTCGTCACAGCATTAATGCTTAGTCATTAATTGACGGCAGATTATCGTGGCGTGATTAACAGGAGTGGCACCATGCGTGTAGTAGTGACCGGGGGCAGTGGGTTTGTTGGCCAGCGCCTTTGCGAAAAATTGCTGTCAAACGGGCATTTGGTACAGGTGGTATCCCGGCACCCGCGTAAAGCCAGCGGGAAGTTACCTGATGAATGCGATATTCGTGATAGCGCGCTTGGATTTATAGACACGCCGCCGGACGCTATTATCAACCTGGCCGGTGAGCCAATCGCGGCCAAGCGCTGGAGCGAAGCGCAAAAAGCCAAGCTAGTGCAGTCGCGTATCAAAGCTACCCACCAGCTGGTTACCTTGTGCGAGCAGTTGCAGGCCAACGGTCAGCCGGTACCCAAGGTCATGATCAGCGGCTCAGCGATGGGCTATTACGGCGATCAGGGAAGCCGAATGGTGACCGAGGAAACGCCACCACACGACGAGTTTGCCCATCAGCTGTGCGTTAAATGGGAGGCTGCGGCAAAACCTGTTGAAGCGCTGGGCGTACGTCTGGCTATTTTACGCACGGGGTTGGTGCTGGATGCAGGAGGCGGGGCACTTCAAAAAATGCTGCCGCCGTTTAAGCTAGGGCTAGGCGGGCGCTTTGGCAGTGGTGAGCAGTATATGCCCTGGATTCATCGCGAGGATCTGGTGGATGCGATTGTGTTCCTGCTGGAAAAAGAGGGCCTGAATGGCGCCTTTAACGGCAGTGCGCCGCACCCGGCAACTAATGCCGAGTTTTCCAAAACGCTGGCCAAACGGCTTAACCGTCCGGCCATATTTCCAGTGCCTGCCGTTGTGTTAAAAGCAGGCCTGGGTGAGATGTCACGGCTGCTGCTAACCGGGGCGGACATGCGCCCGGCGCGCCTTATCGAGGCGGGGTTTGAGTTTCAGTACCCCACGCTCGATAAGGCGCTTGCAGAGATTTTAAAGCGAGATTGAGTTTTAAGCGTTCGGGTCGACCGTAATCACTACCCGAACGGAGTCCAGCCGCAGGCGAGTGTTTTCGATTGCTTCGCTCAACGCCTGACGTTCCTGCTTCAAGGCATCCAGCTCTTCGGCGCGTACCGACGGGTTATGCTCGGCGAGCGCCGTCAGGCGGGCAAGCTCGGCATCCAGCTGGGCGCGCATACGCGTTTCAGCGGCCTCTACAATGCTGGGCAGCTCACGTTCTGCCTCGCCTTCGCCTTGAGTCAGTAGTTCGCGAAGCTGATCATGGCGACTCTTGATTAAATCCCGCGCCAGCGATTTATTGACCTTTTGTAGATTTTTACCCAGACCCGTAAACGAGATTTTGCTGGTCAGGTTGGCACCTGACTCATCAAGCAACACACGTACGGCCGTCGGCGGCAAGAAGCGGTTAAGGTGCAGCGACTTCGGTGCCGGGCAGTGGGTGCGGAAAATAAGCTCCGCCATGAGGCGCCCGCTGGGAATGGCCGTGTGACGCAGCAGCGCCAGAGCGGTATTACCCATGGTGCCGTCTAAAATGCGCTCCATCATTTCGCGCAGCAGCGGGTGCTCCCAGGAAAGGCGCTGAACATCATCCCGGGCCAGTGCTTGAGAGCGGCTATAAGTAGTGGTAAAACCCTCTTCACCTTTCACCAGGCCGGGCAGCCCGTCCAGCATATGCTGGCTGGGCTGCAAATGAAGGAGTCCCTTGCCGATCTCCTGGCTGTCCACGCCAAATACATCCAGCGCCCGCTCTACATAGCGCGGGAGCGCGGTATCTTCATCCAGCTCACGTACTGCCGCAATCACCTCTTGGGCGCGTGCCGGCCGACAGGCGTTAAGCTCCAGCAGACGGTTGCGACCCGCATCACGTTCAGCCAGCTTGGCGGTAAACATTTCCCGCGTTTCAGCGATGATTTCGTCCAGCGTTTCATCGTCGAGAAGCGCATCGGCAAGCGCATCGCCAAAGGCCTCGTACAGGTCGCTACCGATGCCGTGGGGTGCGCTAAATGCGTCCATGCCTTCGTGATACCAGCGCAGCAGGCGCTCGCCGGGGCTGCCAATAAAGCTGGGCACGTGTAGCTCGATGGCGTGCTTCTGGCCGATACGGTCCAGACGCCCAATGCGTTGCTCCAGTTGGTCTGGGTGCTGGGGCATATCGAACATGACCAGGTGGCGGCAGAACTGGAAGTTGCGCCCCTCTGAGCCAATCTCCGAGCAAACGAGTACCTGTACGCCTTCTTCTTCATCGGCAAACGCGGCGGCGGCGCGGTCACGCTCGACCAGCGACAGCCCTTCATGGAAGACCGGTGCCTGGTAGCCGCCCAATACACGCAGCCCTTCAGCAAGCCCTTCGGCGGTTTCACGGTGGTGGGCGATGACCAACACTTTATCGTTGGCAAAACCTGACTCGCTATCGTCGCTGAGTTTATCCAGCAGCCAGTTAACCCGTGGATCGATATGCCACCAGGCTTCACCGTTGAGCGGGTCGTTGCGCAGCTCCCGGTACATGGCATCCGGGTAGATCAATACATCCGGGTGATCCATGCCGGTTTCGATCAGCAGCTCGTCCAGGTAGTCATCATCGCGCTCCAGGCGGCGCAGCACGCGGCGATACGCTGAAGGTAGCTCAAGCGAAGAGAGGTGCAGGCGGCGCTCGGGAAAGCCTCCAACATGACGGCGGCTATTGCGGAACATCACCCGTCCCGTGCCGTGGCGATCAAGCAAGGCGTCGCGCAGTTGATAACGCGCTGCGTCCTGTTGCTCTTCGCTGGCTTCAGCGTTGCACAGCGTTGCCAATAGCGCTTGGCTGTCGCGGTCGTCGGCCACGGCATCTACCCGGGCTCGGGCGTCCGGCGTGGCGGGCAGTTCATCTAAAGCGTCGATGGCGCTGGCGACAGCGCTGTAGTGGCGTTCTTCGTCTTTGAAGCGTTCCAGGTCGTGGTAACGTTCGGCGTCCAGCAGGCGCAGGCGGGCAAAGTGACTTTCAATGCCCATCTGCTCAGGCGTGGCGGTTAGCAGCAGTAAGCCGGGAATCTCAGCGGCGAGCTGCTCTACGCACTGATAGCCTGGGCCGCTGCCCTCAGCACTCCAATCAAGGTGGTGGGCCTCGTCGACGACCAGCAGATCAAACCGGCTGGCCAGCGCCTGGTCCTGGCGATGGATATTGGCAAACAACCAGCCCTGGCTTGCCAGCACCAGTTGGGCGCTCTCAAACGGATTGGCGCTGCCGTGGGCCTGACTCTGGTGCTCGTCAAGCAGGCTGACGTTCAGCGAGAAGCGGCGCAGAAGCTCTACCAGCCACTGGTGCGTCAGGCTGTCAGGCACCAAAATCAGTGCCCGCTCAATACGGCCCGTCAATAGCAGGCGGTGCAGAATCAGCCCAGCTTCAATGGTTTTGCCCAGACCCACTTCGTCGGCAAGCAAAACCCGAGGCGCGTGACGGTTAGCCACTTCATCAGCGATATACAGCTGGTGCGGAATCAAATCGATGCGCGGCCCGGCAAATCCCAGCGCGCTATGCTGTTCGATACGCTGAAAGTGGTGCAGGGTGCGAAAGCGCAGGTCAAACCAGTCGTTGCGGTCCACCTGGCCTGTCAGCAGGCGGTCGCGGGCCTGATCAAACTGCATGGTGTCGGCAAGCTTGGCTTCAGGCAGCTCGCGGAGCGCGCCTTCACTATCCTCGCCGATATAGGTAATCAGACCGTGGGACTCTTTACTGTCATCAACGATCATCTGCCAGCCGTCGGCTGAGAGCACCCGGTCGCCGCTGCCAAACATCACGCGGGTCAGAGGCGCTTGGCGCGTGTTATACGTACGGGTTTCCTGGCTGGCACTGAACAAAATGGTAACGCTACGGGCGTCGCAGTTAAGCACGGTGCCGAGTCCAAGCTCAGCTTCGCCGTCGCTAATCCAGCGCTGGCCGGGAGAAAAATCGCTCATGATGCCTCGGGGAAGTCTACAAAAACGGGTCTTACGCTGCCGAGGGCGCACCATCGACAGCAGTAGGGCGGGGGATTCTAACGCAAAGGCGCCGGGGGATTAAGGTGTATTGGCGTCAATCTTCCAGCCAGCGTTCAAGGTGGGCACGAGTAAGCTCGCCAACGTGGATGTCCAGCGTATTGCCCTGGCCGTCAAAAAGCACTGTGGTGGGCAGTCCAGGCGCTTCCAACAAGGTCATTAGCGTTTGACCGGGGTCGCGTAACGCATAGGTGAAATTCAGCGACTGTGCGTCCAAATAACGCACGATGGGCAATAAATCCTCGCCCTGGTTAATCACCGCCACGTTAACCCCCTCGCGCTGAGCGGCTTCTTCGAGTAACGGCATCTCGCGTCGGCAAGGCGGGCACCAGGTGGCCCATAAATTAACGATGATGCGGTTACTGCCGTCTGCCAGCGACGGCAGGTAAACGTCCTCGCCGTCAACGTTTTCCAGGCTGACCTCGGGTAATTGGCTTACCCCCGATGAGCTACCCAAGGGTGATAGGGATACCAGAATCAGCCACAGGCCAGAGGCGCCGAGAAGAATGGCGGTGCCGCCGAGTAGCGCTGATAGCCGCTTGCGAAGCGTCCAGGCCGTCCATAGCAGGCCGGTTAACAGCCCACCAATGCCGTGGTAGCCCGGTTGCCAGACTTTAAGCGCATCAAGCGGGACGGCGCTGTAGCTTTCCAGATGAAGCGTAATATGCGCTATACGCGCCCCGATCAACCAGGTAAAGATCAGCCCGGTGAACCAGCGCTGCAAGAGCGGCGGTGGCAAGCGCAGTAAGTAACGCGCGGCCAGCAATACCAGCAGTGCGCAGCCAATGGCGTATAGCCTGGGTAATGAAATCAATAATGGCCCAAGGGCAATGGCGTTCATGGTCTTCCCGATAAGCAGGTACACTACGTGACCATATCACGTGAGCTGTAAATTACGGAGTTTGTCTATGCCTCAACCAGCCTTTGATGTGCTGCGCGCGCTGGCCATTGGTTCTCAGGCGTTGGGCCTGATCGCTATTATCACGTTGGAAACTCTGCTGGGCGACGCAGCGCGCCCATGGCAGGGGCTAGCGCTTGGTTTAATGCTCGCCACTGCCTTAGCGATTGCCCTGGTGCGTGTGTATCGCCGTAACCGTTTGCGCAAACAGCACGCAGAGCGGCTGGGCGATAACGACCATGGGTAAACGATGGCTGGCCTCGATTGCTCTGTGTGTGGTGCTTGCCGGCTGTGCTCAGTCGGTAGTACGTGAGCACCATAGCGCGCTGGCGCTGGATGACGCCCGGCAAACCTGGCTCGGTGGGCAGGCACAGCAGGCCCTGGCTGAGCAAACCGATCCCGATGGCTTTGGATTACTGGCTAACGGACAGGAAGCGTTCGGGGTGCGGGCCGGGCTGATCAAGCAGGCTCAGCGAGAACTGGATATTCAAACCTACCTGCTGGGCGAAGGACAAACCACTAACCTGGTTTTCTCGCGCTTATTAACGGCGGCGGAAGAGGGCGTGCGCGTCAGGCTGTTGGTGGATGATATGGGCGCGGTGGGCCAGGGCGAACGCCTGGCGGCTCTGGCGAGCCATCCAGGGATTTACGTGCGGGTCTATAACCCGGTGTCAGTGGGCAGGGGGCACTTGGTGACGCGTGTTTTAGCCTCGGTGGCCAACCCGGCGCAGCAACACCGGCGCATGCATAACAAACTTTGGATCGCTGACAACAGCGTGGCGATTGTCGGCGGACGTAATCTGGGGGATGAGTATTTCGACGCCAACGATTCACGTAATTTCGCCGACCTTGATCTGGTGGCGATTGGCGAGGTTGTACCGACGCTATCGCAAAGCTTTGACCTTTACTGGAATCATGGATTGGCCCAGCCCATCGAGCGCTATCATCAGGTGTCGGCGAATGCCTGGCAGGCGCTGCAGGCCGAACTCAACGCGTGGCTGGACGATAATGCCGACTCGGCGTACTTCTCTGAGCTGCGCCAGCAGTCGTACAATACGCCGCCCTGGGAAGAGCTGCACAGGGGCGAAGGGCTGGCGCTGTGGGATGCACCGGGCAAACTTACCCAAAGCGGCGCTCCTGATTGGAAAGACACTCTCCTTGGCGATCTAACGGCTAATACTCAGCTTAAAGAACGACTAATCCTGATTTCCGCCTATTTTGTACCCACGGAGCGTGGCGTTGCGCGATTAACGGCGCTGGCAGACCAAGGCGTTCAGGTCGAGATTATTACCAATTCACTGGAATCCACCGATGCAGCGGTTGTGCATGGTGCTTATGCTCCCTGGCGCAAGACGCTGCTGGAGCATGGTGTAACGCTGTATGAATTGCGCCCTGAGCAGGAAGCTAATGGCTCAACCGATGATAACGAAATGCGCGTTCCCGGTGCCTCAGCCTCCGCGTTGCACATTAAGGCCATTAGCTTTGATGATCAGCTGTTTGTCGGCTCCTTCAATGTCGACCCACGCTCGGTGCTGTGGAATACCGAAGTGGGCGTGCTGGTGAGCAGCGATACCTTGATGGAGGCTTTTGACACGCTGGTGAACGTTGGTCGGGATCCGGCGATTAGCTACCGTGTGGTGCTGGATGACAACAATATTCTGAACTGGGAACTTGAGCATCGCGGCGAACCTCAGGTGCTTACCGAAGAGCCCGGCAGCACATGGCAGCATTTTAATGCCTGGCTGAGCCATACGCTCCGATTGGAGCGTTGGCTGTAACCTTGCATCAAAGAAACGTTAGAAAACGGTGCTTGTGTTTTTCGCGCAGTGGTTCCAGATTAAAGGGAGTTTTCGTGCTTTAGCGCGAAAATGTTTACCTTACTGGGAGCGACGAACAATATGATCAATAAACGCGCATTAGCCACCGCCGTGGCGGCCTCTTCACTTGCTTTGACTGGGATGGCTCAGGCGCAGGAGGTCAAAATTGGCTTCTTGGGTGGTTTTACCGGGGGAATTGAAAGTCTTACGCCACCTATCTTTGAAGGCGCGAAGCTTGCCGTTCAACAAGTAAACGAACAGGGCGGGATCCTGGATGGTCAAACGCTGGTCATGCCTTCAGGCGATACGACCTGTTCCGACGCCTCAGCGGCCTCCAACGCCGCTGACCGCATGGTTAACTCTGAACAGGTGACCGCGATTGTCGGCGCGCTGTGTACCGGGGCAACCATTGCGGCGGCCAACAACGCAGCCATCCCTGGTGGCGTGGTCATGGTCTCGCCTGCTTCTACAGCGCCTGCCGTCACCGAGCTTGATGACAACGATCTGGTATTTCGTACCGTACCCTCGGATGCTTTCCAGGGGGAAATACTCGCCAAGCTGCTGCTGGACAAGGGAATTGATGCTGTCGTCGTGACCTTCGTCAATAACGACTACGGCCGCGGCCTTTCCGACGCGTTTAGCGCGGCCTTTGAAGCGGGCGGCGGCGAAGTGGCCGAAAATCTTGCCCATGAAGATAGCCGTGCCGATTACCGCTCGGAGCTTGGTTCGCTTTCGGCAAGCGGTGTCGATACGCTGGTCGTGCTGGCCTATGCCGACACCTCGGGACAGACGGTGCTCCGACAGGCCTATGAAAGCGGTATGTTTACCCAATATGTAGGCGCTGACGGCATGGTAGGCGACAGCCTGATTGAGGCTATCGGCGCTGATGTGCTCGACGGCATGATCGCCACCCGCCCGGGTAGCCCGGATCTTCCCGGCACGCCGATTTTCACCGACGCTGCTGAAACCGCAGGCTTCGATCCAAGTGCAGTCTTTGCTGCCCAGGCATATGACGCCGCCTTCCTACTGGCGCTGGCTATTGAACAGAACGGCAGCGCTGAGCGTGAAGGCCTGGTCGATGCGCTGCGCAGCGTTTCCAGCGCCCCAGGCGAGGTGATCCTGCCCGGCGAGTGGGAGAAAGCAGTCGAGCTGATTGCCGCTGGCACCGAGATCAACTACGAAGGCGCCTCCGGCTCTCACGATTTTGATGAAAATGGCGATGTGCCTGGTGTAGTTGTAGAAATGGCGGTCGAAAACGGCACCTTTACTAGCAAGGGGCAGGTTGACCTGTAAGGACATCTGACGCAGAAACACGCTATTTAAAACCAGAAAGCCCCGGTCAAGGACTGGGGCTTTTTAGTGCGTTGGGTATTAACTGTGATGGGCGATCTTTTCAGGTAATAGTCCCTTAGGCGCAAACCGCAGCACCAGTGTGATTAGCATGCCGATGACCAATACCCGAGCCTGCAGCGCCCGGCTATCCAGGTTGCTCGGCGCGTCCCAGCCAAATACACCTTCGCCAAAGCTTACGGCCAGCTGCATTAAAAATAACGCTAAAGGCTCTGACATGATCCAAATGATATACACCGCCACGGCACCGAAAATGGTCCCCAGGTTATTGCCGGGGCCACCCAGTATCACCATGACCAAGACCAAGAAAGTGTGGTTGAGCGGCAAATAGCCCTGCGGGTCGAACAGGCTATTGAAGGTGCCTAGCATACCGCCGCCTAGGCCCATTAAAATGCAGCCCAGCACAAAGATTTCCAGGCGCCGCTTGTTGATATCCTTACCCATGGCCGCCGCAGACACTTCGTTATCGCGAATCGCCCGGATCATCCGCCCCCAGGGGGCGTGATAGGCGCGGTGAAGCAGAAAGAAGATCACCGCAATCACCACCGCCGTGAACGAAAGGTACACCGCGCGGGAAAGGGTAAAGCCGATCTCTGCTGGGCCGGGCGTGGGCCAGGGCAGCGGCGACACGGTAGCGGTACCGCGGGTCAGCCAGTCGGAGTTTTTCAAAAATGCCTTGATGATTTCGGCAATGCCCAGCGTGGCAATCGCCAGATAGTCACTGCGTAGCCCCAGACATACGTGGCCGATAAAATAGCCCACCCCGCCGGCCAGCGCGCCACCCATGATCCAACCTACCCAGGCCGGCAGGCCAAAACCGCCCACAAACCCGGCCTGGGACTGGATCTGGCTGGTCACTTCACGCAGCTGGCTGATAATCATCAGATACAGCACAAGCGCCAGCACCACGGTAATCAAGGTGCGCAGCTTTTTGGGCACGCCCAGGCGGTCAAGCCGGCTGGCGCCTACCACTAAAAAGGTGGCAGCCACGCCGTAGAGCAGCACGCGGCCAAGCTCACCAGGAAGCTCTGTGCCCCAGAAGGCATCGTTGACCGGCACGCTGAACAGCATGGCGCAAAAGCCGCCGAGGGCGACAAACCCCATCACCCCGGCATTGAACTGCCCGGCGTAACCCCATTGAATGGTCAGGCCCAGCGCCAGAATGGCGTAGCAGGCGGCCTCTACCAGCATGCGCGTGCTGTAGGCCGCACCCATCAAGGCATAAACCGCCAGAATGGCGGCCAAGAGCGCACCAAAAAGTACGATTTCGCGTACGGGAAAACGCCGTGTAGGCGTGGCGTCACGCGGCGTATAGGTTGGATCGCGGGTTTCTGTTGAATTGCTCATTAGATCACCTTGCCTTTAAAGAGGCCGGTAGGACGCCACACCAGAATGGCCACCAGAATGAAAAACGGCACCACAATCTTGTACTCGGTACCCACGAAGGCCAAATTGGAAGGCAGCTCCAGCCAAGCGGGCAGGCTGTCGCGGAAGGGGCGCAGCAATACGTTCCAGTTAAACACCGCCAGGGTTTCGGCAAAGCCCACCACAAAGCCACCCGCGATAGCGCCGTAGGGATGGCCGACCCCGCCGACAATCGCGGCGGCAAAGATCGGCAGCAGCAGGAAGAAGCTCAGGTCGGGCTTGAAGGTTACATCCAGTGAGAGCAGTGTGCCCGCAATCGCGGCTAAACCGCCCGCAATCACCCAGGTGACCGCTACGATGGTGTTGGTGTTGATACCCGAGGCCTGGGCAAGCTCGGGGTTATCCGACATCGCCCGCATGGCTTTGCCCAACCGCGAACGGTTAAGAAATATATGCAGAGCCACCACGGCAACCAGTGTGATCACGAAAAGATACAGCTGCGGTTCGGTAATCACGATCGGCGCGCGAACGCCTTCAAAGGGCAGCGCCAAGCGGAAGATTTCCTTACGGTCATCCACATACAGGCTCTGGCCGCCGGTGCCTGAAAACAGCCGGATAAGCCCTTGCAGCATCAGGGTGACCCCCAATGAGCCAATCACCAGCACGATGGGCTTAACACCATGCGCGCGTAGCGGTTTGTAAAACGCCTTATCGATCCCCACCGCCAGCGCGGCGGTTAGCACCATGGCTAAAGGAAGCATGATAAGCGCGGTAGGGACACCGATACTCGCCCCGGCGGCGGGGAAGAGCGTGGTCAGCAGCAGTACCATAAATGCGCCGAAAGTCATCATGTCGGCATGCGCAAAATGGGCAAAGCGCATAATGCTGAAAATCAGCGTTACCCCGATGGCGCCAATGGCATAAATCGAGCCGGTAACGCTACCGGCAATCACCACGTTATTGATAAAAAAGACCAGTTCGTTCATGTTTTCCCCCGGGCTAGCCGCCCAAAAAGCTTTTGGCGACATCGGGGTCGGCAAGCAGCGCTGCCCCCGTATCAGTGAAGCGGTTTTGGCCCGCGGCCAGTACAAAGCCTTTATCGGCAATGGCCAGCGCCTGTTTGGCGTTCTGCTCGACCATTAAAATCCCCACCCCTGCGGCATTGATTTGCTTAACACGATCAAAAATCTCGTTCATGTAAAGCGGCGATAGCCCGGCGGTAGGCTCATCCAGCAGCAAAAGGCTTGGCTCGGCCATTAGCGCCCGGCCCATGGCCACCATTTGACGCTGGCCGCCGGAGAGCTCGCCCGCTGGCTGATGGCGCTTTTCCACCAACGGTGGGAAAAAGGCGTACACCTGCTCAAGCATGCGCTTGACGTTTTGGGGCTTGAGATAGGCACCCATTTCTAGGTTTTCTTTTACCGTAAGGCTTGGGAAGACGTTTTTTTCCTGGGGTACAAAGCCCATGCCCCGTTCCACCAGCTTGTTGGGCGGCAGGTTATGGATCGGTTGGCCGTTAAGCAGGATCTCGCCCTGATTGACATGCAGCAATCCAAACACGGCTTTTAGCATGGTGGACTTGCCGGCGCCGTTAGGGCCGACGATCACACCCACTTCATTGGCGTTAAGCGTCATGTTCACCCCGTTAAGAATGTTCATGCTGCCATAACCGCCGTGCACGTCGCGTGCTTCGAGCAGGGGCGTTGTTGATGTAGCTAATGGCATAAAAAAGTGTCTCGCAGTGCCGCTTTTAAACGGCGTATTGTCGTAGTTTTTGTGCAAGGCGCCGCTTAGGCGGCATCGGTGCCAAAGTAGGCTTCGATTACCTCGGGGTTATTTTGAATATCCTCAATATGGCCTTCTACCATCACACTGCCCTGGGCCAACACAATGACGGGGTCGCATAGCCGCGCGATCATTTCCATATCGTGTTCGATAACCAGAAAGGTGTAGCCCATTTCCCGATTCAAACGCTCGATATTGCCAATCAAGTCGCCCAGCAGGGTGCGGTTAACACCTGCGGCAATTTCATCCAGAAGAACCACTTTGGCTTCGGTCATCATGGTGCGGCCAAGCTCTAAAAGCTTTTTCTGGCCGCCGGAAAGATTGCCGGCAAGCTCATTGCGCACATGGTGAAGACCGACGAATTCGATCACCTCAAGGGCGCGCTTTCGCACCTCGGCTTCCTGTTCACGGACCTGGCCTGGCTTGAGCCACGTGTTGAAAAGACTTTCGCCCGCCTGGCGGGGTGGCACCATCATCAGATTTTCCAGCGCGCTCATCTGGCTGAATTCATGCGCGATCTGGAAGGTGCGCAAAAGCCCTTTGTGGAATCGTTGATCGGCACTCAGCGGCGTAATATCTTCACCGTCGAGCAGAACGCGACCACTATCCGGCATCAGTGCGCCGGCAATGAGGTTAAAAAGTGTGGATTTTCCCGCACCGTTGGGGCCAATCATGCCGGTGATTGAGCCTTTTTCGACGCTAATCGAGCAGTCGTTGATAACGTGCAGGCCACCAAAGGCTTTATTGACGTGTTGAACTTCAATAAGGGGTGTCATCGCATCCTCGCGCTAAAGGCAGCTGATACTGCCAAGGCTTATCTGTTGTTATGTGAGTGGGCGACGCTTGGCTTTCCATCGCTGGTTTGCGGCAAACAGGCCGACGAACAGCAGTGCGCCGACCGCCGGGAGCAGGTAGCCATCCATAAAGGGAAGGCTGCGCAATAGCACATACGCTACCGCCGCCGGGCTAATAAAGCGCACCAGAAACCGCCACATGGCGAACCACATCGCGGTGGTGTCGAGTTCCTTTTTAACTTCCGTTTGGGTGAGCGCCCAGCCAGCAAAGAGAGCAATCATAAGCCCACTCAAGGGCATAAGGACATTGGTCAAAAGCTCAATAAGCTCAAACGCGCTGCGTCCCCAGATTGCGTGGAAGAACGTGCCTTCCGCCCAGATATTAAAGCTCACCACGGTTAGCAGACCCACGGCCCAGGCTGCTATCACTATGACGGCTACGGCCTGTGGCCGGGTCATATCAAAGCGCTCAACAAGATAAGCGGCCACCGGCTCAATCAGCGATATCGACGAGCTGATCGCAGCGCCTAAAACCAGAATAAAAAACACCCCGCCTACCAGTGCGCCCATAGGCATCTCGGCAAAAGCCAACGGCAGCGTGACAAACATCAACCCCGGCCCTTGAGCGATATCCAGGCCTGCGCCAAACACGAGAGCAAAGATCGCAAGCCCGGCCACCATGGCCACTAGGGTGTCGATAATCGCAATGGCAATCGCCGTGCGGGTGAGTGATACCTCGCTGGTCATATACGCGCCGTAAGCCATGATGGCGCCCATACCCAGGCTAAGCGTAAAAAACGATTGGCCCATGGCCTGCAGCCAGCCTTCGATACTTAAGCTGGCAAGATTGAAGGTAAGCAAAAAATCTGCGGCTGCCGCAATATCACCGTGAATCACGCTATAAGCCAGCACGATCAATAAAATAATAAACAGAGCAGGCATCATAATGCGCAGCGCCGACTCAATGCCGGTGTGAATACCCAGGGCTACAATTAGCCCTGAGCCTGCGATAAATAGCGTGTGATAGACCGTCATCAAGCCCGGCGAACTTTACAGCAGTGCAAAGCCGTCGCTGATGGTTTGCGCATCGGCGCCCACCAGTGAGCCGGTCAACATTAGCCAGGTGTAATGAATCGCCCAGCCAGCAATCACCGAATAGAAGCTTAGGATTAAAAAGGCGGCTAGAGCGCCTAGCCAGCCAATCGATTCCCAGGTGCGCGATGTATGGTGAGTCTTGGTCAAATGCCGCATGCCCATAATCGGGCTCTGACGGCTGGTGCGGCCCAACATGATTTCGGCAATTAAAATCGGAATGCCTACCGCAAAGATGGTCAGCGCATAGACCAGGATAAATGCCCCGCCGCCGTATTCACCCACCAAGTAGGGAAAGCGCCAAAGATTGCCCAAACCCACCGCAGAGCCTACCGCTGCTAGTAAAAAAGTGCCCTTATGTGTCCATACGTTGTGACCGCTCATGTAAGAGTGTCCCTATGCGGGTGACTGGACGGGGGTAAATATCCAAACACCTGTATGAATTGTAGGCTGCCAGTAGGCCGTGGCCGCGCCGAGATTAATACTACTTTGCGATAGAACGCGTCGGCTTTCCAGTATGCTAGCGTTTAGGCTGCGTTTATCGAAGCACTTGGCGGCGCTATGAAAACCAAGTGAAGGGCAGGGCTAAGACAAAATGAGCGGGATAACACACAAGAGAATCCAAAAGCGCATGGCTCACTCACAATAAAGCCCGCACGAGGCGGGCTTTAGGGGCTTGCTTAAGAACTGTCTTTAAGAACTAGCTTCAAGAACTAGCTTCAAGAACTGGCTTTAGACTTTAAGAGCCAGTCTCAAAAGCTTACTTCTTGCCAGCGCGCTTGCGCTCGTTCTCGGTCAAATGCTTCTTACGCAGGCGGATATGGCTCGGCGTCACTTCAACCAGCTCATCGGAATCCAGGAATTCGATCGCCTGTTCCAGGGTGAACTTGATGGGTGGCGTCAGAACGATGTTTTCATCGTTACCGGTTGAGCGCATGTTATCGAGTTTTTTACCCTTGGTCGGGTTAACTACCATGTCGTTGGCACGGTTGTTAATACCGATCAGCATGCCTTCGTAGACTTCGGTGGCGTGATCGATGATCAGCTTGCCGCGCTCCTGCAGAGCGTACAGGGCATAGGCCAGGGCCTTGCCGCCAACCATGGAGACCAGTACGCCGTTACGACGCTCGATAGACGCATCGGGTTTCAGCGGGCCGTAGTGATCAAAGCGGCTGGTCAGGATACCGGTGCCGGACGTCAGGGTCAGGAACTGACCACGGAAGCCGATCAAGCCACGCGCAGGAATAATGAAGTCCAGACGAACACGGCCTTTACCATCCGGGTTCATGTTAGAAAGCTCACCCTTACGATAGCCAAGCTCTTCCATGATCGAGCCCTGATGCTGCTCTTCACAGTCGATGATGACTTCTTCGTAGGGCTCCTGCTTCTCACCGTCAATCTCTTTGATGATAACTTCGGGGCGACCAACGGCCAGCTCAAAGCCTTCACGACGCATGGTTTCAATCAGTACCGACAGGTGAAGCTCGCCACGCCCAGAAACCTTGAATTTCTCCGGCGTTTCGCCTTCTTCAACGCGCAGTGCAACGTTGTGGATCAGCTCTTGCTCCAGACGGTCCTTGATGTTCCGACTGGTAACGTACTTGCCGTCTTTACCGGCGAACGGTGAGTCATTGACCTGGAACGTCATCGAAACGGTCGGTTCGTCAACGGACAGCGGCGGCAGTGCCTCAACCGTATTGACGTCGCACAGCGTGTCGGAGATCGCCAGTTTATCGATGCCAGTAACGCAAACGATGTCGCCTGCAGTGGCTTCGTTGGTCTGTACGCGCTCCAGGCCCATGTGAGTCATGACCTGGCCGATCTTGCCCTTGCGCGTCTCACCTTCTTTAGTGATAACGCTGATCTGCTGGCCCGGCTTAACGCTACCGCGTTTGATACGGCCAAGACCGATAACACCTACGTAGCTGTTGTAGTCCAGTGCGGAAATCTGCATCTGGAAAGGACCATCGATTTCGACTTTCGGCGGCTCAACGATATCAACGATGGCCTGGAACATCGGGTCCATGTTGTCGGCAAGCTCTTCAGGGTCCATGCCGGCAATGCCGTTGAGCGCTGAGCAGTAGATGATCGGGAAATCAAGCTGCTCGTCGGTGGCGCCCAGGTTGTCAAACAGATCAAAAATCTGGTCGATAACCCAGTCAGGACGTGCGCCGGGGCGGTCGATCTTGTTAACGACGACGATCGGCTTAAGGCCCTGGGAGAAGGCTTTCTGGGTAACAAAGCGGGTTTGCGGCATCGGGCCGTCAACCGCATCGACCAGCAGCAGAACCGAATCGACCATGGACATTACGCGCTCAACTTCACCACCGAAGTCAGCGTGCCCAGGGGTGTCAACGATATTGATGTGGTAGCCCGTACCATTGCCATCTTGCCACTGAATGGCCGTGTTTTTGGCCAGGATAGTAATACCGCGCTCTTTCTCCTGGTCATTAGAGTCCATAATCCGCTCTTGGCCTTCGGCCTTGCGGTCTAGTGTGCCTGATTGACTTAACAGCTTGTCTACCAAGGTAGTTTTGCCGTGGTCAACGTGGGCGATGATGGCAATGTTACGAAGATTCTCGATCACGACGCGATCCTGCTGGGAAAATAGGGCGGCATTATAGGGTCTCGGTGTGGTCGACTACCAGCCTTGTCTCAAATAAAGCGTTAAGTCAATAACCCAAACGCGGCAGTTTTCGCCTCTGCGATGCATCCGTTAAGATAGGCGTTTTCCCAGTTGGGGCAGGCACATGACCATCGGTAACCTGATGCGTTTGTTGAGCGATGGCAACGTTCACTCTGGTGAGCAATTAGGTGAAGCGCTAGGCGTTTCACGGGCTGCCGTGTGGAAACAGCTGAAAAAATTGGATGCACTTGGCGTGGACGTAGTGGCAGTGAAGGGCAAGGGCTACCGCTTGGCCACTCGGCTGGAGCCGCTGGAGGGCGCCAAAATCGTCGAGCGGCTGCCCGCTCAGGCGCGCCATTTGCTGACGCGGCTGTTTGTTGAGGACCAGCTACCCTCAAGCAATGAGTATCTGCGGCAGCGGTTTAATCAGGGCGCGGGTCACGGTGAAGTGTGCTTGGTTGAGTTGCAAACCGCCGGGCGCGGACGGCGAGGGCGAGTATGGACAACGCCCTGGGGACAAAGCCTGATGCTCTCGCTGGGGTGGCGCTTCGACGCAGGCGTGGCGTCTCTGGAAGGGCTAAGTCTCGCGGTCGGTGTGGTGGTATCCCAAGTGCTTGAGCAGCTGGGCAGTGCGCCAAAGCTTAAGTGGCCCAACGATATTTTGCTGGCTGAAAAAGGTGATGAGCTGGGTAAGCTGGCGGGCATTTTGATCGAAGTGACCGGTGATGCCGCAGGCCCTTGCGAAGTGGTCATTGGCATGGGAATGAACCTCTCGCTTTCTGAATCCCAGCGCGCAGCCATTGACCAGCCGGTAGCTGCACTGTTTGATATGCACGCGGGGCTCTCGCGCAACCAGCTAGCTTCGGACGTCGTCGCGGGGCTTTTAAGCATGCTGGCAGACTTCGAGCAGATTGGTTTTGGCGCCTGGCGTGATGAGTGGAACAAGCGGCACGCCTATGCGGGAATGCCGGTACGTATTATTCAAGGGGAGCGCGCAAGCGATGCGATCGCAGGCGACGTAGATGAGAGCGGTAACTTATGGGTTACTGAAAATGGTCACTCGCGGCGCTTGGCAGGCGGTGAGATCAGCGTACGCAGGCGCTTATGATTCTGGATTTGGATATCGGTAACACCTTGTCGAAATGGCGACTCAAGGATGCCGAAAGTAGTGAAATACGCTCGCGGGGGGCAGTGTGGACCCGCGAGGAGTGGCGTCCTGGGGCGGATATTCCTGATCTCGATGTTGTCGAGGCAGTGCGTATATCAAGCGTTGCCCGCGCTGGGGTGCTCGATGAAACGGTCACCTTGCTGCGCCGTCAGGTGCGCCACGTGTTTGTGGCCCGCTCGCTACCGGAAGCACTGGGCGTGGTTAACGGGTACGACGAGCCCGGTCGTCTAGGGGTGGATCGTTGGATGGGCGCGTTGGCCGGGTACCAATTAGCCGGTGGCTGCTGTGCGGTAGATTGCGGCAGTGCAATCACTATCGATTTCGTATTGCCCGGTGGTATACATTTGGGGGGCTTTATTATCCCTGGGCTGCGCCTGATGAAAGAAAGCTTGAAGTTGGGCACGCGCAACGTAGCCATTGACCCGGAAAGCGAGGCAGATGCTTTGCTGGAGCCTGGGCGGCGAACGGTGGACGCAGTCAATCACGGTATTTATATGGCAGCCGTCAGCGCCATCAACCGTATTTACAGCGAAGTGTGCGACCAGCAGGGCATCTCGCTGCCCATGCTGCTTACCGGGGGGGACGCTCGAGTGGTGTCGCGAGGCGTGCAGGTGCCACACGCTGTGTGGCCCGATATGGTGTATGGCGGGCTTGAAGCCTGTTACCCGCTAACGTTTGCCGAGCGCGCAGGCAAAATGTCTGGGGCGCCGAAAGTCCCCGAGCCGGTATCATTAGAAAAAATTCGCGCGGGACTTGCATTCTCAATGCTGCTTTGACAGAATGCAGCGCGTTCCAAGGCAGCAAACAGATGCGCAAGCATCGCAAGCTACGATAAATTAAGTAATATCTAGCTTGACAGTGTTTTGGAGGCTGGCATAATGTGCCGCCAAAGCTGGAGAGATTCCCGAGTGGCCAAAGGGAGCAGACTGTAAATCTGCCGCGTAAGCTTCGAAGGTTCGAATCCTTCTCTCTCCACCAGATTTAAACAGCGGCGACTTTGGTCGGTGTTGTGGGATGAAAGCCGGTAGTGGGCATTGTCTATCGTTCGGCGTGCGGCGGCTTGTAATCCTGGCAGCAGTTACGCGGGCGTAGTTCAACGGTAGAACCTCAGCCTTCCAAGCTGATGGTGCGGGTTCGATTCCCGCCGCCCGCTCCAGTTGATGTGTTTTGGCTCATGTAGCTCAGGGGTAGAGCACACCCTTGGTAAGGGTGAGGTCGACGGTTCAATTCCGTCCATGAGCTCCATATTGCGAGAAAGGCGAGCGAAGCTCGCTTTTTTTGTCTCTGCATATATGTCTTCGGGCTTGATGTGGAGGAAAGGGTTGTCAGGTGGGTTTATTTCCGCTACCATGGCGCCCGCTGTTGTGTAGGTGGTAGTGAGTGCCTATGCGCAGGATGATACAGGCCAGTGGCTCAATTGGCAGAGCAGCGGTCTCCAAAACCGCAGGTTGGGGGTTCGAGTCCCTCCTGGCCTGCCAACCTTCCCCAGGTTGGCATGTGATTTTCCAGAATTCCTTTATTGTAGCCGCACCCTAAGGAGTCTCGTTTTATGAAGCCTGGTTCTGTAAAGCACGGTACCGAGGTGCAACAGGCGCGCCATGACGGGCTCAAGTGGGCGGCGGTTATAGCGCTGCTTGTCGTTGCTGTCGTTGGTAATACCTATTTCGCCGATACTGGTCTGCTCTACCGCGTGTTGGGTGTAGTGGTTTTATGTGCGCTTGCTGGCTTGATCGCACTTACCACCGCCAAAGGTCGCGACCTGACAGAGCTTGCCGTTAGCGCCAAGAAAGAGATTCAGCGCGTTGTATGGCCGACCCGCCCCGAAACAATTCAAACCACCGCGATTGTCTTGGTGGCGGTTGTTGTGGTGGGTTTGATGCTGTGGTTGATCGATACTCTTCTTGGCTGGGCAATGTCCGGCGTCATTGGTTAGGAGTTTTCATGTCCAAACGTTGGTACGTCGTCCACGCCTATTCCGGTTTTGAAAAGCATGTTATGCGCTCGCTGATCGAGCGTGTGAAAATGCACGGTATGGAAGATCGTTTTGGCGAGATTCTGGTGCCGACGGAAGAAGTCGTTGAGATGCGCGACGGTAAGCGCCGCAAGAGTGAGCGTAAATTCTATCCCGGCTATGTACTGGTCGAGATGGAAATGGTCGACGAAACATGGCACCTCGTTAATGAAACCCCGCGTGTAATGGGCTTCATTGGCGGAACGAAAGAAAAACCGGCTGCGATCACGACCCGTGAAGCGGACGCTATTTTGCGCCGCGTTAAAGACGGAACCGACAAGCCGCGGCCCAAAACAATGTTTGAGCCGGGTCAGTCGGTGCGTGTTATCGATGGTCCGTTCGCTGACTTCAACGGTGTGGTTGAGGAAGTCAACTACGATAAGAGCCGTTTGCAGGTCAGTGTATTGATTTTTGGGCGTGCCACGCCTGTCGAGCTAGAGTTTTCTCAGGTTGAAAAAGAGTAAGCTCGCACGTTAAGAGTAGGGCGCTAATAGCGCCATATATTCGTAAGAGGCAGCCTGTGGCTGTCTCGTTAGTCCCGGGGAGCCGCAAGGCGCTATTACCCAATTGGAGTATTTACCATGGCCAAGAAAGTCCAGGCTTATATCAAACTGCAGGTAGCTGCAGGTAAAGCCAATCCAAGTCCGCCCGTAGGCCCCGCGCTGGGTCAGCACGGCGTGAACATCATGGAATTCTGTAAGGCGTTTAACGCCGCGACTCAAGAAATTGAGCCGGGCCTGCCGACGCCTGTCGTGATCACTGTCTACTCTGACCGTAGCTTCACGTTCGTTACCAAAACGCCGCCTGCTGCCGTGCTGCTGAAAAAAGCCGCTGGTATCAAGTCGGGTTCTGGCGAGCCGAACAAGAAGAAGGTCGGCACCGTGACTCGCGAGCAGCTTGAAGAGATCGCCAAGACTAAAGAGCCGGATCTGACGGCTTCTGATCTCGATGCCGCCGTACGTACTATCGCAGGCAGCGCTCGTAGCATGGGCCTTAACGTGGAGGGTCTCTGATCATGGCTAAACTGTCTAAGCGCGCGAAGGTAATTCGCGAGAAAGTAGATGCCAACAAGGCTTACTCTCTGGAAGAAGCGGTTGCACTGCTTGCTGAGCTGTCTACCGTTAAGTTCAACGAGTCTGTTGACGTTGCGATCAACCTGGGTGTTGATCCGCGTAAATCTGACCAGGTTGTACGTGGCGCTACCGTTATGCCTAACGGCACCGGTAAAGACGTACGCGTAGCGGTCTTTACTCAAGGTGCTAACGCCGATGCTGCTAAAGAAGCAGGCGCTGACATTGTGGGTATGGAAGATCTGGCTGAGCAAGTGAAGAAGGGCGTAATGGACTTTGACGTCGTTATCGCTTCTCCGGATGCTATGCGCGTTGTCGGTCAGCTGGGCCAGATTCTGGGTCCGCGTGGCCTGATGCCCAACCCGAAAGTCGGCACCGTAACGCCTGACGTTGCGACTGCTGTCAAGAACGCCAAAGCTGGTCAGGTACGCTTCCGTACTGACAAAAACGGCATTATCCACACTACGCTGGGTAAAGTGACGTTTGATGCGGCTTCTGTTCAAGGCAACCTTGAAGCACTGGTTGCTGACCTTAAGAGGCTCAAGCCGAGCTCCTCTAAAGGTATTTACTTTAAGAAAGTCACCCTGTCCACTACCATGGGCCCAGGTCTGACTATCGACCACTCTGCGCTGGTATAAGCAGGTCGTCGACAGGTTTTAAGTAAGAACCGAGCAAGAACTTTGCGGTCCTCTGGTTAGGTAAACCTGCCGGAGCACCGTCAAAGACCGCAGGTGCCGCGCTGGATGTCTCATCTCAACGCGGCTTAATTGCCTAAAGCGCCTGCGCAGATGGTGTGGCCGCCAGTTGGTTGTAGCTTTTTAGCGACTTCGCTTTCTGGTGAGCACCATCCCCTAAGGCTTCCAGCGCTGGTTATATCAGGCCTGGAAGAGATGGTAACCTCCGAAGCCTTGAAAAGGTTTCGGCACGAAGGAGTGATCACTGTGCCACTAGCACTTGAAGGCAAGAAAGCGATTGTTGCCGAGGTCAGTGAAGCGGCCAAGGGCGCACTCTCCGTCGTAGTTGCCGATTCTCGCGGTGTAACGGTCGGTAAAATGACCGATCTGCGTAAGCAGGCACGTGAGAATGGTGTAGAGCTGCGCGTTGTTCGCAACACGCTGGCTCGCCGCGCCCTCGAGGGCACTCAGTGGGAGTGTCTGAACGAGAGCTTTGTTGGTCCGACTCTGTTGGCTTTCTCTACTGATCATCCGGGCGCTGCCGCTCGCTTGTTCAAAGATTTTGCTAAAACTGAGCAGAACTTCGAAGTGAAGGCGTTGGCCTACGAAGGCGAACTGATCCCGGCTGCTGACATCGACCGTCTGGCAACCCTGCCGACTTACAACGAAGCAATTGCCAAGTTGATGTCGGTAATGAAAGAAGCCTCCGCTGGCAAGCTGGTTCGTACCCTGGCCGCCCTGCGCGATCAGAAGCAAGAAGAAGCTGCGTAAGCAGACCTTTTTGCAGGCGGCGTGAACGCTATGCCGATTGCGTTGCCTGAACCGAGCAATGAATCCTGAGTCCTCGGCCGACCGAGACTCCCGCAAAGTTAGGAATGAAAAATGGCACTGTCTAAAGACGATATCATCAATGCTGTAGCCGACATGTCCGTAATGGAAGTTGTTGAGCTGATCGAAGCAATGGAAGAGAAGTTCGGCGTATCAGCTGCTGCAGCTGTTATGGCTGGCCCGGCTGCTGGCGGCGAAGCTGCTGCAGAAGAGCAAACCGAGTTTGACCTGGTTCTGACCGCTGCTGGTGACAAGAAAGTTAACGTCATCAAAGCCGTTCGTGAAATCACTGGTCTTGGCCTGAAAGAAGCTAAAGGCGCTGTTGACGGCGCTCCGGCAACTATCAAAGAAGCCATGTCCAAAGACGACGCAGAAGCAGCAAAAGCGAAGTTGGAAGAAGCGGGCGCAAGCGTCGAGCTCAAGTAATTCTTGTGCTGACGGCTTTACGCGCTGCGTAAGCTTCCACGGCTGGCGGCGGGTTTTCCCGCTGCCGGCCTTTTTCTGTTGCAACTTATAGGTTGTTACAGAAACACAGTAATACCGTTGTTGTAATACTGTTATCGATCAAGATTTTCGACGGCGAGCTACCGATTTAGGAGCTTGCTGTCTGCGTCTGACACGCCCGCGCAGGGCAGCGATGACCACGCATCGGTCACCCATGGTGAACAAGCTGGGGAATACAGATGGCTTACTCATATACTGAGAAAAAACGCATCCGCAAGGATTTCGGCAAACTGCCCCAAGTGATGGATGTGCCTTACTTGCTGGCCATCCAGCTTGATTCCTATTACGACTTTCTCCAGCAAGATCGTTCGCCTGACGAGCGTCACGAAGTTGGCCTGCATGCGGCGTTCAAGTCCGTGTTTCCGATCGAGAGTTTCTCGGGTAACGCAGCACTTGAGTACGTTAGCTACCGTTTTGGCACGCCGGCGTTCGATGTTAAGGAGTGTCAGCTGCGCGGCGTGACGTATTCCGCCCCGCTGCGCGTCAAGGTTCGCTTGATCATTTATGATCGCGATTCCTCGAACAAGGCAATCAAGGATATTAAAGAGCAAGAAGTCTACATGGGGGAAATCCCCCTGATGACTGAGAACGGTACCTTTGTGATCAACGGTACTGAGCGGGTTATCGTTTCCCAGCTCCACCGCTCGCCCGGTGTGTTCTTCGATCACGACAAAGGTAAGAGCCACTCCTCAGGCAAGTTGCTCTACTCTGCCCGCGTAATTCCTTACCGTGGCTCTTGGTTGGACTTTGAGTTCGACCCGAAAGACAACGTGTTCGTGCGTATTGACCGTCGCCGTAAACTGCCGGCTTCGGTACTAATGCGTGCGCTCGGCATGAGCACTGAAGAAATTCTTAGTGAATTCTTCGAAACTAGCGTATTCCACATTGAGAAATCCGGTTTCTCTGTGGAGCTGGTGCCGTCGCGCCTGCGCGGTGAAACCGCCACCTTTGACATTAAAGATGGCAGCGGCGAGCTGATTGTTGAAGAAGGTCGTCGGATCACTCAGAAGCACATTCGTCAGCTTGAAAAAGCCGGCCTTGAGCGTCTGGACGTGCCGATGGAGTACCTGTTCGGCAAAACGCTGGCCCACGATCAAGTGGATACCAAGACCGGCGAGCTGATCTGCCCGTGTAATACTGAAATTACCCCTGAAGTGCTTGAGCGTATGGCTCAGGGCGGTATCACGCGCATTGAAACGCTTTACACCAACGACCTGGATTGCGGCTCGTTCATTTCCGACACCCTGAAGTTGGATACGACCGGATCGGCGTTGGAAGCGCTGGTTGAAATTTACCGCATGATGCGTCCCGGCGAGCCGCCCACTAAAGAGTCGGCTGAAACGCTGTTCCACAACCTGTTCTTTACTGAAGATCGCTACGATCTTTCAGGTGTGGGCCGCATGAAGTTTAACCGTCGTCTGCGTCGCGAAGCCGACACGGGTTCCGGCGTGCTGGACCGCAAAGACATTCTCGACGTACTGCGCGAGCTGATCAATATTCGTAACGGCTTCGGTGACGTCGACGATATCGATCACCTGGGTAACCGTCGTATTCGCTGCGTAGGCGAAATGGCCGAAAACCAATTCCGTGTAGGTCTGGTGCGTGTTGAGCGTGCGGTCAAAGAGCGTCTTTCCATGGCGGAAAGCGAAGGCCTAATGCCGCAGGATCTGATCAACGCCAAACCGGTTGCAGCGGCGGTGAAAGAGTTCTTCGGTTCAAGCCAGCTGTCCCAGTTTATGGACCAGAACAACCCGCTTTCGGAAGTTACCCACAAGCGTCGCGTGTCTGCACTCGGCCCGGGTGGTTTGACCCGTGAGCGCGCTGGCTTTGAGGTGCGCGACGTACACGCCACGCACTACGGTCGTCTGTGCCCCATCGAGACACCTGAAGGCCCGAACATCGGTCTGATCAACTCGCTGGCCACTTACAGCCACACCAACAGCTACGGCTTCCTTGAAACGCCGTACCGTAAGGTTAATGCCGGTCAGGTAACTGACGATATCGTTCACCTGTCAGCGATCGAAGAGGGCGACTTTGTTATCGCCCAGGCATCTGCTGCTGTGGATGAGTCCAACAAGCTTTCTGACGACCTGGTTCAGGTACGTCACCGTGGTGAAACCACCTTCATGCGTCCTGAGCAAGTGACGCTGATGGACGTTTCTCCGCGTCAGGTTGTATCGGTGGCGGCTGCCCTGATTCCGTTCCTGGAGCACGATGATGCTAACCGCGCCTTGATGGGTGCGAACATGCAGCGTCAGGCCGTTCCTACTCTGCGTGCTGACAAGCCGCTTGTGGGAACCGGCATGGAGCGTTTCGTGGCACGTGACTCCGGCGTATGTGCCGTGGCGCGTCGTGGCGGTGTTATCGACTCGGTAGATGCACGTCGTGTGGTGGTACGGGTTAGCGAAGATGAGATCATCGGCGGTGAAGCCGGCGTTGATATCTACAACCTGACCAAGTACACCCGTTCGAACCAGAACACCTGTATGAACCAGCGCCCCATCGTGCGTCCTGGTGACAGCGTTGCGCGCGGCGATATTCTCGCCGACGGCCCGTCTGTCGATATGGGTGATCTGGCACTCGGTCAGAACATGCGTATCGCGTTCATGCCCTGGAACGGCTACAACTTCGAGGACTCCATCCTGCTATCTGAGCGGGTGGTTCAAGAAGACCGTTTCACCACGATCCATATTCAGGAACTGACCTGTGTGTCTCGCGACACCAAGCTGGGGCCGGAAGAGATCACCTCTGATATTCCCAATGTCGGTGAATCCGCACTGGGCAAATTGGACGAGGCGGGCGTTGTTTACATCGGTGCTGAAGTTGGCCCGGGCGACATTCTGGTCGGTAAGGTAACGCCGAAGGGCGAAACCCAGCTGACGCCAGAAGAGAAGCTGCTGCGTGCGATCTTCGGTGAGAAGGCGTCTGATGTTAAAGATACCTCCCTGCGTGCTCCTACGGGCATGAAAGGTACGGTTATCGACGTTCAGGTGTTCACTCGCGACGGCGTGGAAAAAGATTCACGTGCGCTCTCCATCGAGCAAATGCAGCTGGATGAAGTGCGTAAGGACCTGCAGGAAACCTACCGTATTGCTGAAGATGCAACGTTTGAGCGTCTGCAGCGTACGCTGGATGGCCAAGCCGTTAACGGCGGCCCGAACCTCAAGAAAGGCGACGTGCTGGACGAGGCTTACCTCGACGAGCTGCCGCGTCAGCAGTGGTTCAAACTGCGCATGCAGGATGAGTCCTACAATGAGCTTCTGGCCCAGGCCGACGAGCAGCTGGAAAACCGTCGTAAAGAGATGGATGAGCGTTTCGAAGATAAGAAACGCAAGTTGACCCAGGGCGATGATCTGGCGCCTGGCGTTCTCAAAATCGTCAAGGTTTACATGGCGGTCAAGCGTCGCATCCAGCCAGGCGACAAGATGGCCGGTCGTCACGGTAACAAAGGTGTTATCTCCGCGATCATGCCGATCGAAGACATGCCATTCGACGAGAAGGGCGAACCGGTCGACGTGGTACTTAACCCGCTGGGTGTACCGTCACGTATGAACGTGGGTCAGATTCTGGAAACCCACCTGGGTATGGCGGCACGTGGGCTGGGTGTCAAGATTGACGCTATGCTCCGCGATGCGCGTGGCCAGCAGGTTGCCGAGATTCGTGACTTCCTGGGGCAGGTGTACAACACGCCGGGTGCTCGCGCTGAAGATCTGGACTCGCTCAGTGATGAAGAAGTCATTGCGCTGGCCAAGAACCTTAAAGGCGGTGTGCCCATGGCCACGCCGGTATTTGATGGTGCCAAAGAGCACGAAATCAAACACCTGCTGAAGCTTGCGGACATCCCTGAGTCAGGTCAGATGAAACTGCACGATGGCCGTACCGGTGATGCGTTTGATCGCCCGGTAACCGTCGGCTACATGTACATGCTGAAACTGAACCACCTGGTAGACGACAAGATGCACGCTCGTTCTACCGGCTCTTACTCGCTGGTTACCCAGCAGCCCTTGGGTGGTAAAGCACAGTTCGGTGGTCAGCGCTTTGGTGAGATGGAAGTGTGGGCGCTGGAAGCCTATGGCGCGGCCTACACCCTGCAAGAGATGCTCACCGTCAAATCGGACGACGTCGAAGGCCGCACCAAGATGTACAAAAACATCGTGGATGGCGACCACACCATGCAGGCAGGCATGCCGGAATCCTTCAATGTACTCGTGAAGGAAATCCGCTCGCTGGGCATCGATATCGAGTTAGAGAGCTAGGAGCCGTGCTATGAAAGATTTGGTGAAAGTACTCAAATCGCAATCTCAGTCCGAAGAGTTTGACGCGATCAAGATTACTCTGGCGTCGCCGGACATGATTCGCTCCTGGTCGTTTGGCGAGGTGAAGAAGCCTGAGACCATCAACTACCGTACCTTTAAACCGGAGCGGGACGGTCTGTTCTGCGCCAAGATTTTTGGCCCGGTAAAGGATTACGAGTGCTTGTGCGGTAAGTACAAGCGCATGAAGCACCGCGGCATCATTTGTGAAAAGTGTGGCGTTGAAGTCACCAAGGCTGCCGTGCGCCGTGAGCGCATGGGTCACATTGAGCTGGCATCCCCAGTTGCCCACATCTGGTTTCTGAAATCATTGCCGTCGCGTATCGGTATGTTCCTCGATATGACGCTGCGTGATATCGAGCGCGTGCTGTACTTTGAGAGCTTCGTGGTTATCGATCCAGGCATGACCACGCTTGAGCGTGGTCAGCTCTTAAACGATGAGCAGTACTTTGAAGCTCTTGAAGAGTTCGGCGATGACTTTGATGCCCGCATGGGCGCCGAAGCGGTGCAGGAACTGCTCAAAGATATCGATCTTGAAGAAGAGATTAATACCCTGCGTGAAGAAATTCCGCAGACCAACTCTGAAACCAAGATCAAGAAGCTTTCGAAGCGCTTAAAGCTGCTTGAAGCGTTTTACCACTCCGGCAATGCGCCGGCGTGGATGGTCATGGAAGTGCTGCCTGTCCTGCCGCCGGATTTACGTCCGCTGGTACCTCTAGACGGCGGCCGCTTCGCGACCTCCGATCTTAACGACCTTTACCGTCGTGTGATCAACCGTAACAACCGCCTGAAGCGTCTGCTCGACCTTAATGCGCCGGATATCATCGTGCGCAACGAGAAGCGTATGCTTCAGGAAGCGGTCGATGCACTGCTTGACAACGGTCGTCGTGGCCGCGCGATCACGGGCTCCAACAAGCGTCCGCTGAAATCGCTCGCCGACATGATCAAAGGTAAGCAGGGTCGTTTCCGTCAGAACTTGTTGGGTAAGCGCGTCGATTACTCGGGCCGTTCGGTAATTACCGTGGGTCCGACCCTGCGCCTGCACCAGTGTGGTCTGCCGAAGAAAATGGCGCTGGAGCTGTTCAAGCCGTTTATCTACTCCAAGCTTCAGTCGCTGGGCTTCGCCTCAACGATTAAAGCCGCGAAGAAAATGGTTGAGCGCGAGCTTCCGGAAGTGTGGGACATCCTTGCTGATGTTATCCGCGAGCACCCGGTACTGCTTAACCGTGCACCGACGCTTCACCGTCTGGGTATCCAGGCGTTTGAGCCGCTGCTGATCGAAGGTAAAGCGATCCAGCTGCACCCGCTGGTGTGTGCGGCCTACAACGCCGACTTCGACGGTGACCAGATGGCGGTACACGTACCGCTGACCCTGGAAGCCCAGCTTGAAGCCCGTGCGCTGATGATGGCGACCAACAACGTGCTGTCGCCCGCTAACGGCGAGCCGATCATCGTACCGTCGCAGGACGTTGTTCTGGGTCTTTACTACATGACCCGCGAAAAGATCAACGCCAAAGGCGAAGGCATGGTGTTCTCCGACCTCAATGAGGTTGAGCGCGCCTTCGGAACTCAGTCTGTATCGCTTCATGCCCGCATTACCGTGCGTCTGGACGAAGTGGATATCGAAGAAGAGACCGGTGCCAAGTCTTACCATCGTCGCCTGTATAAAACGACGGTGGGTCGCGCCATGCTGTTCCGCATTCTGCCGGAAGGCGTGCCGTTCCCGCTGATCGACCAGCCGATGAAGAAAAAGGCTATTTCCGGCCTGATCAACGAGGTGTATCGCCGCTCAGGCCTCAAGCCGACGGTTATCTTCGCTGACCAGCTGATGTATACCGGTTTCCGCCTGGCAACCTGGTCGGGCGCCTCCATCGGTGTTAACGACTTCGTTATCCCGGATGCCAAGACCGAAATCGTCGATGCGGCCGAAGCCGAAGTTAAAGAGATCGAAGACCAGTTCTCTTCTGGCCTAGTAACAGCGGGTGAGAAGTACAACAAGGTTATCGATATCTGGTCCAAGGCCAACGATAAAGTCGCCAAGGCGATGATGGTCGGCATCTCGAAAGAGACCGTTATCGATCGCGATGGTAACGAGGTTGAGCAGGATTCGTTCAACAGCGTCTTCATCATGGCCGACTCCGGTGCCCGGGGTAGTGCCGCTCAGATCCGTCAGCTTGCCGGTATGCGTGGTCTGATGGCCAAGCCGGATGGCTCGATCATCGAAACGCCGATCGTGGCCAACTTCCGTGAAGGTCTGAACGTACTTCAGTACTTCATCTCGACCCACGGCGCGCGTAAAGGTCTGGCGGATACGGCCCTGAAAACGGCTAACTCCGGTTACCTGACCCGTCGTCTGGTCGACGTGGCCCAGGATCTGGTCATCACCGAGGTCGACTGTGGTACTGAAAACGGTCTGACCCTGCACCCGATCATCGAGGGTGGCGACATCATCGTACCGCTGTCACAGCGTGTACTGGGTCGTGTGGTGGCACTGGACGTTGTTGATCCGGGTACCGAGGAGATCTTGATTCCGCGCGGTACGCTGCTTGACGAGAAATGGTGTGCTGAGCTCGACACCATGGGTGTGGATGAGATTATCGTACGCTCAACCATTACCTGTGATACGCCACACGGCGTGTGTTCGTCCTGTTATGGACGTGATCTTGCCCGCGGCCACCAGGTCAACATCGGTGAGTCTGTCGGTGTTATCGCCGCTCAGTCAATCGGTGAGCCGGGTACCCAGCTGACCATGCGTACGTTCCACATCGGTGGCGCGGCATCGCGTTCATCAGCCGTGGATAGTGTACAGGTCAAGCACGGCGGTAAGGTGCGTCTGCACAACATCAAGCACGTAGAGCGTGCTGACGGCAAACTGGTCGTCGTATCGCGTTCCAGCGCCCTGGCGGTCGCCGATGATCACGGCCGTGAGCGTGAGTACTACAAGCTGCCTTATGGCGCCGAGCTTTCCGTACGTGACGGCGACGTGGTTGATGCCGGTGCGATGGTCGCTAAGTGGGATCCGCACACCCACCCGATCATTGCAGAAGTAGAGGGTAAAGCGCAGTTCATCGATCTCGACGAAGGTGTCACCATGCACCGCTCAGTCGACGAGATGACCGGTCTTTCTTCTATCGAGGTTATTGAGTCCGCCGCCCGCCCGATGGCTGGCCGCGACAAGCGTCCGATGGTAATGCTGCAGGACGCCGCCGGTGAGTACGTGTCGGTTTCCGGCTCGAATACGCCAGTGCAATACCTGTTGCCGGGTAATTCCATTATCTCTGTAGATGATGGCTCGACTATCGGTGTGGGTGAGGTAGTTGCCCGTATTCCGGTTGAGGCATCAGGTAACAAAGATATCACCGGTGGTCTGCCGCGCGTTGCCGACCTGTTCGAAGCGCGTAAGCCGAAAGAATCAGCGATCCTGGCTGAAATCAGCGGTGTTATCAGCTTCGGTAAAGAGACCAAAGGTAAGCGTCGTTTGACGATTACGCCGGAGTCTGGCGATCCGTTTGAAGCGCTGATCCCGAAATGGCGTCAAATCGCCGTGTTCGAAGGTGAAGCGGTTGAGAAGGGTGAAGTCATCTCCGATGGCCCGAGCAACCCGCACGATATCCTGCGTCTGCTGGGTGTCGCGGAACTTGCCAAGTATATTACGGCCGAAGTGCAGGACGTTTACCGTCTGCAGGGTGTTGGCATCAACGATAAGCACATTGAAGTTATTGTGCGTCAGATGCTGCGCAAAGTAGAAATTGCCGATTCGGGCGATTCTGACTTCATCACTGGCGACCAGGCTGAGCTTGTGCGTGTGTTGGAGCAAAATGCCCGTCTCGAGAAAGAAGGTAAGTTCCCGGCTAAGTATCAGCGTCTGCTGCTGGGTATTACCAAGGCCAGTCTGGCGACCGAGTCGTTCATCTCTGCGGCCTCCTTCCAGGAGACAACCCGTGTACTGACCGAAGCGGCAGTCACCGGCAAGCGCGATTATCTGCGCGGCCTGAAAGAAAACGTGGTAGTTGGGCGTCTGATTCCGGCAGGTACCGGTCTGACTCACCACGCTGAACGTCGCCGCAAACGCGAAGACGTTGAGCGCCTGTTCAATCCCTCAGCGACTGAGGTAGAGCAGGAGCTTGGAGCACAGTTGACAGCGCTTGATTCTGACGACGAGCTCTAAAACCGAGTAGTAAAAAATGAGTATCTGATCCTAGAGCCGTTAACTTGCCGGTTAAACCGCCGGCAAGACTTGACGGCGCCTAGGATCAGCCTTTAGAATGCGCAGCCTTTAACAGTGGGGTGGGTGCGCCCGCATCCGCTGCCCGTATTTGTTGAAGGCTAGGCAACCATTGGAGTCAGCTAAACACCATGGCAACGATTAATCAGCTAGTGCGCAAGCCGCGCAAGCGCCCCGTTACTAAAAGTGACGTGCCCGCGCTGCAAGCTTGTCCGCAAAAACGCGGCGTATGTACGCGTGTATACACTACTACCCCTAAGAAGCCGAACTCGGCCCTGCGTAAGGTTTGCCGTGTGCGCCTGACCAACGGTTTCGAAGTTTCTTCTTACATCGGTGGTGAAGGTCACAACCTGCAAGAGCACTCTGTTGTTCTGATTCGCGGCGGTCGTGTCAAGGATTTGCCAGGTGTGCGTTATCACACCGTTCGTGGCGCCCTGGACACCTCTGGCGTACAGAACCGTAAGCAGGGTCGTTCCAAGTACGGTACCAAGAAGCCGAAGTCCTAAGTTCTGGGCGTCAAGGCTGCTTGAGACGGTGCTGTATTTCCGTCTGTTATCTTTAACACGAATATATGACGGTCTGATAAGAGTAAGGTCGGGCGGCGCTAAGCGCCGAAAGCCTAGCGCGAGTTCCGGGTTTACCTGAAGGATCCTTAATTGAGGGCTTATCATGCCTAGAAGAAGAGTTGTAGCTAAACGCGAAATCCTGCCGGATCCTAAGTTCGGAAGTGAGCGTCTGGCGAAGTTCATGAACCACCTGATGGTCAGCGGCAAGAAGTCCATAGCTGAGCGCATCGTTTATGGTGCGTTGGACAAGGTTGCCGAGCGTAGTAGTGAAGAGCCGCTGGAAATCTTCGACAAAGCGCTGGAAACCATCCAGCCGATGGTCGAAGTGAAGTCGCGCCGCGTAGGTGGTGCGACCTATCAGGTGCCGGTTGAAGTTCGTCCGTCTCGCCGTCAAGCGCTCGCTATGCGCTGGCTGGTGGACGCGGCGCGTCGTCGCGGTGAGAAAACGATGGTACAGCGTCTGGCAGGCGAAATGCTGGATGCGGCAGAAGGGAAAGGTTCAGCCGTTAAGAAGCGCGAAGACGTGCATCGTATGGCCGAAGCCAACAAAGCTTTCTCGCACTATCGTTTCTAAGAGCGTCGTTTCTAAGAGCGTCGTTTCTAAGAAAGACGATTCGACGTACGGCGTTTGTAAGCGCAGTGTTTGTAGAGTTCGCGTTTATATATGCACGTTGTTTCAGCAGGGCGTCATTGAAAGTGTTAAGTCGAGTCGCTTTGTTGCAACACCCCGCCGTTATCATTTTGTGATAGCGGCGGTAGCGTAAGGCTCACTTTTGCCGCTGCTAAATTAACGAGCATCGCCAACTAACGGGAGTTTCACCGTGGCACGCAAGACACCACTTAAGCGTTATCGCAATATTGGTATCGTAGCGCACGTCGACGCGGGTAAAACCACGACGACCGAGCGTGTACTGTTCTACACCGGTCTTTCTCACAAAGTGGGCGAAGTGCACGACGGTGCGGCGACGACTGACTGGATGGAGCAGGAGCAGGAGCGTGGTATTACTATCACCTCAGCTGCTGTAACTACCTTCTGGCAGGGTATGGCCAAGCAGTTCGACGAGCACCGTATCAACATCATCGATACACCTGGGCACGTTGACTTCACTATCGAAGTTGAGCGTTCGCTGCGTGTTCTTGATGGCGCGGTCGTTGTACTGTGCGGTTCTTCCGGCGTTCAGCCGCAGACCGAAACCGTATGGCGTCAGGCCAATAAGTACGAAGTACCGCGTATGGTCTTCGTCAACAAGATGGACCGTACCGGCGCTGATTTCTTCATGGTTGTAGACCAGTTGAAAGAGCGTCTGGGTGCGAATGCCGTGCCGATCCAGATTAACTGGGGTACGGAAGAAGACTTTAAAGGTGTTGTCGACCTAATTCAGATGAAGGCTATTCTGTGGGATGAGGCTAGCCTGGGTATGAATTTTGACCTCGTGGATATTCCGGCTGAGCTGCAAGAAACTGCCGAGAAATATCGCGAGCAAATGGTTGAAGCGGCTGCCGAAGGCTCTGACGAGCTGATGGAGAAGTACCTGGAAGGTGGTGAGCTTTCGATCGAAGAGATCAAGGCTGGCCTTCGTGCACGTACTCTGGCTAACGACATTGTTCTGGTTACCTGTGGTTCTGCCTTTAAGAACAAAGGCGTTCAGGCAGTGCTGGACGGCATTATCGAATACATGCCTTCGCCGACTGAAGTTAAGGCGATCGAAGGTGAGCTGGACGATAAAGACGGCACCATCGCTACTCGTGTGGCCGATGATGATGCTCCGTTTGCGGCGTTGGCATTCAAGATCGCGACCGACCCCTTCGTTGGTACGCTGACCTTTATCCGCGTCTACTCGGGCGTTCTGAAGTCTGGTGACGGTGTATATAACTCCGTTAAGCAGAAGAAAGAGCGTGTGGGTCGTATCGTTCAGATGCACGCCAACTCGCGTGAAGAGATCAAAGAGATCCTGGCGGGCGATATTGCAGCGTGTATCGGCCTGAAAGACGTCACCACGGGTGACACACTGTGCGATATCGATAACAAAATTGTTCTCGAGCGCATGGAGTTCCCGGATCCGGTTATCTCGGTAGCCGTTGAGCCGAAGACCAAGTCCGACCAGGAAAAAATGGGTATTGCACTGGGCAAGTTGGCCCAGGAAGATCCCTCTTTCCAGGTTAAAACCGACGAAGAAACCGGCCAGACCATCATCTCTGGTATGGGCGAGCTCCACCTGGACATTATCGTTGACCGTATGCGTCGCGAGTTCAAGGTTGAAGCTAATATCGGTAAGCCGCAGGTAGCGTACCGCGAAACTATTCGTGGCAGCGTTGAGCAGGAAGGTAAGTTTGTACGTCAGTCTGGTGGTCGTGGTCAGTACGGTCACGTTTGGCTACGTATCGAGCCGCTGACTGCTGAAGAGAAGGGTGAAGGCGAAGCTGAGATTTTCTTCAAATTCAACTCTGAAATCGTAGGTGGCACGGTTCCCAAGGAATACGTCCCCGCGGTTGAGAAAGGTGCTTACGAGCAGCTTAAAAACGGTGTCATCGCGGGTTACCCGATGATCGACGTTAAAGTGTCGCTGTTCGATGGCTCTTTCCATGACGTAGACTCTAACGAGACTGCGTTCAAGATTGCTTCTTCTATGGCAGTGAAGGAAGGTGCCAGGAAGGCCAAGGCCGTGCTGCTGGAGCCGGTGATGAAGGTCGAAATCGTGACTCCCGAAGAATTTATGGGTGACGTCATGGGCGACCTGAGCCGTCGTCGCGGTCTGGTGCAGGGCATGGATGACTCTTCTGCAGGTAAAGTCATTCGTGCAACGGTGCCGCTGGGTGAGATGTTCGGTTACGCAACCGACCTGCGCTCACAAACCCAGGGCCGTGCGAGCTACTCTATGGAGTTCTCGAAGTACGACGAGGCGCCCTCCAGCGTCGTTGAAGCCGTCATCAATCAAAACGGTTAACCGTTAGCTAACGTAAAGAGGTTATAGCAGTGGCTAAGGAAAAATTCGAACGTTCCAAACCGCACGTCAACGTCGGCACCATCGGTCACGTCGACCACGGTAAAACGACCCTGACTGCGGCCCTGACCCGCGTTTCTGCTGAGGTTTTCGGCGGCGACTGGCGTGAATTCGATACTATCGATAACGCTCCTGAAGAGCGTGAGCGTGGTATCACTATCGCGACTTCGCACGTGGAATATCAGTCTGAAGTGCGTCACTACGCGCACGTTGACTGCCCAGGACACGCTGACTACGTCAAGAACATGATCACCGGTGCAGCGCAGATGGACGGCGCGATCCTGGTATGTTCTGCCGCTGACGGCCCGATGCCGCAGACTCGCGAACACATCCTGCTGTCTCGCCAGGTTGGCGTACCGTTCATCGTTGTGTTCCTGAACAAGGCAGACATGGTCGATGACGAAGAGCTGCTCGAACTGGTAGAGATGGAAGTTCGCGAACTCCTCGACCAGTACGACTTCCCGGGCGACGACACGCCGATCATCACTGGTTCTGCGCTGATGGCTCTGAACGGTGAAGATGAGAACGGTATGGGTACTACTGCCGTTGCTAATCTGATCAAAGCTCTGGATGACTACATTCCTGAGCCGGAGCGTGCTATCGACCAGCCGTTCCTGATGCCGATCGAAGACGTATTCTCTATCTCTGGCCGTGGTACTGTTGTTACCGGTCGTGTAGAGCGCGGTATTGTCAATCCGGGTAACGAAGTTGAGATCGTGGGTATCCGCGAGACCACCAAGACCATCGTTACCGGTGTTGAAATGTTCCGTAAGCTGCTCGACGAAGGTCGTGCAGGTGAGAACGTTGGCGCCCTGCTGCGTGGTACTAAGCGTGATGACGTTGAGCGTGGTCAGGTTCTGGCCAAGCCGGGCACCATCAAGCCGCACACTACCTTCGAAGCAGAAGTTTACGTACTGTCCAAAGAAGAAGGTGGTCGTCACACGCCTTTCTTCAAGGGCTACCGTCCCCAGTTCTACTTCCGTACCACCGATGTAACGGGTACTTGTGAACTGCCGGAAGGTGTTGAAATGGTAATGCCGGGTGACAACGTTCAGATGGTTGTTACTCTGATTGCTCCGATCGCTATGGACGACGGTCTGCGCTTCGCAATTCGCGAAGGTGGTCGTACCGTTGGTGCTGGCGTTGTGGCAAAAATCGTTCAGTAATCATTTTACTTGATCGATGAAGGGGGCTCTCGCGAGCCCCCTTTTCTGCGCACCAATAGCAAATGTTTGACATGGGCTTTTGGCGTGCCTATAATGCGCATCCTTTGAATGCGTGGGTAGACGGCTCGCGCCGTCGACATCCATTGGAGTTTAGGGCAAATGCAGAACCAAAAGATTCGCATTCGGTTGAAAGCGTTCGACCATCGCCTGATCGATCAGTCCACAGCGGAGATTGTTGAAACCGCTAAGCGTACTGGTGCTCAGGTTCGTGGACCGATTCCGCTGCCGACCAACCGCGAGCGCTATACCATTCTGATTTCACCGCACGTCAACAAAGATGCGCGTGACCAGTATGAGATTCGCACGCACAAGCGTGTGCTCGACATCGTTGAGCCGACTGAAAAAACTGTTGACGCGCTGATGAAGCTCGATCTCGCTGCTGGCGTAGACGTGCAAATCAAGCTCAACTAATTACACTAGACACTTGCGGCCCAGCGTTCATCACTTTTACCGCATGAACAGCAGCCGCCGCGCCGTGAGGCGCCATACAATGTGCTAGTGGAATGCTCTGGAAAGGGCAGCCATAGCGGGTGATAGCCCCGTACACTATAGGAGACTGAGTATGACTATCGGTTTAGTCGGTAAAAAGGCCGGGATGACCCGTGTCTTTACCGAAGATGGCGCATCCGTGCCCGTAACCGTTATTGAAGTTGATCCTAACCGTGTTACACGCGTTAAGACTGTCGAGTCTGACGGTTACGCAGCGGTTCAGGTCACTACAGGTTCTCGTAAAGCCAAACACCTCACCAAAGCCCAGGCAGGTCAATTTGCCAAGGCGGGCGTTGAGGCTGGTCGTTCGCTGATGGAATTCCGCCTTGCAGAAGGTGAGGAAGCTCCTGAAGTGGGTGGCGAAATCACCGTATCCCTCTTTGAAGCTGGTCAAATGATCGATGTGACCGGCACCTCTAAGGGTAAAGGCTTCCAGGGTGCTGTTAAGCGCTGGAACTTCCGTACCCAAGACAACAGCCACGGTAACTCCCTGTCGCATCGCGCACCGGGTTCTATCGGCATGTGTCAAACACCAGGTCGCGTATTTAAAGGCAAAAAAATGGCCGGTCAGATGGGTAACGCCCGCTGCACCGTACAGAGCCTTGAGATCGTCCGTGTTGACGCCGAGCGTAACCTGCTGCTGATCAAGGGCGCCGTACCGGGAGCACCCGGCAGCGACGTTATCGTTCGCAGCGCCGTGAAAGCTGGCTGAAGGGGATAATTACCAATGAATCTGAATCTTGCTGCAGGCACGGGTACCGTTGAAGTAGCCGACGCCACTTTTGGCAAAGAATTCAACGAAGCGCTAGTTCACCAGGTTGTTACCGCCTATTTGGCTGGTGGCCGTCAAGGTACTCGCGCTCAAAAGAGCCGTTCCGATGTTCGCGGTGGTGGTAAAAAACCGTGGCGTCAGAAAGGTACCGGTCGTGCACGTGCCGGAACCATCCGTTCTCCGCTGTGGCGCAGTGGCGGCGTAACCTTCGCGGCACGTCCGCAAGACTACACCCAGAAGGTTAACCGCAAAATGTACCGCGCGGCGATGCGCTCCATCTTGTCTGAGCTGGTACGTCAAGAGCGTTTAGTCGCGATTGAAGAGTTCAGCGTCGAAGCGCCCAAGACCAAGCAGGTAGCTGCCAAGCTGAAAGAGCTCAACCTTGAGAAAGTGTTGATCATCACCGAAGAACTTGATGAAACGCTCTATCTAGCCGCACGCAACCTTCCCCACGTTGACGTGGTGGATGTCGCGGCAGCTGACCCGGTTAGCCTGGTTGCCTTTGATAAGGTCCTGGTTACCGTCTCCGCCCTGCGTAAATTCGAGGAGAAGCTGGCATGAACCAGGAACGCGTATTCAAGGTTCTGCTTGGACCGCACGTGACCGAAAAGGCCGCGATGGCTGCAGAGCGCAACCAGTACGTTTTCAAGGTGGCGTCTGATGCTACCAAGCCCGAGATCAAGAAAGCCGTTGAAGCACTGTTCGGCAAGAAGGTCGGCAGCGTTCAAGTGCTGAACGTGAAGGGTAAAACCAAACGTACTGCACACGGCGTTGGTCTGCGTAAGGGTTACCGCAAAGCGTATGTGACCCTGGCTGCGGGCGAAACGCTCGAAGACTTCTCTGGCGCCGAATAAGGGCAGGAGTACGGATAATGGCAATCGTCAAGACCAAACCCACATCCGCCGGTCGTCGCCACGTCGTTAAGATCGTTGGTGAGGAACTGTACAAAGGCCGTGCTTATGCACCGCTTTTGGAAAAACAGTCCAAGTCCGGTGGACGTAATAACTACGGTCGCATCACCACCCGTCACGTGGGCGGTGGTCATCGTCAACACTACCGTTTGATCGACTTCAAGCGCACCAAAGATGGCATTCCAGCCACCGTTGAGCGTCTGGAACACGATCCGAACCGTAGTGCGCATATTGCTTTACTGAAATATGCAGATGGTGAGCGTCGTTACATCATTGCACCGAAAGGTGTCAGCGCGGGTGACGTGCTGGAATCTGGTGTAAACGCGCCCATCAAGAAAGGCAATGCTTTGCCGCTGCGCAACATCCCGCTCGGTTCTACCGTTCACGGTATCGAACTGAAGCCGGGTAAAGGCGCGCAGATTGCTCGCAGTGCCGGTACTAGCGCCCAGTTGGTTGCGCGTGAAGGTAACTACGCCACTTTACGTCTTCGCTCTGGCGAAATGCGTAAGATTCTGGCTGAGTGCCGCGCAACCTTGGGTGAAGTGAGCAACTCCGAGCACAGCCTGCGTCAACTTGGCAAGGCCGGTGCGAAGCGCTGGAGAGGCGTGCGCCCGACTGTTCGTGGTGTCGCGATGAACCCGGTGGATCACCCGCACGGTGGTGGTGAAGGCCGCACCAGCGGTGGTCGTCACCCGGTATCCCCGTGGGGCGTACCGACTAAGGGTCACAAGACGCGTAAGAACAAGCGCACCGACAAGCTGATTATCCGTCGTCGTAACAAGACGCGTTAATCGAAATTGCCAAGAACTTAAGAGGTAACGGCTGTGCCACGTTCACTAAAGAAAGGTCCCTTCATTGACCTTCATCTTTTGAAGAAGGTAGAGGCTGCAGTGGAGAAGAACGATCGCAAACCAATCAAGACTTGGTCGCGTCGTTCGATGATCCTACCCAACATGGTAGGTCTGACTATTGCGGTCCATAACGGACGCCAGCATGTCCCGGTGCACGTCTCCGAGGAAATGGTGGGTCATAAACTTGGCGAATTCGCTGCTACCCGCACATATCGTGGGCACGCGGCGGACAAGAAAGCCAAACGGTAAGCCAGAGAGGATTAAGAGATGGAAGTCACAGCTAAGCTGAGTGGCGCTGCTTTATCCGCACAGAAGGCCCGTTTGGTGGCTGACCAGGTGCGCGGTAAACCGGTCGCCGAAGCTATTGACCTGCTGACCTTCTCACCGAAGAAGGCTGCCAAGCTGGTTAAGAAAGTGCTTCAGTCCGCCATCGCGAATGCGGAAGAAAACAACGGCATGGACATCGACGAGCTGCGTGTCTCGACCATCTGCGTCGATGAGGGCATGACGCTCAAGCGTATCAAGCCGCGCGCCAAAGGCCGTGCGGATCGTATCTTGAAGCGCACCTGCCACATCACCGTCAAGGTAGCCGAGAAGTAGGAGTCGACCAGATGGGTCAGAAAGTCAATCCAACAGGCATTCGACTGGGCATCGTCAAAGACCATGCTTCTGTCTGGTATGCCGAGCGCGGCGCCTATGCCGATAAGCTCAATAACGATCTCGAAGTGCGCAGCTTCCTGGAAGAGCGTCTTAAAAACGCCTCCGTAAGCCGCATTCACATCGAGCGTCCGGCTAATAATGCTCGCATCACCATTCACACTGCCCGTCCGGGTATCGTGATTGGTAAAAAGGGTGAAGATGTCGACCGTCTGCGTCGCGATCTCACCGAGATGATGGGTGTCCCGGTTCATGTGAACATTGAAGAAGTTCGCAAGCCGGAGCTGGATGCCAAGCTAGTCGCTGCTAACGTAGCGGGTCAGCTTGAGCGTCGCGTAATGTTCCGTCGTGCCATGAAGCGCGCGGTACAGAACGCAATGCGTCTTGGCGCTGGCGGTATCAAGATTCAGCTGTCAGGTCGTCTTGGTGGTGCTGAAATCGCACGTACCGAATGGTACCGCGAAGGTCGTGTTCCGTTGCACACTCTGCGTGCGGACATTGACTACGCCACTTACGAAGCTCACACCACCTATGGCGTCATCGGCGTTAAAGTGTGGATCTTCAAGGGCGAAATCCTCGGCGGTATCGAGGAAGTACGTGCCAAGGCTAAGCAACAACAGCCTGCCGGCAACGCGCCCAAGAAGAAAGGTTCCAGGTAAGGGGAGAGCGAGTCGATGTTACAGCCCAAGCGTATGAAATTCCGCAAGATGATGAAAGGCCGCAACCGTGGCCTGGCGCATCGCGGAAGCAAGATCAGCTTCGGGGAATACGGTCTGAAAGCTACTGGTCGCGGCCGCATCACTGCGCGTCAGATCGAAGCCGGCCGTCGTGCGATCACACGTCACGTTAAGCGTGGCGGTAAAATCTGGATCCGCGTTTTCCCTGACAAGCCGATTTCCAAGAAGCCGCTCGAAGTTCGTATGGGTAAAGGTAAAGGTTCTGTTGAGTACTGGGTAGCCCAGATCCAACCGGGTCGGGTCCTGTACGAAATTGAAGGTGTATCCGAAGAGCTGGCCCGTGAAGCTTTTGAGCTGGCCGCACAGAAGATGCCCTTGTCCACCACCTTTGCGAAACGGACGGTGATGTGATGAAAGCACAGGAAATTCGTGAAAAGTCCGCAGGAGAGCTCAAAGAGCAGCTCCTCGAGCTACTCCGCGAGCAGTTTAACCTGCGCATGCAGAAGGCCACTGGCCAACTGAGCCAGACTCATCTGCTCAAGCAGGTCCGTCGGGATATCGCCCGCGTTAAGACTATGCTCAACGAGAAGGCAGGTGATTGAGATGGCCGAAGAGAAAAAAACCCGTACGCTCACCGGCAAGGTGGTGAGCGACAAGATGGATAAATCCATCGTCGTTATGATCGAACGTCGTGAGCGTCACCCGATCTACGGAAAATACGTTAAGCGCTCCACCAAGCTGCACGCCCATGATGAGGCGAACCAAGCTAAGGCAGGCGATACGGTTTCCATTCAGGAGTGCCGTCCGCTTTCCAAGAAGAAAGCTTGGACGCTGGTCGAGGTGGTCGAGCAAGCCAAGGGTTAATTCCCTTAGCTTGTCCAACCAGTGCAGTCAGATTAGGTTTGGAGAAAACCGATGATTCAGACTCAGACAATGCTGGATGTCGCCGACAACAGCGGAGCGCGCCGGGTGCAATGCATCAAGGTGCTAGGCGGTTCACACCGTCGCTACGCTCGTGTTGGTGACGTCATTAAGGTAACGGTGAAGGAAGCTATTCCGCGTGGCAAGGTCAAAAAAGGCCAAGTGCTAAAAGCGGTAGTAGTTCGCACCCGTAGTGGCGTCCGTCGTAGTGACGGTTCGCTGATCCGTTTCGATGGAAATGCGGCAGTTTTGTTGAATAACACCAACGAACAGCCGATCGGCACGCGCATCTTCGGGCCGGTTACTCGTGAGCTTCGTAATGAGAAGTTCATGAAGATCATTTCCCTAGCGCCTGAAGTGCTGTAAGGAGCGAGGCGGATATGCAAAAGATCAAACGTGACGATGAAGTCATCGTCATCGCCGGGAAGGATAAAGGCAAACGTGGCACTGTTAAGCGGGTACTAGAAAGCCGCTTCGTGGTGTCCGGTGTGAACATGATTAAACGTCACACCAAGCCGAATCCCATGGCGGGAAATCAGGGCGGTATCGTCGAGCGTGAGGCTCCGATTCACGCGTCCAACGTAGCCATCTTCAATTCGGAGACCGGTAAGGCGGATCGCGTCGGCTTCCAAGTTAAGGAAGACGGTACCAAGGTACGTATCTACAAGTCGACGCAGACGCAGATCGACGCCTAACGCGAGTCGGGTAGCAAAATGGCGAACTTGAAAGAACGTTATCAAAACGAGGTGGTAGCTCAACTCAAAGAGCAGTTCAGCTACGCCAACGTTATGCAGGTACCCCGGGTCACTAAAGTGACTCTGAACATGGGTATCGGCGAAGCGGTTAGTGATAAAAAGCTGATCGACAATGCCGTCGGCGACCTGGAGAAACTCTCCGGTCAAAAGCCGCTGGTGACCAAAGCACGTAAGTCCATCGCGGGCTTCAAGGTGCGTGAAGGTTGGCCTATCGGTGTCAAAGTTACACTGCGCGCTGAGCGTATGTGGGACTTCCTGGACCGTCTGGTAAACATCGCGATTCCTCGTGTGCGTGACTTCCGTGGTCTAAACCCGAAGTCTTTTGATGGTCGCGGCAATTACTCCATGGGTGTGCGTGAGCAGATCATCTTCCCGGAGATCGAGTATGATAAAATCGATCGTATCCGTGGGTTGGACGTCACTATCACTACTACTGCCAACACCGACGAGGAAGGTCGTGCGCTGCTTGCAGCACTGAACTTCCCGTTCAAGAAATAAGGGTTGGATCATGGCTAAGAAAAGTATGATAGAGCGTGAGCTCAAGCGTACGCAGCTGGTCGAGAAGTATGCGGCCAAGCGTGCTGAGCTCAAGGCAATCATCTCAAACGTGAATACGTCTGAGGAAGAGCGCTTCGAGGCGACGCTGAAGCTGCAGCAACTGCCGCGCGACTCAAGCCCGGTGCGTCAGCGTAACCGCTGCCGCATCACGGGTCGTCCGCACGGTTTTTACAACAAGTTCGGCCTTGGCCGTAACAAGCTGCGTGAAGCCGCCATGCGTGGCGACGTTCCTGGTCTGAAAAAGTCCAGTTGGTAACGCCACGTAGATTCATCAGGAGCGCACATTAAATGAGCATGCAAGACACTCTGGCGGATATGTTTACTCGTATCCGCAATGCGCAGATGGCCACCAAGGAGACGGCTACCATGCCGTCTTCCAAGTTGAAAGTGGAAGTGGCCCGCGTGCTAAAGGAAGAAGGCTACATTACCGACTTTACGGTGGCTGAAAGCGTTAAACCTACGCTTACCGTGACTCTCAAGTACTTTGAGGGCAAGGCGGTTATTGAGCACATTCAGCGGGTTTCCAAGCCGTCTTTGCGTCAATACAAAGGCAAGGACAACCTGCCTAAGGTTGCCGATGGTCTGGGTATCGCGATTGTCACCACTTCCAATGGTGTCATGACCGACCGTGCCGCACGCCAAGCTGGCGTCGGTGGCGAAGTCATCTGCACCGTATTCTAGGAGGCTGGAATGTCCCGCATAGCGAAATATCCGGTTAAAGTGCCTGCTGGCGTCGATGTTAAAATCGATGCTGGCCAGCTGACTGCTAAAGGCGGCCAGGGCACGCTGTCTATGCCCATTCACCAGGACGTGGTGATTGGTCAAGAAGACGGCCAGCTGACCTTCGTCCCGAGCGAATCAGCCAAGAGCTGGGCAATGGCCGGTACTACCCGCGCCTTGGTTCAGAACCTGGTACAGGGCGTATCCGAGGGTTTCACAAAGACTCTCGAAATTGTTGGCGTCGGTTATCGTGCCCAAGCTAAGGGCCAGACGCTCAATCTTTCACTGGGCTTCTCGCACCCGGTCGATTACATTCTGCCTGAAGGTGTTGTCGCGGAAACGCCGAAAAACACCGTTATCGTGCTGAAAAGCGCGGACAAGCAGAAGCTCGGTCAGTGCGCCGCGGAAATCCGCGCTTTCCGTCCGCCTGAGCCGTATAAAGGCAAGGGTGTTCGGTACGCCGACGAGCAGGTGCGTCGCAAAGAAGCCAAGAAGAAGTAAGGCAGGGTTATGAACGCGAAGAAAGAATCTCGTCTCCGTCGTGCCCGCCGCGCTCGCGCCAAGATCCGCGAGCTGGGCGTGTATCGCCTGTGCGTCAACCGTACCCCGCGTCACATCTATGCGCAGATTATCTCGCCGGATGGTGGCAAAGTGTTGGCCAGCGCTTCAACGCTGGACAAAGCACTGCGCGAGGGTGCGACCGGCAACTCAGAAGCGGCCTCTAAGGTCGGTGCTCTGATTGCCGAACGCGCTAAAGAAGCAGGCATCACCCAGGTGGCCTTCGACCGTGCTGGCTTTAAGTATCACGGTCGCGTCAAGGCTCTGGCCGACGCCGCTCGTGAAGGCGGCCTGGAATTCTAAAGGGTTTTACGATGGCGAAGAACGAACAGCAAAACGGTGATCTGCAAGAGAAGTTAGTGCAGGTCAACCGCGTCGCCAAGGTGGTCAAGGGTGGTCGTATTTTCGGCTTCACCGCACTGACCGTCGTAGGTGATGGTAAAGGTCGTGTTGGTTTCGGTCGTGGCAAGGCGCGTGAAGTGCCGGTTGCGATCCAGAAAGCAATGGATCAGGCTCGTCGCAACATGGTCAAGGTTAACCTTGCAGGCAGCACGCTGCAGTATCCTGTGAAAGCCCGTCACGGCGCTTCCAAGGTTTACATGCAGCCGGCTTCCGAAGGTACCGGTATCATCGCCGGTGGTGCTATGCGCTCTGTACTAGAGCTTGCTGGTGTCCACGATGTACTGGCCAAGTGCTACGGTTCCACCAACCCGGTTAACGTGGTTCGAGCGACTGTTAAAGGTCTCTCTTCCATGCAAGCACCGGAAGACATCGCCGCCAAGCGCGGTCTGTCTGTCGAAGCGATCACGGGGTAAGGCACCATGGCAGCAACGATCAAGGTTACCCAGATCCGCAGCACCATCGGCGTTTTGCCCAAGCACAAGTCTACTATGAAGGGCTTGGGTCTGCGTCGCATCGGTCATACGGTTGAACTGGAAGACACCCCTGCCGTACGCGGCATGATCCACAAGGTTAACTACCTTGTGCGCGTTGAGGGAGAGTAATCCATGAAACTCAATACCCTGAGTCCGGCACCGGGCTCCAAACACGCTGAAAAGCGCGTTGGTCGTGGTATCGGTTCCGGTCTTGGTAAGACCGGCGGCCGTGGCCACAAAGGTCAGAAATCACGCAGTGGCGGTAGCGTCAAGCCTGGTTTCGAAGGCGGTCAGATGCCGTTACAGCGTCGTCTACCGAAGTTCGGCTTCACATCAGCTAAATCGCTGGTGTCTGAAGAAGTACGCCTGGCCGAGCTTGCCAAAGTTTCCGGTGAAGAAGTCACCATGGAAACACTGAAGCAAGCCAACGTGCTGAAGGATGCGACGCTACACGCGAAGATCATCCTTTCTGGCGAACTGAAAAAAGCAGTTACCGTTCGTGGTATCAAGGTCACCAAAGGTGCCCGTGAAGCGATCGAAGCTGCTGGCGGCAAGGTAGAGGACTAAATGGCCAAGTCAGGAAATATGCCGGCGATGGGCAACGGTCTGAGTGAACTGTGGGCGCGCTTGCGCTTCGTGCTCCTCGCCATCGTGGTGTACCGAATCGGTGCCCATATTCCCGTTCCCGGTATCAATCCTGACCAGCTTGCTGCCTTGTTTAGGGAGCAACAGGGCACCATCCTGGGCATGTTTAACATGTTCTCGGGTGGCGCCCTGGAGCGCATGAGCGTCCTCGCTTTGGGTATCATGCCCTATATTTCAGCGTCGATTATCATGCAGCTGATGACTGCGGTCTCACCCCATCTTGAGCAGCTCAAGAAGGAAGGTGAGTCCGGCCGCCGCAAGATTAGTCAGTACACCCGCTACGGCACGGTGATACTGGCTCTTGTCCAGGCTACCGGTATGTCGGTCGGCCTGGCTAGCCAAGGCATCGCTTACAGCGCTGACTTTAGCTTCTATTTCACCGCCGTGATTACGTTTGTGTCAGGCGCGGTGTTTATGATGTGGCTAGGTGAGCAGATTACCGAAAAGGGGATCGGCAACGGTATTTCGCTGCTGATCTTCGCCGGTATCGTCGCTGGGCTGCCCAGTGCCGTGGGGCAAGCGTTCGAGCTCGCTCGTAACGAAGGGGCCTGGAATGTTCTCCCGCTGTTAGCGCTGTCAGTGCTAGGTATTGCCACGGTTGCGTTTGTGGTGTTCATTGAGCGCGGCCAACGCCGTTTGAAAGTGAACTACCCGCGCCGCCAGGTGGGCAACAAGATGTATGCAGGTCAAAGCAGCTACCTGCCTTTGAAAGTGAACATGGCAGGTGTTATTCCTGCGATCTTCGCATCCAGTATTCTGCTCTTCCCGGCCTCTATTGGTCAGTGGGTCGGTGCTGGTGAAGGTATGGAGTGGTTGCAGCGTGCATCACAAGCTTTAGCCCCCGGGCAACCGCTTTACATCTTGCTTTTCGCGGCGGCAGTGGTATTCTTCTGCTTCTTTTACACAGCGCTGGTCTTCAATCCCAAGGATGTAGCTGACAATCTGAAAAAGTCAGGTGCGTTCCTGCCGGGCATTCGTCCCGGCGAGCAGACCGCTCGCTATATCGATAAGGTTATGACTCGTCTAACTTTATTCGGTGCCCTGTATATCACTGCGGTTTCCCTGATGCCCCAGTTCCTGATTGTTGCGTGGAATGTGCCATTCTTTTTTGGCGGTACCTCGCTTCTGATCGTGGTAGTGGTCATCATGGACTTCATGGCCCAGGTGCAGTCACACCTCATGTCGCATCAGTATGACTCGGTGATGAAGAAGTCCAACCTGAAAGGCTACGGTAGCGGCGGCATCATGCGCTGAGGCGCCGCCTTACGATTGGCGCGCCGCGAGCCGTTTTTGGAGAAAGAACGATGAAAGTTCGAGCTTCCGTAAAGAAAATGTGCCGTAACTGCAAGATCATTCGTCGCAATGGCGCTGTCCGCGTCATTTGCATCGAACCGCGGCACAAGCAGCGTCAGGGTTAATTCCTACGTTGCTTTAAGTGGGTGTTCGGCATACCCCTTGCCTTAGGGCAATTAAAGGGGTATGCTGTTGCGCCTTTTGTAGATGAATAAACGAGCAAGCCGCTCAAATTTCGGAGTAAGCTGATGGCCCGTATTGCAGGCGTCAATATCCCGGACAACAAGCATGCGGCGATCTCGCTGACCTATATCTTCGGGATTGGCCGTACTCGCGCACAGCATATCTGTGCTGCTGCCGGTATCGCGCTGACTACCAAGATCCAGGACCTATCTGGCGAAGAGCTGGATACCCTGCGTTCTGAAGTTGGTAAGTACACCGTAGAAGGCGACCTTCGTCGTGATGTTACGCTGAACATTAAGCGTCTCATGGACTTAGGTTGCTACCGTGGTCTGCGTCATCGTCGTAGTCTTCCGCTGCGTGGTCAGCGGACTAAGACTAACGCGCGCACCCGTAAGGGCCCGCGTAAGCCGATCCGCAAATAACACGCAGGCTCTTTCATAGAGAGCCTATGTAAAGACAGGAATAGACATCAACATGGCTAACCCGCGTAGTAACCGTAAAAAGGTTAAAAAGCAGGTAGTGGACGCCGTTGCGCATATCCATGCCTCTTTTAACAACACGATCGTGACGATCACAGACCGCCAGGGCAATGCGCTTTCTTGGGCAACTGCCGGTGGTTCGGGTTTTCGTGGTTCTCGCAAGAGCACCCCGTTCGCTGCTCAAGTAGCAAGTGAACGTGCAGCAACTGCTGCAGCCGAGTATGGTGTGAAAAACGTAGACGTACTGGTTAAAGGCCCAGGTCCCGGTCGTGAATCCGCCGTGCGCGCATTGAATGCCGCAGGCTTCCGCGTGCAAAGCATCGTAGACGCGACGCCCATTCCCCATAATGGCTGCCGTCCGCCTAAGAAACGCCGCGTTTAAGGAGACAGATTCATGGCTCGTTATATTGGACCGAAGTGCAAACTGTCTCGTCGTGAAGGCACCGATCTCTTTTTGAAGAGTGGTGTGACTCCCTTCGAGAAAAAGTGTAAATCCGAGCAAATCCCGGGTGTACACGGCCAGCGTCGTCAGCGTCTTTCAGACTACGGCTTGCAGCTTCGCGAGAAGCAAAAAGTACGTCGCATGTATGGCGTACTCGAAAAACAGTTCCGTAACTACTACAAAGAAGCTGCTCGCCTGAAAGGCGCGACCGGTGAAGTATTGTTGCAGTTGCTCGAATCCCGACTGGATAACGTCGTCTACCGTATGGGTTTCGGCTCGACTCGCTCTGAAGCGCGTCAGCTCGTTAGCCATAAGGCAGTTTCCGTGAACGGCCGTACCGTTAACGTAGCTTCCTACCAAGTGAAGCCGGGTGACGTTGTAGCCATTCGCGAAAAGGCGAAGAACCAAGCCCGTATTCAAAGCGCGTTGTCCATTGCGGCAAACCGTGGCGATATCGTTTGGATCGAAATCGACGCCAAGAAGATGGAAGGCACTTTCAAGGCTCTGCCTGAACGCGGTGACCTGACTGCCGACATCAACGAAAACCTGATCGTCGAGCTGTACTCCAAGTAAGCGGCGTTAATTAATCTCTGCTTCTTGAAGCCTGGGCGGGGTAGCAAAGCTAACCGCCCAGATGCTCTTGAGTACTTGTTCTTAAGAACACAGTATCCGTTTGGCAGCCTGAAAGGTGTTCATATGCAGCGTTCAGTGACAGAGTTTCTTCGTCCTCGCGACATCAAGGTAGAAGAAATCAGCGCACATCATGCCAAGATCGTTCTCGAACCGTTCGAGCGTGGTTTTGGTCACACCCTGGGGAATGCACTGCGTCGCATTCTGCTTTCGTCTATGCCCGGCGCTGCCGTGGTAGAGGCTGAAATTGCGGGTGTAGAGCACGAGTACAGTGCGCTCGAAGGGGTGCAGGAAGATGTCATCGAAATCCTCCTGAACTTGAAAGATGTTGCGATCAAGATGCACAGCCGCGATGAGGCGGTGCTCTCGCTGAACAAGCAGGGCCCAGCCGTCGTCACTGCTGGCGACATTGCGCTTGATCATAGCGTCGAAATCGTCAACCCGGACCACGTCATTGCACACGTCAATGAAGGTGCCGAGCTGAAAATTCAGCTTAAGGTAGCGCTGGGTCGTGGCTACGAACCGGCTGACGCCCGTGGCTCTGATGAAGAGACCCGTGCTATTGGCCGCCTGCAGCTGGATGCCACCTTCAGCCCTGTCCGCCGCGTTTCCTATTCGGTTGAAGCCGCTCGTGTTGAGCAGCGCACCGATCTCGATAAGCTGATTATCGATCTGGAAACCGACGGTACTTTGGATCCGGAAGAGGCTATCCGTCGCAGTGCGACCATTCTGCAAGAGCAGCTGGCCGCCTTCGTCGACCTGGAAGCTGATAAAGAGCAGGAAGTCGAAGAGGAAGAGGATCATGTTGATCCAATCCTATTGCGCCCCGTAGACGATCTTGAGTTGACCGTTCGCAGCGCGAACTGCCTAAAAGCCGAGAATATTTACTATATCGGTGATCTTATCCAGCGCACTGAAGTTGAGCTGTTGAAGACACCGAACCTCGGTAAAAAATCCTTGAATGAAATCAAGGACGTTTTGGCGGCGCGCGGCTTGTCCCTCGGCATGCGGTTGGAAAATTGGCCGCCCGCTAGCCTGAAGGACGACAAGGCCTCCGCGTGAGTGTCGACTCGAGTCCCAGTTTGGTAAGGAATTACAACCATGCGTCATCGTAAGAGTGGTCGTCATCTGAATCGCACCAGCTCGCATCGTCAGGCCATGTTCAAGAACATGTCTGTCTCGCTGGTCGAACATGAAGTCATCAAGACAACCCTGCCTAAGGCCAAGGAACTGCGTCGCGTTATCGAGCCGCTGATCACCTTAGCCAAGCAGGATAGCGTTGCGAACCGTCGTTTGGCGTTCTCTCGCACACGTTCCAAAGAAGCCGTTGGCAAGCTGTTTAACGAGCTGGGTCCGCGTTACGCCGAGCGTCCGGGTGGTTACATCCGTATTCTCAAGTGCGGTTTCCGCACCGGCGACAACGCGCCTATGGCTTATGTTGAGCTAGTAGACCGTCCGGTTGCTGAAGAAGCCGCTGCTGAAGAGTAAATCTTTAGCTGCAGCCTCTTTAAAGCAGAATGAAAACCGACCCAGCTGGGTCGGTTTTTTTGTGTCTGGCGTCTTGCGCTAGCTCGTGTATTTATCTGTTGCGTATATACTCTGCACAAAGCGTTAAATTACCCGTCGAGCGTGCTAGTCTAGAGAGTGTTTTGAACCAGCAGACATAATCGAATTGATATCTCCAACGTGTTTGATCAGCGCGTAAACAATGCGCAGGGCAAGCTGCGTGCGAACACGCTGAGAGAATGTGGGTTTGAGAGTGTGGGTTTTATTTCCAGCGCAGATGACATCAGCAAGGGGCGGACATGGCGGCGAGGGGAGTTAAATATAATAAAGGGGCAATGGCATGGTTTGCGATATTCCTGCTATTTCTAACGGCTATCACGGCATCTGCCGCCCAGGCGAATCCGCGTTATGCCGGTATCGTAGTCGATCTTGAAAATGGCGAAGTGCTGTACTCGGAAAACGCCGATGCACCACGCTACCCCGCGTCGCTAACCAAGATGATGACGCTATATCTAACCTTTGAAGCATTGGAAAACGGCGATCTAGGCCTTAATCAGGCACTACCCGTGTCCGCTCAGGCCGCCGCCATGCCCGCCACAAAACTGTGGCTTTCGGCGGGCAGTACCATCCCTGTGGATACCGCTATTCGTGCCCTGGCGGTACGTTCTGCCAATGACGTCGCCGTTGTGCTCAGTGAATCGCTAGGCGGTAGTGAACAACAGTTCGCCCGCATGATGACCGAGAAGGCGCGCGATCTCGGCATGACGGCGACCACCTTTCGTAACGCCTCCGGCTTGCCTGATGATCAGCAGATGACCACGGCCCGCGACATGCTCACTCTCTCGGTGCGCGTCATTCAAGATTTCCCTCAGTATTATCATTATTTTGGTCTACAAGAATTCACCTATCGTGGCACGCGCCACACCAGCCATAACCGCTTGGTGGGCAGCTACCCCGGTGCCGATGGGCTAAAAACGGGCTTTATTCGCGCCTCTGGATTTAACGTGGCAACCACCGCCGTACATGACGGTCGGCGTATGGTCGCGGTAGTGATGGGCGGTTTTAGCGCCTCCTCTCGCGATACGCATATGGCCAATCTGTTGGATAGAAGCTTTATGCGCGCGGAGTTGCGTGATCATCGCAGCTGGCTTGCGGATACCAGTTTTTCACAGGATTACATGAGTTTCCCGTCAGCTACTCCGCCGATCGCCCCTTCGCGTCCCGCACCGGTTTCCCAACCTAGCCAAATGCTCGCCCGTGTGGACACCACCACCATTTCACCTAGCCCAAGCGCGATGGTGGATGAGCGTCTGGCCAAGATGACCGTTGAAGGGCCGAGCGAAGTCTCAGCGGCATCGAATTCCGACCCTTTACAGGACTTTATTCAGCGCGAACGTATCATTGAAGCACCGCCAAGCGGGCACTGGGGTATTCAGGTAGGTGCGTTTAGTCAAGAAGCTCAGGCGCAGCAGCTGGCCCAGCAGGCAGCTCAGCGCTTAACCCAGAATTTATCCGGGCGTATTGCGGTGGATACCCTTGAAGGCCAAACGCCGGTTTACCGTGCCCGTTTGGTCGCCTTGGATGAGCACCATGCCCGTGAAGCCTGCCGAGAGCTTCTGCTGCAGGGCATGGAGTGCATGGTGGTTAACGCCAGCCTTTAAAACTGTGATGCACTTTAAAGCTGTGATGTACAAAGCAGAGCAAAGCCCCCGCTAACGCTTGGTTGATTAGCGGGGGCTTTTGTTTTTAAGCCGTACCAACAACCTGGGGGCGCGCGTGACAGCGTCATTAAAAGGCATTCTTTTCATGTGCGCAGGGGTGCTTTTTTTGTGCCTCGGTGATGCCATTGCCAAGTGGTTGGGGGAAGTGCACTCCCCGCTGCAGATCATCTTCTTTCGTGCCCTCGTATCGCTGCCGCTGATTGTATTATTGGCCTACACGTCGGGCGGGCTGAAAAAACTGCGCACCAAGCGTCCTGTCGTGCATTTAGTACGTGGATTGATCTACACGGCGTTGATGGTGAGTTTTGTGATGGGCCTAACGCTATTACCTCTGGCAGAAGCTACCGCGATTGCCTTTGTTGCCCCGTTATTTGTCACTCTGCTATCAGTCCCCATGCTCGGTGAGCGGATTGACCGGCCTGTCGTCATCTTTTCACTTATTGGGTTTGTGGGCGTACTGGTAGTCGTCAGACCGGGCGGCGATGCGTTTCATCTAGGCGCGCTGATCATGCTGGCCGCGGCGCTGTTCTATGCGTTGATGATGATCACCGCACGGCGCTATGGAAGCCAGGAGCATCTATGGGCCATGGTATTTTATATGATGCTCGTGCCGTGTGTGATCACCGGACTGTGTTTGCCCTGGGTATGGCAAACGCCTGAACCGCACCACTGGCTGGGGTTTTTGGCTTCGGGCGTATTAGGCGTGAGCGCGACGGCGTTTTTAACATTAGCGTTTCGCTATACGGCGGCGGCCATTGCCGCGCCGTTTGATTACACCGCCATGCTATGGGCCGTGGCGCTTGGCTGGTGGTTTTGGGACGAAACGCCGGATAGCTGGGTATGGGTAGGAAGCGTGCTGATTATCAGCAGCGGCCTGGCGATTGCCTACCATGATCGCCGAACAACCTTGAAACGCCGCCCCTCTGCATGAAGGTGATAAAGCGGACTGCTTCAGGCAAACGCATATACATCCATCGCCAGCACTCCATGCTCGACACTATGGTGCAGCTGCTTGGCATCGCCTCCTGCGCCCATCGCCACCAGCAACGGTTGAAAATGCTCGGGGGTTGGATGGTTTCTGCGAGCTTCGGGAGCATCCTGCCAGTCAAGTAATGCGTCGCGGTCATTACTAGCCAGTTTGCTATCGACCCAATCTGCGAACTCGCCCACCCAGTCTGGCATAGCGCTGCCCATGGGCATTGTCTCGTACAGATTGTGGGTCAAGCTGCCCGAACCAATAACTAAAATACCCTCGTCGCGCAGCGTGGCAAGCTTACTACCTAGCTCGGCAAGCTCCTGATTGGACCAGCGTATGGGCAGTGAGACAGACACCACCGGGATATCTGCTTTGGGAAACATAAGCGAAAGCGGTACCCAGGCACCGTGATCAAGCCCACGCTCGACACTCTGGGCACCGAGCAGTGCCGCCAGACGCTCAGCCAGTTCAGGCTCACCCGGCGCAGGGTACTGGCACTCGAACAGCGCCTGCGGAAAACCACCAAAGTCGTGAATGGTTTCCGGCCAGGCCGTGTTGCTTACCTTGAGCGCAAGGCTCTCCCAATGAGCAGAAACGACAACGACTGCCTTGGGTGCCAGCGTTTTGCCCAGCTCGCGCAGAAACTGATGTGCTGGGGTCGGGGTGAGCGCCAGCATCGGGGAGCCGTGGGATATAAACAGGCTAGGTAACATGATGACATCTCCTAACGGTAGCCCCGACGCTCGGGCTGAGCGCCAAGGCAAAGAATAGGGCTTTCAAAAATGGAGCTTTCAAACTAGCGGAAAAAACGACCCAGGTTGAAGCTGCCGCTACCTAATCCTGCTTGAACCAGTAGCGCAACGGTCCAGAACAGCGGGAATTCCCAGCCGCCGCCTTCATTAGAGAACATCCAGCCGTTGCCCTGGTGGATCGACGTGGCGCCCAGCAGGAGCGGTATCATGGCAAGACTAACCCAGCGGGTGTAAATGCCCAGTATTAGCGCTAAGCCGCCGCCCAGCTCTCCCAGAATGGTCAGGTAAGCCAGAAAGCCGGGTAAGCCTAACGATTCGAAGTAACCCACCGTCCCCGGCAGTGTAAATACGAAGACCTTAAGCAGGCCGTGGGCCAGTGCCATTACGCCAAGCGAAACGCGAAGTAGTGCGATGGCGTGGGGTTGAATATTCGCAGGCGCAGTCATCGCGGAAGAGGGTGCATTCATGAGGATATCTCCATTGGGGAACGATGTTTCAATGAAGACACTTTACGTGGCTATGACTGAGAGATAATCGACGTTTAACGAACATCACTGTTGGGTAATAGGCGACAATCCCATGTCACGCTCCCAGTAGGGTGGGTCGCCCCAGGCAGCCGCCAAATGGTCGATGAAGCGCTCTACTTTGGCAGGTAGAAAGCGCCGGGCTGGGTAAAGCGCATGAATATCCAATATTTTTGGCGCTAGTTCGGTTAAAACCGGGATTAAACGCCCTTCAATAATGCTTTCAGTCACCAAAAAGCTCGGCTGATGAGCGATACCCAGCCCCGCTTCGGCAACGTGGGTTAATACATCACCGTTGTTGCTTTCAAGCGGGCCGTGGGTGGACAGCGTGATATTGCCAAAACGCCAGTCGCCAGGGGTCGGGCCGCTACGATAGTGCAGGCACTGGTGCTGCTTTAAAGCTTCTATATTGGCAGGGACGCCGTGTTTGGCAAGATAGTCAGGCGAGGCGCAAAACAGCATTCGGCAGCGTGTCAGGCGGCGCGCCACCAGGCTTGAGTCCGGCAGGCTGCCGATGCGGATTGCAACGTCGTAGCCCTCTTCGAGAAGATCCACCCGGCGGTCGTTCAAGTCCAGGCGTACATCCAAGCCAGGATGCTGGGCCATAAAGCTTGCGACCAGAGGAGAAAGGTGGCCTACGCCAAAGCTCATGGGCCCATTGATGCGTAATCGGCCGCGCATCTCAGAAACGCCGCTGCCGACATCGGCGGCGGCTTCATCAAGCGCTTGCACAATTGTCTGTGCATGAGCCAGATAGCGCTCGCCCTCCGCCGTTAAATGCAGGCGCCGCGTGGTGCGCTGAATGAGCCGCACTCCCAGCGTTTCCTCAAGCGCCATGACCAAGCGCGAAACCCGCGTACGGGAAAGATTTAATGCCTCGGCGGCGCGCGTGTAGCTGCCCAGTTCGGCAACTCGCATAAAGGCGACTATCGGCTCAAGCTGATGCATAAAATCACGTCACTTAAAGGCTGGGCCGGGTAAAAAGGCGAGCGGCCTGATAAGGGGCGGGCTGGCCGCAAATAGCTGAAATAACCGCCAGCCCATTTGTACCGGCACGGAAGACCTGCTCGCTATGGTCGGCCTTTAACCCACCGATGGCAACGCTGGGCAGCGGTGAGGCAGCTGCCAGCTGCGCAAGGCCCTCAAACCCGATAGGGAGCGCATGGTCACGTTTGCTCTGCGTGGCAAACACCGGGCCCAGTCCCACATAGTCTAAAAGCTCTACCGGGGCCGCTTGAAGCTGCGCAAGCGTGTTAATGGAAAGCCCGATAATAGCGTCTGGCCCCATTGCGGTGCGCGCCTGTTGAGCGGCGGTATCGCTTTGCCCGACGTGTAGCCCATCCGCACCGCTTTCCAGCGCGACCACCAAGCGGTCATTAATCACCAGCGGCACACTGCTACCGGCCAGGGCGGCCTTGAGGCGTTTAGCCTGCTTAATCATATCGGCATCGCTTGCCTGCTTATCACGCAGCTGAACAAAGCTTACGCCACCCTCGACGGCTTCAACGACCGTGCGCTCAAGGCCATAGGGTTGGCATAAGCGGGCATCCGTCACCAGATAGAGCGAAAGATCAAAGTGCATTTAACCTTTCTCCAGGCCGGTGAACGTATCAAGATCGCTTGGCGTCAGTTGATAAAGCGCATCCAGAAGCGCCACTTGGAAGCTGCCGGGGCCGGTTGCCAGCGCTCCTGCGCGCTCGCCTGCCACGCCAAAGCTTGCCAGTGCCGCCACGGTCGCCACTAACGGTGTTTCAGGCCGGGTGGCGATAAATGCCGCTACGGTGGCGCTCAATGCACAGCCAAGAGTAGTTACACGTGGCATTAACGAATGCCCGCCGGTTAGCCGCCAGTGCTGGGTGCCATCGGTCACGAAGTCATGCTCGCCGGTCATGGCGACAATACAGCCTTGCCGGTTAGCCAGGATAATAGCGGCGTCACGCGCCTCGTCGATTGAAGCCGTGGCATCGACGCCTCGACCCTGGTGGGTCAGGCCCGTCAGCGCGATAATTTCTGAAGCGTTGCCCCGAATCACGCTGGGTGAAAACGCCAGCAACTGCTGGGAAAGAGTTTGCCGGTAGCGTGTAGCGCCCACGGCAACCGGATCAAATACCCACGGGGTGTTATTTTCCTGCGCTGCCTTCGTCGCCTGCTGCATGCCCTCGGCCCAGGTTGGCGAAGGCGTGCCAATATTGATCGAGAGCGCCCCGGCCAAGCGGGTAAATTCGGCAACTTCCTCGACGGCATGCAGCATGGCGGGGGAGGCGCCCACCGCTAACAGGCAGTTAGCGGTGCTGTTCATTGCCACAAAATTGGTAATACAGTGCACCAGCGGTGTCGTGCGTTGCACGGCGAAGAGAGCCTCGCCAAGCGGGAGTGATGTCATAGCCACCTCACAGCGTAGATCGGGTGCGAAACGACACCGCGACTTCCTACGCCGGTATTATCCGGTTCAGGTTCAAAGGGTGCGTCTCAGCTCGATGATCTCAAGCGCCCCTGTCGGTAGGGCTACTATCCTAGCCTGGGGAGGAGGTGTAAAGCATCAGTGACGTCTAAAGCAGTTGCCGTCGTTCATGCAGTTCTTCAAAACAGTTCTTCACAACAGTTCTTCACGACAGTCATTTACTACGGTTATTCTCGACAGCCGCAAGGCACTAATAAACCAAATCCAGGGCGTGTTGGCGCAGAATGTTCAGGGTGGTTACTTCAAGCGCTTTCTCATGCGTTCCGGATAAAATGACCGGCGGCGCCACCCCCACGTTAGCCGCCTGCTGCCAACGGCTGGCGCATAAACACCAGCGATCACCGGGTGATAGGCCGGGAAAACCAAACTGGGGTTTAGGCCACTGCTGTCCCATAAACATTAATAAATGAAAAAGCCTGGATCCAAGTGAGTAAAATGAGAGTGCGCCCAAACACTCTACTCATAAAGGATTCAGGCTTTGTCTCATCATAACACCGCATTTCATCAGTTGCTCCAGCCGTTAT